>DASRXR010000623.1:0-15117 GCA_035687405.1 Polyangiales bacterium
GAGATGAACGCTCTGGCCCGCAAGCGAGACGAAGGAGACTAGAAAGACGACGCCGAGGCTGCGCTGAAACAGGCCCCAGACGAGCTCAGGGGAAAACGACCACCAGCTGTGCACGGGGGCCGAGTCTACACGTGGCGTCGCGCGCGGCTAGCCCTCCTCTTCGAGCGCTATGGGGGACTTTGGCAGTTGGCCTACGACGTGCTACTTGCCGCGCGAATGGCGCGGCTACTTTTGATCGGCTTGGACTGCGCAGCGCCCAAGCTGGTCTTCGATCGGTACCGCCCAGATTTGCCGAACTTGGCGAAGCTGATGCAGGCCGGCACGTGGGGGCCACTGCGCTCGACCGAGCCGCCGATCACAGTGCCCGCGTGGGCCAGCATGCTGAGCGGGCGCGATCCGGGAGAGCTCGGTTTGTACGGCTTTCGGCAGCGCGTGCGCGGTTCGTACGAGATGCGCCTCGCGAGCTCAGAAGACCTGCAAACGCCGATGGTTTGGGACACGCTCGGAGCTGCCGGTCGCCGCGTGTGCGTGCTGTTCGTCCCACCGAGTTATCCGCCGCGCAGTGTCCACGGCGAGGCGGTTTCCTGTTTTCTCACTCCGGATGCAGCGCATCCGCACACGCATCCGCACGAGGTCGCGGCGGAGCTCGCGGCGCGATTTGGCGCTTACGAGCCGGACGTCGACGAGTATCGGACGGAGGATCTCGCCGCACTGCGCGACGCGGTGTATCGACAGAGCACACAGCGCTTCGGCATCGCGGAGTATTTACTGCGAAGCCGGCAACCGGACTTTCTCGCGCTCGTCGACATCGGGCTCGATCGATTCCATCACGCGTTTTGGACGCACCTCGATGCGGATGATCCGCGCCACGATCCGCACGGGCCGTACGCCGGCGACGGCCTCGCGTACTACCAGCATCTCGATCGGTGTGTGGGTCGGTTGATCGCTGCCGCTCCGAGCGACACGTCTGTGATGCTGGTGAGCGATCACGGTGCGCGGCCGCTGCTCGGTGGAATCTGTATCAACGAGTGGCTGATCGAACGCGGATACCTCGTGCTGCGAAACAAGCCCTCGCGAGTTACGCCGTTTTCGAAGCTCGAAGTCGACTGGGGTCGCACGCGCGCTTGGGGCGAAGGCGGCTATCACGCGCGGGTGTGCTTGAACGTGATCGGACGCGAGCCCGAGGGTTGCGTCGCACCGGCAGACGTCGTGCAGGTGCGTTCAAAGCTGGCGCGGGAGCTCGCGGAGATCCCCGGGCCGCGCGGGGAGCAGCTTTCGCATCGTGTCGTGATGCCCGAGCTCGCGTATCGGGAGACGCGCGGGTTGCCGCCGGAGCTCCTCGTGTTCTTCGACGACTTGAACTATCGCGCGATCGGATCGGTGGGCCACGGCAGCATCTACAGTCGGACGAACGACACGGGTCCTGACGCGTGCAACCACGACTGGAACGGAGTCTTCGTGTTCGCGGGGCCGGGAGTGCCTGCGCGCGGCGCGGTGAGTGGTCTGAAGATCTACGACGTCGCGCAGACGATCCTCGGTTCGTTCGGTCTCTCGAATCCCGCGCTGCTCGGGCGCGATTGGAGCGGAGCGTGAAGTCCGGCGCCAAACATTTGCTGATCGGTCTGGATGGTGCGGGGCTCGATCTCGTGCGCGAGCTCGGCGCGGAACTGCCGAACTTGCAGGCGTGTCTCGCGCGAGGTGCCTGCGCTGCGCTGCGTTCGGTGCAGCCACCGGCGACGCTGCCAAACTGGACGACCTTGCTCACCGGCGACAATCCGGGCAAACACGGCGTGTTCGACTTCACGACGCGCACGGGATACCGCGTGCACTTTACGGCAGGAAGCGTGCGCGAAACGCCGACCCTCGCGGCGCGGCTGGACAGCGCGGGCTTGCACTGTGCGTGCCTGTTTTTTCCAGGGACGTTTCCGCCCGAGCGCCTGCAGCGCGGCATCTTCGTGAGCGGTTGGGATTCACCGGTCGCGTTCGAAGCGGATCGGTCGTTCGTCTGGCCGAAGAGCGCGTACGACGCGATCGTGTCGCGGTTCGGCGTTCAGCGGTTCGACGACGTCGACGAGTTCGATGCGGACTCGGCTGGTTTTCACGAGCGCTTGCCCGACGCGCTGTGCGCTCGCATCGCCCGCCGCGCCGAGCTCGGGTCGTGGTTGTTGCGCGAAAACGCGTTCGACTTCTTCGCGATCTATTTCGGGGAGAGTGATACGGCGGCGCATCACTTGTGGTCGCTACACGATCCGCAATCGCCACGCCGGCCCGAGGCGGTGTCGAGCGAAACGCAATCGGGACTCGCACGGGTGTATCGAGCGCTCGATGCAGCCGTCGGCCAGTTGCTGGCAGCTGCGGGCGGCGACGGCGTCGAGCTGACGATCGTGAGTGATCACGGCTCGGGCGGATCGTCCGATCGCGTGTTCTATTTGAACCGTGCGCTCGCCTCGGCAGGGTTTCTGCACCTGCGCGGTAAGCGGTTTGGTTCGAGCGCCGTCGCGCGAGCGAAAGACCTCGCGCTCACGCGACTGCCGCCGCGCGTTCGCGAGAAGTTGTTTCGTGGCTTTGGAGCGGTTTTGCCGGGGCTGGTGGAGTCGCGCGCGCGCTTTGCCGCGATCGACATGCAGCACACGACGGTGTTCAGCGACGAGCTGAACTACTTTCCGGCGCTGCACTTCAACTTGCGCGGGCGCGAGCCCCAGGGGCAGCTCGCGCCGAGTGACGTGCCACGCGTGCTGCGCGAGCTCGAAGCGTTCTTCGAGAACCTGCGCGACCCCTGGACGGGTGAACGCGTCGTCACGCAGCTGTGGCCACGCGAAGCGTTGTTTCACGGACCAGTGGTGGAACGCGCGCCGGACTTGTTGCTCGAGCTCTCGCTGGCGTCGGGGTACTCGTACAACCTCATGCCGTCCGCGAGCGCGCCTGGCGACACGGCCTTTCGAAAGCTTTCGCCTCACGAGTATCTAGGCCGTAAAGGTCGGAGCTTGCCGGGTTCACATCGGCCTCGCGGCTTGTTCATCGGCTGCGGTCCGAGCGTCGGAGCAGTCGGCGAGATCGATGCCGCGATGGCCGATGTCAGCGCCACCCTTCTCGCACGCATGCAGCTCTCGCATTTACACGCATGTGACGGGCGGTCGCTCGACGAAATCTTGACGGATGGCTCTCGGGCCACCGTGCCGCAGCCTCAGGCTGCAATTGCTGCGCCCGCGCAGCGAACTGAACCGACTCCCGGCGCGGTCGCTGAAGCTCGCGTCGAAGAACGCTTACGACGCTTGGGCTATATCGAATGACGGGACACCTCGAAACCGAACTGCGGCCGGAAGCATTGCGCCCGCGCCGCGCGCTGCACGTCGCAGCGTTACCGTTTCCGACCTATCAAGGCACACAAGCCGCGATCCGCGCGATGCTCGATGCGTCGATTCGGGTCGATCCCGAGGCCGCACTGTTTACGTACGCGACCGAAGGTTACGCGACTTCGACGCGGTTTGCGGTGCATCGCGTCGGCGACCTACCGCGCCTGCGCTCGCTGCGCTCCGGCCCGAGCCTCGGTAAACTCGTGCTCGATGCGCGCATGTTGTTCGAGCTTCAAGCGCTCGTGCACAAGCTGCAACCGAGTGTAATCGTCGCACATCACGTGGAAGCAGCAGCGCTCGCGCTCTGCTTGCGCCAACCGAAGCTGGTGTTCTTCGCGCACACCGATCTCGCGGAAGAGCTTCCGGTCTACGCGCATCCGCTGCTATCGGCTGCACTGCGGCGCGCCGGCGGAACACTGGACCGCTTGCTCGTGCAACGCGCTGGCGCTGTCGCTGCAATTTCGGAGACGCTGCGGGCTCGGCTCTCGGAACTGCGCGAGGACGTGCAGTTCGTGCCGGTGCCGTGGGAAGTGCCGGAGCCGATCCGCGCGCGCGAACGTGCGACGAGCCGGCTCGGCCTCGGTATCGGGCAGCGTGCGAAGGTCGCGCTGTACGCAGGCAACTTGGATGCGTACCAGGGCGTCGAATTGATCCCGCGTGCGCTGTCCGCACTTGGCCGCAACGGCGTGCCGGTGAGCTTGCTGCTCGCGACGCAGAGCGATGCGCGAGCGTTCATTCGCAGCTGTGAGCTGCTGGGCGTCCCGCTCCACCACGTCGTGCTCGGCGACGAGCGAGTGCGCCGCCAAGTGCATGCCGCGGCGGATCTCGCAATCGTTCCGCGGCTTGCGCCGGGCGGGCTGCCGATCAAGCTGATCGACGCGCTCGCTAGAGGCGTGCCGTGCGCGGTGATGCCGCGCGCGTGTGCCGGACTCGCGCTGGACGGAATCGTCGAGCGCGCCCGCGGTGACAGCGCAGCTGAGCTCGCACATGCAATTCAGCAGCTTCTAGCTGCTGAATTGCGGCGTTCGGCTCTCGCCGCAGCCGGGCGTTCATACGTCGCACGCGAGCACAGCCAGGAACGGTTCGTAGAGTCGCTCGACCGGGTGTTCCAGAGTGCGCTCGCCGCACCGGATCGCGGACATCTCGGGCGTATCGGCACCTGACGGCGGCTCCGATCGCCGCTGATGGCTGCTGCTGTGCAGTACCTTCGCACATGGCAGCCCGACTCTCCGAGTTGCTATTCTTGATCCATGGCGGTTCCGCCGACTCCGTTGTCGACGGCAGACGACACGACACCCAAACTCATCGCCGGCCGCTTCGACGTGGATGCCGTCCTCGGCAAAGGTGGCGTGGGTACGGTATACCGCGTGCGGGACCGGTACGACCGACGCGTGCTTGCGCTGAAGCGCCTCGCGGTCGGTCGCGGCAGTCGCTCCGCGCTCTCGGCGTCGTTCGAGCGCGAGTACGCGACGCTCGCGCAGCTGTCGCACCCGCGGATCATCGAGGTCTACGACTACGGCAGCGACGCCGAAGCGATGTTCTATACGATGGAGCTGCTCGACGGCAGCGACCTGTCGGCGCTCTCGCCGATGCCGTATCAACGCGCTTGTCGCTATCTGCGCGACGTCGCGACCTCGCTCGGCTTGTTGCACGCGCGGCGCCTCGTCCACCGCGACGTGTCTCCGCGCAATGTGCACGTGACGCGCGAGGGTGAGTGCAAGCTGATCGACTTCGGCGCGCTGATCGGATTTGGCGAGCCGAGCAGTGTAATCGGTACGCCGCCGTGCATCGCGCCGGAAGCACTCGAGTCGGGTGTGCTCGATCATCGCGCTGATCTATATGCGCTCGGCTGCCTCGCGTACTTCTTGTTGACTGGCCGGCACGCCTATCCGGCGAGTCACATCGGGCAACTGCCGAGTTATTGGGCGCAACCGATCACGCCGCTCTCGGAGGCGAAGCCCGAGTTCGCGATCGATGGGCAACCGCTGCCGGCGATTCCCAAGGAGCTCGTGGAGCTGGTCGAGCTGTTGTTGCGCGCCGACCGATCGGCGCGGCCGGCCAGCTCGAGCGTCGTGATCGATCGGCTGAACGTGATCTTGGGCGACGAGGCCGAAGACGAGCTGAGTCTCGCCGAGAGCCACCTCGCGAGCGCACCGATCGCGGGGCGCGATCGAGAGCTCGAGGCTGCGGCGCGGCATCTCGATCACCTCTCGTACGGGCGCGGCAGCAGCACGCTCGTGCTCGGCACTCAAGGTTCCGGAAAGACGCGCGTGCTGCGGCAGATCGCGCTCAGGGCTCGGATTCGCGGCGCGTGCGTCGTGCAACTGGACGCCGGAGAGTACGAGCGGGAGTACCGCTGCGCGCAGGCGTTGTGTCGTGAGCTGGCTCGGGTTGCGCCCGAAGAAGTGAACAACGTGATGCCGCGTCACGCTGCGGCGCTCGGTTCGTTACTGCCGGAGCTGTCCTTCGACCGCGCGTCGCTGCCGGATGTGCGCGACGACGACACGTTGTGGCAGAGCCGCATGCAGACCGCGTTGCGCGACTTCGTGCTCGAAGTGAGCGCTCAAAAGCCGCTGGTGATCGTGGTGGACAACCTCGAGCACTGCGAACGCGCGTCGGCTGTGTTCATCGCGACGCTCGCGCAAGAGACGCGCCGGCATCCGCTGTGCGTGATCGCCGGGCTCGATACCGAGCATGAGGCCGCATGCGCGAGCGCGTGTGATGCGGTGCGGTCGGTGTCGAGCTTGCACACGCTGCAAGGTTTGCCGGAGCCTGCGCTCCGAAGCTGGCTCGAAGCGTTGTTTGGCGAAGCGAGCAACTTGCCGCGACTCAGTCAGGCACTCCACGCTTCGACCGCTGGGCATCCCGGCCGCACGCTCGAGACTCTGCGCGCGATGCTGCATACGGGCGAAATCGGCTTCGAACACGGCAGCTGGGACTTGCCGCTCGAGCCTGCGCAAAGCGTCGTGGCGAGTGCGAGCGAGCAGAGCTTCGGTTTGCGTGTTACGCGGCTGACGCCGGAGGCGCGACGACTCGCCCATGCGCTCGCGCTGTATCGCGGCGCTCTGACGCCGGACGCTTGCCGCGGTTTGTGTGTGGATGCGAATGACGCGGTGCTGCGCGGGCGGCTCGATGAGCTCGTCGCGCGCGGTGTGCTGACCTTCAATCAGCGCGTCTACAACTTCTCGAGTGCGGCGATGCGCGCGGGGCTCGCAGCGGAAGTCGAGCCGGAGGAGCGGGCGCGGCTGCGCAAGCGGATCGGCGAGTTGATCCTGAGCCGCGAAGCGCCGGAAGTCTCCGAGCGCTTGCAGGCCGGCGTGCACTTGCTGGAAGCGGGGGACCTGCGCGGCGTGCGTGTCGTCGCCACGGGTGCGCTCGAGGTGAGCATTCGGACGCAGCCGTACGCGGCGTGCGTGGAACCGCTCGAGCGCGCGCTCGACTTGTGCAGCGCACAGCGGCGAAGTCAGGTGGTGGTGGCGTTGCTGCTATCGGCGCTCGCGGTCTCGTCGTACTTGGTCGATCGGCGGCTCGATCGCCACATGCAGCGGTTCTTGACGACGTTCACGCAGCTGTTGGGCCTGACGACGGCGCGCAAGTTGCGGCCGTTTCTGGGCAAACACTTGAGCACGTTTCTCGGGCTCGGTTGGGGCGCGCTTCGTTACTACGCGTTGCCGAGCTACTTGCGGCCTGCTTCGTTTGCGTCGCTGGTCGAAGCGTTCATGGCCGGCTCGGCTGCGCTGTGTGGAAAATCGGTGATCTGCCTCGATCGGCGCAGCATCGAAGATCTCACGCGGACGATCGAACCGATGACGGCGTTCGGGCGCAACCACGAAGCCACGTATTGTTACGACTTTTGCCGCGGCATGATCTTGGTCACGCAGGAGAAGCTCGCGGAAACGCACGCACATTGGCTGGAGCTCGAAGCGCGGATCATGAAGCCTGGTTCGTTCCCGCGGCTGGGAAACGCCGGGCGGCGATTGTGGGTCGGCGGCGTGCACTACGTGCTCGGCGTGTTCGATAGCTTTGCGGGAGATCCGCAAGCGCTCGAGCGGGCGCGGAAGTTGGATGAGAGCGAAGCCGACGTGAACTTGCTCGCGGCGGCGCAGCTTCGGCGGCAGTACTACGGGTTTCGCGGCGAGACCGAGCAGGTCGCACGTGCGACCGAGCAAGTCGAAGCGTACGCGTTGCGCACGGGATCGGCGTGGCAGGCGGAGACGTTCTCCGCGATCATCACGAACTATCTGGCCTCGCTCTGGCATGACCTTTCGACGAGCAAGCGGGCGCTCGACGAGACGGAGCGGATCGCGGTGGAGGTGCCATCGCTCGAGCGTTATGCGCTGACGTCGAAGGCGGTGTACCTGCTCGCGCGCGGCAAAGCTGCCGAGTGCGTGTCGGTGTATGAGCGCGTGTTCGAGCAGGAAGGGTTGCTCGAGCGGATCGGGCAGAGCGCTGGAATGGGGATCATGGCCGAGGCACTGAACCGTTGCGCGGAACACGCGCGAGCGAAGGAGCTGTGCGAGAAGGCGCTGGCGGCGCTCGATCCCCGCGAACACGTGTACGTGCACATGATGTTGCCGCTGCATACGTCGCTGCTCACGGCGATGGGTGCGCTCGGCGAGCATGCGGAGGCGAAGAAGCGTGTGGAGGCGTTGATCGCTGCGCAGACGAAACATCCCAGTCCGTTCGTGTTGGGTGCTTTGCACGAGACGGCGGCGCGGCTGGCGTGGCAGCGGAACGATCGGAAGTCGTTTTCGCAGCACTTGAAGTACGTCGAGGAGTACTTCTGTCCGCTCGGCAACAGCGCGCTGATCGCTCGCTACACCGCGCTCACGGCGCTCGGGGGGACCGAGGGTGGTGTGAGCGCGAAGATCGCTACGCTTCGCGAGGTGCGCGCGTTCGAAGCGGCGTTGGAGTCACTGTCGGATCGTGCGCTGGTCGCGCACCACGTGTTCGCGTGGTTGATGCAGAAGTGCGATGGGTTCAGCGGGTATCTGATCGCGCAGGATGGGAATGCGCTGGTGCCGCTGATCTCCAGTGATCAGCGCGAGCCCCCGCCGGAAGCGCTCGAGATGGTGAAGCGGAGCTTGGCGTCGCTCGTGCAGGAGGCGGTGACTACGCACATGCCGGAGCCGCAGAGCGACACGCACGTAGAGCGACCGGGGCGGCGGCGTGACGATCAGGCGAACTCGGCAGCAAACGATGGGCTGCACCTGCACCTGCTGAGTTACGTCGCGGATGGGCGCTTTTATGGCGAGGGTGCGTTGGTGTTGTACGGGCCGGTGAACAAGCCGCCGCGGATTCGGTACGACTTCTTGCAGGTGGCGGCGAAGCATCTGCAGCGGGTGCGGCCGAGGGCGTCGTTGCCTGCGCCGCCGCCGACGGTTGCGCTTGGATAGAACTGGATTGGGTTCGGCGCGTTTGGCGGGTGGCCGGGGCGCTGACCGCATCGCGCCGCGGTCGCGTAATCCACCGCCGCGGGGTGTCGTTCCACGCCGCCGCCATCAGCTGCCGACAGCTCTTTCCCCTCACGCCCACCGACATATGCCCGGAAAATTATCATCTCACGGCTCAAGTTAGCCAACGTTCGTCCGTATTCGTAATGCAGTGCAGATCCCTATTCGTACTTGGGTCCAGCTCGAAACTTCCAAACTTGTGACCGCAGCGTTCGCGTTGAGCCTCTTGGGTTCCGCGTGTGGTCAGTTGACACCTGAAGCCGGCGATTCGGATACGGTCAGCGACAAGGTCACACCGCGGGTTCGAGCAGAGCTCACCGGTGGTGTGGAGAAGGACTTGCTCGTGATGGTCGGGTCGCCCGCGTCGGACGGCGATTCGAGCGTGCAAGGCTCGGGGCAAGCGCTCGCGAGTGACCTCGACCAGATCCCGCGCGATGAAGCGCGCGAGCTTACGGACGACTTGGTCGAGGAACGGGCGGAGCTGTACGCGAGCTTGCAGACGAAGGTGCTCGACGCGATCGAAGGGAACGACGCGCTCGAGGTCCGCACGCGTTACACGAACATTCCGTTTTTGTTCGTTCGCGTGAAGACGCGTGATGCGCTCGAAATGCTCGCGGGTCAGCCGGAGGTTGCGCGGATCTACGAGAACACGTCGTTCGAGCACACGCTCGCGCAGAGCTTGCCGCAGATCCATCAACCGGAAGCGGCGGCGGCGGGTAAGCTCGGTGCGAACACTGCAGTTGCGGTGATCGATACGGGTGTGGATTATCGGCGTGCGGCGTTCGGTAGCTGCACGAGCGTCGGTGGCAGCTGCAAGGTCGCGTTCGCGCGGGACTTTGCGACGAACGACAACTCGCTCGACGACAACGGTCACGGCACGAACGTGTCTGGCATCGTGTTGGGCGTCGCGCCGAGCACGAAGATTCTCGGGCTCGACGTATTCAATGGTGGGTCGGCTCCCGGCAATGCGATCTTGTCTGCGATCGACTGGGTGATCTCGAATCGGACGACTTACAACATCGTTGCGATGAACATGAGCCTCGGCAGCGGCAGCTTCGCGTCGCCGTGCACCTCGGACTACTTTGCGACTGCGGTTGCGAACGCGCGCAGCGCGGGGATTCTCGCGGCAGTGGCGAGCGGCAACAACGGGTTTACGAGCTCGATCGCTTCGCCGGCATGTGTGCCTGCAGCCATCAGCGTCGGTGCGGTGTACGACAGCAGCGTTGGTGGCATCAGTTACAGCAGCTGCTCCGATTCGAGCACTGCGGCCGACAAGGTGACGTGCTTTTCGAACTCGGCTTCGTTCTTGTCCGTGCTCGCGCCGGGTGCGCCGATCACTGCGGCTGGAGTGACGATGACCGGTACGTCGCAGGCTTCGCCGCACGTCGCGGGCGCGTTGGCGGTGATTCGGTCGGCATTTCCGAACGAGTCGCTGAGTGCGA
Organism: Polyangiales bacterium; assembly: GCA_035687405.1. GTDB lineage: Bacteria > Myxococcota_A > Polyangia > Polyangiales > JAFGIB01 > JADGRF01. The sequence goes on from DASRXR010000623.1 coordinate 10,249, forward strand.
CGGTGGCGCGCGTTACGGATACGGGCCCCGCGATCACCGACCCGCGTAACGGTGTGATGAAGCGGCGGTTGGATGTGCTCGCGGCGCTCGGCGGTGCTGGCGGTGGTGGCGGTGGTAGCTCGGGTGGTGCGGATACGACGCCGCCGACTGGTAGCGTGGTGATCGACAATGGTGCCGCCGCGGTGAAGAGCAGCCTCGTGACGCTGACGATTGCGGCGTCGGATGCGAGTGGTGTGACGCAGATGTGCGTCAGCAATACGACTGCGTGCACGGCGTTTGCGACATTTGCGGCGACGAAGACGTGGTCGCTCGCGAGCGGCGATGGAACGAAGACGGTGTACGTGTCGCTCAAGGATTCGAAGGGCAACGTCTCGAAGGTCTCGGACACGATCGTGCGCGATGGTGCTGCGCCGACGAATCCTGTGCTCACGGTGACGCCGGGTAATGCGCGCGTGGACTTCAGCTGGACGGCGGCGTCGGACGCTGCGAGCGGCATCGCGAGCTACAAGCTCGTGTATCAGACGGGTTCGGCGCCATCGACGTGCAACGCGGGTACGGTTGCGTACAGCGGGAATGCGCGTAGTGCGGCGCACACTTCGGCCGTCAATGGCATGCAGTATTTCTATCGGTTGTGTGCGGTCGACGGGGCGGGAAACCTCAGTGCCGGTGTGATTGCGAACGCGCGGCCGGCGCCGGAGCGTGATTCTCCGATGGGTACGGTCGTGATTCAGGGTGGTGCGGCGTACACGAAGGCGACTGCGGTGACGCTGGCGATTGCGGCGTCGGATGCGAGTGGCGTGACGACGATGTGTATTTCGAATACGACGGCGTGTACGAGTTTCGTGGCGTACACGGCGACGAAGACGTGGACGTTGAGCACTGCGGGTATCGTGTACGTGTGGTTCCGCGATGCGTGGGGCAACACGAGCTCGACGCCGGCGAGCGACAGCATTCTGGTCGACAAGACTGCGCCGACGTTGGGTCAGTACATTGCGACGCCGAGCGCGGGTAAGGTCGTGATGACTTGGTCGGCTGCGACGGACGCTGGTAGCGGCATGGCGTCGTACAAGGTCGTGGGTGCGAAGTCAGTGACGGCGCCGAGCTGCACTGCGGAAGCGAGCACGTTGTACGCCGGGACGCTCACGAGCTACATGCACAACGGTTTGACCAGCGGCAAGTGGAGCTATCGGCTGTGTGCAATCGATGTAGCGGGCAACATGTCGACGGGTCTGACTCGCACTGTGACCGTGCCGTGAGCCGCGCGGGCTAGCCAGCCGCCTCGTGAGAGTTGTGAGACGTTAGGTGCGCGCGGTCGTGCGCGGGGTTATGCTGGCGCCTCATGCGCTGGACTCGAGGCTATCAGAGCGACAACGTCGACGACCGCCGTGACGACGGCCCGATGCGTGCGGGAGGCGGCGGTCCTGGCCTCGGCGTATTGATGTGGCTGTTCTCCAGGTTTGGTTTGCCTGGGGTGCTGATTGGCGGCGCCCTGCTGTACTTCGCGGGCGATCTTGGACTCGGTGGACAATCGTCCACCATGTCCGAGCGAGGCCAGGAGCAAGGTGAGGAGTCGGTCTCCAGTGCCACGGATGACCCAGAGCGCGAGGCTGTGGCATTCGTGTCCTTCGTCCTAGACGACGTCCAGAAACATTGGGCGGAGTACTTCGCGAGCCAGCAGAAGCGGTACACGTTGGCTCGGATGATCCTGTTCCGGGGCGAGACCAATTCGGCATGTGGTCTAGGTCAGCGAGCGATGGGGCCGTTTTATTGTCCGCGTGATCGAAACGTCTACATCGATTTGGCTTTCTATCGAGAGTTGAAGGACAGGTTCGGTGCGCCGGGTGATTTCGCGCAGGCTTACGTGATTGCGCATGAGGTCGGTCACCACGTCCAGCACTTGTTGGGATTGGACAGCGGTGGTGGTTCAGTAGCGTTGGAGTTGCAGGCAGACTGTCTGGCGGGTGTCTGGGGAAACTCGACGGAGCGAAGAAGTTTGTTGGAGAGTGGCGACGTCGAGGAGGCGCTGACGGCAGCTGCAGCCATTGGCGACGACAAGTTGCAGAAGCAAGAAACCGGAGTGGTAAGACCAGAAACCTTCACGCACGGAAGCTCTCAACAGAGGGTCCAGGCATTCAAGAAGGGTTTCAGGTCAGGCCAGTTCGAAGCTTGTCAGTAGAACGGTTTGTGTCTGCGGAGTCAGCAACAGCGTTGCGAGCAGTGGCGGCTGAAGCAGTGGGAGTGAGCGGCGCGGGCCGGGCGAGCCGCAGCGAACGGGCAAGCTGAGCTGCGCGTGCGGGAACGAACGGCTGAGCTGAGCGTGCCGGAGCGAGGCCGAGCTGCGCCTGCGCGCGCGAACGGCCAAGCTGAGTTGAGCGTGCGGGTGCGAAGCCGAGCTGCGCGTGCTTGCGCAAACGGCGCCTGCTTGAGCGAAGCCGAGCTGCGCGTGCTTGAGCGAATGGCGCGTGTCTGAACGAACGGCGCCTGCCTGAGCGAATCCCAACTGTGTTGACGCTGATGGCGGCGCACGAGTTCGCCGAATACTGCCAACAACGATCCTCATCGCAACGTCTGCAGCTCTAAAGCCGGGAGGCACACACGTGCGGCCGATGCCAACTCGCTGGCGTCGCCGAAGCCTGGCGACAACGTCGGCCGGAACGCGTCGCGAACTCGACGAGCCGAACGACCGCTGATGACGCCACGTTGAAAGACACGCCGGTGAGCCGCGGCCCCTGAGGAGCCTTACCGGACTGCGCCGAGCCCCAACTTCAGACGACGAAGCGAGCGCTGCAAACCTCTCCCGTGCAACCGCTGCAAACCTCGGCGATGCAGTACTCCCACCGCTGCGAACGGCGGCAGGAATCAAGATCGCGCCGTGTCTGGACACTGTTAATTCGTTATGACGCTCACGCGTCTGTCCACGGGTCCGGCCACACACAACTAGGCACACGCCCCGCGCACCGACTTCACCAACTGCATTGCCTGCATTGAGATTTCGCATTCGTGAACTCGTCTCGATCATTCTTCTCGAATCGCACGAACTCGCATCCACCCTGCACATTGCACACCGCCGCCCCTAGCGGCAGACATCGCTCGCACTCTTTGCTTTGTTCTGAGTATTCATCGGCCCGCCGCTTCGTGAGTTGCTTTGAATCGACGAACAATGTCGATCTTTTTGCGACCTCCTCAGGCCGATGCTCTTCATCTTCAAAGTTCCAAAAAAAGACAACCAAACACGCAACTCCCCACACAACAGAACGATGACTACAGCGGAGGCAACAATGCGCGAGCTCGAAACTGTAAAGCGATTGGGTGATGAAGAGTTGGTGCGTCAGTTGAAGCGCTGGGTGCGTGAGGATCGCGAGCTCACCGCTACGATCCTCGTTCATCTCGGTGAGGTGGAGGAACGCGGTCTCTTTCGCGACGAGGGGTTCAGCTCCATGTTCAACTACGCTGTTCGCGGCCTCGCGATGTCAGAAGCACAGGCGACTTTGCGAATCCGAGCGGCGCGCGTGGCGCGCAAGTTTCCTGAAGCGCTCGAGATGGTCGTGCGTGGAGAGTTGCACCTTTCAGCTCTCTGCATACTCGCACCAGTGCTGTCCCAAGACTGTCTGCACTTGTTACGTCTCGCACGACACAAGTCGAAGGTGGAAGTATACGAGTTGGTTGCGAAGTACTTCCCGAAGCCAGATGCTCCGGCCGAGATTCGTCGCCTAGCCGTCGGAGCACACGCGCGGTTCGAAAGCCCCGGCGAGGCGAGCTCCAGCACCGTTCCAGTCGCCACATCGCTGCTGGCAGCGTTGGAGAACAACACTGCGGCCATCCAGTCCAACGGCGAGGCAGATGATAGGCAAGCACCATCAGCATGCAGCCACGCGCTCGGCACCGCGGAGACGACTTACGTGCAGACACCAGGGCTGTCCGATCCGACGGCGATCGACACTCGTGCGCTAGAGCAGACTTACGTCGGAGCGTGGGTCAACACCTTGAACATTCAGTCACCGCTGAGCGAGGACCGTTACAAGGTTCAGTTCACGGCGAGCAAACGCTTCATCAACAAGCTAGAGAAAGCAAAGACACTGTCGCGTCACCAGATTCCAACCGGCGATCTAGAAGCGATATTCGAGAGAGGACTCGATCTGTTTATTACAGATCGTGAGAAGACGATGTTCGGCTTGACGGAAAGGCCGAGAGCGAGGCGTCGCCCGTCTGCAGTGCGTGAGAACGTGCAGCCAGACGATGAGTCCACATCGACGCCGGCCAAGCGATCGGCGTCGCGTTATGTCCCGCGAGAAGTGCGGCGTCAGGTGTACCTCCGGGACGCAGGTCGATGCTGCTTCGTAGCGCGAAGTGGAATTCGATGTGAGGCAAGGGAACATCTCGAATTCCATCACATCGTTCCGTTTGCGAGGGGCGGCGAAATGACGACCGAGAACATTCAGTTGAGGTGTCGGGCGCATAATGCGCTGGAGGCGGAGCGAGACTTCGGCAGGAAAAAAGTGAAGCAGCAGATCGAATCCCGGCAAGCGAGTAGAGCCCTGCAAAGAAAGCAGCAATCAGCAGCGATCAACGAGCAACAGTCATCTCAGCTGACCGATGATCAAACAACAGTGCGTCGCCCCAGTGAGTTGCACGAGGAGAAGGTCGAACAGTTGACGCAGCGACGAGTGAATACGCAGGAGAGCGAGGCTGCCCAAGTGGCAGAGTGGCGCGCGCAGCGGCAAACGAACGAAGTGGACCAAGTCGCTCAGCAGCGCGCGCAGCGGCAAACGAACGAAGTGGATCAGGTCGCTCAGCAGCGCGCAGAGCGGCCAAAGAACGAAGTGGACCAAGTCGCTCAGCAGCGCGCGCAGCGGCAAACGAACGAAGTGG
>DASRXR010000624.1:0-5367 GCA_035687405.1 Polyangiales bacterium
CTCGTGATCGCGGTCGGCCTCGAGCTCGAAGTCGGTTGGTTGCCCTCTCTCATCCAAGGCGCGCGCAACCCCGCGATCAATCCGGGGCGCCCCGGTTACTTCGAGGCCGCGAGCGCGATCAAACCGATCGATGTGCCCGCGGGCGGGGTCGACCGCTCGCGTGGAGACATTCACCCGTTCGGTAATCCGCACTTCTGGCTCGATCCGTTGAACGCCAAGCTCGCGGCGCGCGCGATCGCGGAACGGCTAGCCCAGCTCGACTCGGCGAACGCAAAGTTCTACCGCGACAACGCGACCGCGTTCGAAGCGCGCATCGACAAGAAGCTGCAACAGTGGCAAGCCCAGATGGCGCCGTACAAAGGCACGAAGATCGCGTCGTACCACGCGACCTTCAACTACTTTCACCGGCGCTTCGGGCTCGACGGCATCGGCTACCTCGAAGATCGTCCCGGCATTCCGCCCTCGCCTGCGCACCTCGTCGACCTGATTCGACAGATCCGCGAACAGAAAGTGCCAGTGGTATTCCACGAGGAGTTCTACGACCACTCGACATCCGACATGGTTGGCCAGCGCTCGGGCGCTCAAGTGTTGATCCTGCCGACGTCGGTCGGTGGCGTGAGCGGAGTGAACACGTACGAGCAACTGATGGACTATCTGATCGAGCACTTCGTGACTGCGATGAAGAAGCGCCCATGACCGACGCACTCGTATTCCTCGGCCCTGCACTCACGATCTGCCTCGTGATCGCGAGCATTCACGTCTACCTCGGAATGCACGTGCTCGAGCGCGAAGTAATCTTCGTCGATCTCTCGCTGGCTCAGCTCGCCGCGCTCGGAGCCACCGTCGCGGCACTGTTCACCCACGACGAGGAGCCTGGTTGGCAGGCACACGCGGCCGCTCTGGGCTTCACGATCGTCGGCGCAGCCGTGTTTGCATTCACGCGCCGAGCTCGAAAAAACGTCTCGCAAGAGGCCATCGTCGGCATCGTGTATGCAGTGTCGAGCGCAGTGACGGTGCTCGTCGTCTCGCGCTCGCCCCACGGCGCCGAGCACATCAAAGATATTTTAGTCGGTTCCCTGCTCAACACGTCGTGGACCAACGTCTGGCACGTCGCAGTGGCGTACGTCGCGCTCGGGGCACTTCAGCTCGCGCTCGCGCCGCGTTTCATCGCGATCAGCTGGCGCCCGGAAGAAGCGGAGCGTGCGAGCACGCGCGTCGAACTCTGGGACTTCGGGTTCTACGTGCTGTTCGGGATCGTGATCACGATCAGCGTGCAGTTCGCGGGCATTTTGCTCGTATTTTCGTACTTGATCGTTCCCGCGGTCATCACGCGGCTGTTTTCTCGAAACTTGTTGAAGCGCCTGTTCGCGGGCTGGGGCGTCGCGGTCGCGGCGAGCGCGCTCGGGCTCTGGGCTTCGTGGACGTGGGATTTCCCGACCGGCGCCGCGATGGTCGCAGCCTTCGGGGTCGTGCTCGTATTCGCGGGCATGCTGCGCGCGATCGTATCGACAGCGTGATCTCAGCTTCGCGTGTGGCGATTTTGCGGGCCCGTGCAGCACGCATTTGTTACCCGATTTCGGTCCATCGACCGGCGATTGCGCAAGCATTCAGTGCACCCGTGTGTAGTTCAGTCGAGCGAACGTTCGATCAGCGTTCGTTCTTCTGGATCCCATGGACGACCGCGCCAACAACTTCGATGCCCTTCGCTTCTGGGCAGCGCTCGCAGTGCTCTGGTCGCACGCGTTTCCGATCGCGCTCGGCGTAGAACACCCACAACCGCTCGGCTCGCTGAGTCACGGACAGACAAACCTCGGCAGTGTCGCGGTGGCGTTCTTCTTCGTGATCAGTGGCTATCTGATCACGCGCAGCTTCGAGCGCAGCACGAGCAGCTGGTCCTTCGTGCGAGCACGCGCGCTTCGCATCATGCCGGGGCTGATCGTCGTGCTGATCGCGGTCGCGTTCTTGCTCGGGCCGCTCGTGACGAGCATCCCGCTGCGCGAGTACTTCACATCGAGCGCACCCTATCGCTACGTCGTCATGCAGGCGTCATTCAGCGGCCATGCTGAGTTACCCGGAGTGTTCGAACAAAACCCGGTGGGTCACTCGAACGATTCACTGTGGACTCTCCGCTACGAAGTCGCGTGTTACGTACTCGTCTTCGTGCTGGGCTACGCGCGAGTCTTGACGCGCTACGTGACACTCGGGCTCTACCTGGCGATGGTAGCCGCGCTCGGCGTGCTCGAACATCTGCCCGGTGCCTCCGGCGAAGTGCCAGGCCCGGACCGCTTGCTCGACTTCACGTCGCTCTTCCTCGCCGGCGCGGTGATCTACCAGTGGCGTGTGCCGCTGCGCGCGAGCTGGGCGTGGGCAGGTTTCGCGATCGTGGCGCTGTGCATGTTCTTCGGCGAATACAAGACCGCGCAGCGAATCGCGCTGCCGTACGTCGTGATCGTACTCGCGCAAGGCGTGCGCTGGAAGCTACCGAGTCCGATCAGGCTCGGCGATCTCTCGTACGGCATCTACATCTACGCGTGGCCGATCACGCAGCTCGCGGTCATGGCGTTACCGCAGCCCACTTGGTTCGCGGTGGGCTTGCTCGCGACGCCGATCACGCTGCTACTCGCCTGGCTGTCGTGGCACGTGATCGAGAAACGCGCGCTCGCCTTGAAAGCGCTCGATCGGCGCACCCGCGCGATCCGCCTCGCGTTCAGTCTGCCAAATACAGGTACGCTACCGTTCGATAGCGGTCGACTATCCATGGGTTCTGCTGACCGCCCAACTCGAATGTCAGCTCGAGTGACGATTGAAAACCGAGCTCCGTCCCAAGCACGTGCCAGCGACAAAAGCTAGCCCGCGCCGGCGGCTGCGCCGCATCGACGACACCCCAGACTTGCGCGAACGGAGTCGCGTGCGGAGCGTCCAAGTAATAAAAGCTGTCGTCTGCGTAGGCTTCGGTTCCGGTCCCGTCGAGCGCCTGTACGCCATCGACGGTCGCGTGCACGTCGCCTTCGAGGAAGTTGAGATGATCGTACTGCGCACCGGTACCGGCTTGGGCGTGCCCTTCGAGCTGCGCGCAGACACCGACGAGCTTGCCTCGCCCTTGTACCCACGCCGCGTGATGCACGAGCTGCTGCGTCGGCCAGACGGTTTCGCTCGGCTGAACGTGCAACTTGCCGTGGGGCGCGATTCGCAACCCTCGATCACCGCTCACGCGTAACTCGAAGCTCGCAGGCGTGCGCCCGGTGTTGGTAAACGAAAGCTCGGCCGAAACGTCGAACGGCATCGGAAGCTTCAGCGCGAGCACGCGGTCGGCACCTTCGACGTAGCTCGTCATCGACAAGCTCGTCTGCTCCGGAGGAATGCTACCGCCGAGCAAGTCGAGCAGCGGCACGTCGATCGCCGGCACGGCCGCGTTGTCCCAGCGGACGCGAGCTCGCACGGACGCCATCCGCTGCAGCTCTGCCTCGGCAAAGCGAATTCGGAACTCGTGGATCGTCGCCGGGCCATCGAGCTGCACGGTCTGCGTCGCGCCGCTGTCGAGCGCGATCGAGACGGGGTCGTGGAGGGCGCCGTGAAGTCCGGCCGGTTGGTAGCGCTCGCTCAGCTGGCGCGCAGCCTGATCGCGCTCGGGCGATCGACCATTCGCGGGCGGCGCGAGAAGCGTCAGCGGATCGAGCACCGCATCGCTCTGGTGATAATACAGATCATCGCGACCGAGCCCATCGAGCGCGACGATCAGCTTCCGCCGAAACGCGATCGGGTAGTACCAGCTCAAATGCAGCGGCGAGCCCGCGCCAAACGGAGGCGCGAAGATCTCGCCCGCACGCCCATCGAGCGCCTCTGCGAGTGGCACATCGATGACGGGTCGCGGATCGTCATCGACGTAGATGCGCAAGACCTCATCGTCGGCCGGAGCGTACGCGAGTGACCGTGCACTCAGAAACGTTCGAGCGAGGTAGCCCGTGCCGTCGAATCGCGCCATGACCGCGCCACGCACGTACGGCTCGTCGCACACCGTCTGATCGAAGCGAAAGTCGGCGAGGGGCGCTTCACTGTACTGAGCGTCGCGACCGACGCAGATGAAATTGTTGTAGTCGCGATTGCCGCGGCGACTGAGCGGAAGCCTCCAATCGGCACCGAGCCCACGATCGGCACTGCTCTGTTGCGTGTACGTGCGCGGCAAACCAAAATCCGGTAGCGACGCCCAGCTCGACATGCGCTCCAGCCCGAGACGATCGCCGGGTTCGAAACTGGGCTCGAGCGACTGGTGATCGGGCGGGTAGATGCTGGTCTTGACGAGCTGCACTCCGTACGGGTTCCAGGTCGACACGTTCCAGATGATGTCGAGACCGCCGTCGGCGTTCGGCTGGGTATAGTTGTCGATGATGTTCGGTTGATAGAGGCGACCTGGATCGAGGAGCTGGACCTGACAGTCGACTGCGACGTCGGGAGGCCGATGGAGATCGGAGCGTGCACAGCGATGCTCCGGCGTATCGACACACTCCGGATTGAACAGATATCCGCCGGGTCCATTTCCGGCGTTGGGCTGCTTCGGATCGCCCGGGAGAAGGTGCGGCACCGGAGGACTAAACGGACCCCACGGGTGATCGGCCAATCGCAAGTAGATCGCACCTGGCGCCCAGCTCGCGCGCGAACCACTCGGGTTCAACAGCAGGTAGTCGGCGAGATCGCCGCCGTACAGCATCACCCACTTATTGATCGGCGCGCCGAGCCAACTGATCGTGTACATGCCCACGACCTGTAAAAGCTCGTGCGGGCTGCCATCGACCTGGCCATCGAGAGCGATCGGCTTCGCTTGAGATTGCAGCGGCGACCACTGCGGCTCGCCGTTCGCATCGACCCCGCTGAAGAACTGCGGCTGAAACTCGAGCTTACCGGCAGCGTCGATCGGCAGCGGCAAGCGATGTGTCATCAAGTACAGCTGGCTCTCGCGCCCGTTCTCCGCGAGGTGCCCGCTTCGGCCCCAATACAGCAGCGTCTCCTTGCCTGGGCTGTAGTCGTTCCCGTCTTGTCTGCCCGTGAAGCGCGCGATGCTGCGCGTGTTGGGCATCGCAAACTTGTTCGTCGGCCAAGACAACACCGAGTCGTAGGTGGAAGGATCGTCGCTGCGAGCGGCAGCGATCTCGGTCGTGTATGCGACGGCGCCTTGGCGGCCCTGGAAGCCCCCGTCCGTGTACTGCGAGCTGGTCAGGTCCACGCACAGGTCCGTCTTCACGCACGTCTGATTGGGGAGACAACCGTTTACGCTCGAAGTTGGATCGAGGCTGGCATCGCAGAGCGACGTGAGCGGATAGGCCGCCGGCTCGCACACACCGAGCTGCTGCCCGCATGAAAATGTGTCGTCGG
>DASRXR010000625.1:0-16635 GCA_035687405.1 Polyangiales bacterium
CGCCAAACCCAGCGCGGTCAAAAGCTGAATCGCCTCGCCCAGCTGCTGCTCGGTCTCGAAGCGCGGCTGCAAACGGTCCTGTGGAGACGAACCACCCGACACACACAAGAACTCCGCGAGATTGCGCGCCGGCTCCGACAACGCCGGCAACACGCTCCCAGCTCGCTCACCACCCGCACCGGATTCTCGCCAATCGCCCGGACGTGACAGATCTCGTCCCGCCGCCAAGCCCGCACCGAGGGCCCGACACAACCGCGCTGCCAGACCGCCGCTCACAGCTGCAGCTTCGTCGATCGCACTCGGCGCGATCCTCGCGCCCGAACCGAGCGCTGCGCTCACGAGCTGCTCGAGCTCTACGCGCATTAGCGGACCGACCGACACCGCCGTCAACGCCGCAGCCTCGAGCGGCAACGTTCGCTCCAACACCAACACGCTCGGATTCGGCTCCACCTCGGCCGCTCTCGCAAACCGCGAGACCTCCTCCGCGGTGACTCCATCCGCACCGATCACGTGCCAAACGATCGGCCCGGCGTCCAACCGCGCCGGCACGCTTCGCACCACCCGATAGTCAGGAAGCGCCTCACCGGTCGTCGCCCGCGCGAGCTGCAGCGCAAACACGGCATCGCGCACCAAACGCGAGCGCCCGGACCCCTCGGGGCCGACGACCGCGACCGCCGGCCCACTCGCAAGCGCTGCAGCAAACGATCGACGCGCTTGCGGCTGACCTACAAACGGCAACGCCGAAACCGCGAGCGCCCGCTCCTTTGCGCTGCGGCTCTCCGCTGCAGCGCCGGACAACTCACTCACGAGCTCGGCCGGCAACGCGGTTGCAAGCCTTGTGATCTCGGCGAGCAACTCGCGCGCATCGGCCGGCCGCCGCGCCCGATCCGGCTGCCGCATCGCAGCCAACAACTCGACGAGCGGTGCCGGGACCCAGGCCGGAAGCGGCTCGCTCGTAGTCGGATCGGCGAGCGACCGTGCGAGCAGCTCCGCCGGCGACGCCTCGAATCGCGCAGCCATCGGCGGCGCGAGCAGCCGCCACACGCTCACCCCGAGTGCGTACACGTCCACAGCCGGAGACGATTCGCCGCGAAAGAGCTCCGGGGCCATGTAGTCCGGCGTCCCGGAAGGGCGCTCCTCGAATCCCGGCGCGCGAGCAAAGCCGAGATCGATCAACTTCAGCCCACGACCATCTTCGGCGACGATCAAGTTCGCCGGCTTCACGTCGCCGTGCACGAACCCTTGCGCGTGCACGGCAGAAAGCGCCCGTGCCGCGCGATCGAGCACTCCGATCGCAAGCGCGAGCTGACGCTCACGCGGTGCCGAATTTCGAGGGCCCGCCCCTTTGGCGGCAGTCGTGGCGGCCGGAACTCGACCCGGCGCGCCCGCCGCCATGAGCCGCAACGCTCGATCGGCTGCGAGCCCGGGCGCAAATTCGCTGATCAATGCCAGCGTTCCACGAGGCACACGCAGCGCGGCGATCGCCTCGTCAATTCGAAGTAGTCCGACCACGCGCGCGAGATTCGGATGGGCGATTCCCGAGAGCAGCGCGAACTCCGCACGGACCTGATCCTCCGCGGCCGCCGCAACCAGCTTCAACGCGAGCTGCTCTCCAGTGCTGGCATCGTTCACCAGGAGCACCCTGCCTGCGCCACCTTGGCCGAGTTCGCGCTCGTATCGGTAGCGACCGGCGATCGCCGTCGAAAGCACTCGCTCCGCCAACTGGGTTTCCGATTCCAACCGTGTCACCCACGAGAATCATGGGAGTAAAAGACACTTCAGACAACCCAGTTGGCTCGCAGATACCCCTCGAACGAGCCGCCGCTCACCCCGTTTGAGCCGCCCTCAAGCGGGGATCGAGCCAACAAACCAGATGGGCCGTGCGCCGTTTCATGGCCCTCCGGACACCTTGAAGTGATGCAAATGAACTGTCCGTTGGGCGGCTCGGTTCCCCATCGATTGGCTCCGAGCCACGCGCATCTCGCGCATATTCCAACGGCAAATCGAGCGAACACGGCCCGGAGCATCACCCGGTCGACCGTCTACTTCGCGCAGGTTGAACCATGACGAGCGTCTCGATGAACTCAGGTGTAACGAGCCGGGTGCGCCGCACCAGCTCGAGCGGCGGTATAGTGCGACCAGGCATGAGGAAATATTTCACGCACCTCGACCCCGTCGTCCCGGTGCATCACCCACGCGTCGTCGTCGAAACGGCAGCCGCGCAAGGTGCCGATCGCGCGAGCTTGCTCGAGAACGTCGGGATCTCCGAGGCCACCCTCGCGAGTCCCGAAGCGCGCATCTCGTATCATCAGTTCGGCATTCTCACGAGCAACGCGTTGCGTCTGACCGGAAATCCCGGGCTCGGACTCGATTGCGGTCAAAACATTCGCGTCGCGCAGATGGGCCCACTCGGGCTCGCCCTGATGAACAGTGCAAGTGTGGGCGCCGCGCTCGAAGCATTGCTCCGGCACTCGCACAGCTTGATGCCTGCGTTCGACTTGAGTCTGCACGTCGAAGCTGACCGCGCGATGTTGCGCGCGACCGAGACGCTGTCGCTCGATCCGTTCCGCGTCTTCTCGACCGAGGTCCTCGTCGCGTCGATGAGCGTTCAAGTTCGCTCGCTCACTGCGGCGCCGATCAAAGTCACCTGCATTCGGTTGCCCTACCCCGAGCCGGAGCACGGTCCTCGCTATCGCGAGCTCTTCCCGGTGCCGTTGGAGTTCGATCAGCCTGCGATGGAGATCGAGTTCGATGCGAGCTTCTTGTCGACGCCGATCGCGTTCGCCGATCCCGCGACCGCAAAGCTCGCCGAGCAGTTTTGTTCGGAACAGCTGGGCCCACAAGTCGCGGAAGGCTTGCTCGGTCAAGTTCGCAAGCTGCTCGACTCGGCGCGCGGTCCGCTGCCGAACCTCGAGCAACTCTCGCGCACGTTGCAGACGAGCCCGCGCACGCTTCGCCGTTCGCTTCACGCGATGGGAACGTCGTATCAAACGTTGCTCGAGAACTCGCGTCGGACGCGCGCGCTCGAATGGGTGACGGCGACCACGCTGACGTTCGACGAGATCGCAAAGCGGCTCGGCTTCAGCGACGTGCGCAGCTTCCGCCGCGCATTCAAGCGTTGGACCGGGCATACGCCTGGCGATCATCGGCGCTCGCTCCACGCGGGTCTGAATCGCGAGCGCACCGAAGAACTTCCTTCGGCGCAGCCGGTGGCTGCAGCTCCGGCGATCCCGGCCGGCCTCCCCGACTCTACGCGCTGAAGTGAACGGGCCTCAGGCGCGCTCGGGTGCGTCTGCATTAGTGCTGCACCTAGCAGGGCGTCGGTAGCGACACCCTGCTAGACTCGGCGCCCATGGCGGTCAGCGCGCAACACGTAATCTCGATCGATTACACCCTCACCGACGACCAAGGTCGAACGCTCGACACCTCGCAAGGGCGCGAGCCACTCGCGTACTTGCACGGCGCGGGGAACATCGTGCCGGGTCTCGAGAAAGCACTCGAAGGCCAGGAGGTCGGCGCGACGCTCGAAGTGTCGGTCACGCCCGAAGAAGGCTACGGCCAGTACGAAGCCGGGCTCGTGCGAAATGTTCCGGTTCGGAAGCTGCCAGAAGGTCGCGCGCAAGCCGGTCAGCGGTTGCGGCTCGATACGAGTGCGGGTCCGCGCATCTTCACGGTGAAGTCTATTAAGGGCGATTACGCGAGGCTAGACGGCAACCATCCGCTGGCAGGTCAGACGCTCAACTTCAAAGTGACCATCGTGAGCGTGCGAGAACCGACTGCGGAAGAGCTGGCACACGGCCACGTGCACGGCGCCGGCGGTCACGCCCATTAGTCGCGTCCGATCTCGCGCGTCACGCCACCGACTAAACACGATCGTTCACTGATAGCGTCAGGGTTACACCGCAGGCGCAACCAGCCACATCCCAGCAGTCATTGTTTAGGATGCTTAGGGATGTGCAAGTTACGAACTACGTTAGCGTGTGCTCCAGGGTTGTACACGGAGGCATGAGCCGATGCTCACACGCGGGAACGGAAGCAGTCATCTCTCATTTTGGCTGAGCGCATTTGCCCTCGCGGCATGCAGCGACAGCACCACAGATGCTCCCGGCTTGGGAACTGCGGGCACGGGCCTCGCAGGAACCAGCGCGGTTGCGGGCGCCGGTCCCGCACCGGCGGGAAGCACGAGCGTAGGCAACGCAGGGCGTGCAGCTACGAGCGGCACGACCGGGTCGATCGCAGGTTCGGGCACGACGAGTCCGACCGGCGCAGGCGGCACGGGCGTGACACCCGCGCCCGCAGGTGCCGGCGCAGTTGCGACTGCGGGAATGCCGGCGACGGGCGGCATGGCAGCACCGATGCCGATGCCTGGAGCGATCAATACCGCGGGCTACAAAGATCCGGGCAAAGGCCCGTGGATGATGGCCACGCCGGACGAGTGCAAGATGGATCCGGCGATGTTCGATGACACCGGCATCGCCACCTACGCCGTGTATCGCTATGGCAAGCTCTGCCACATCAAAGGTGGCGACGCGACCGGCATGATGTACTCGGCGACTAAAACGCTGGGCGGTGTGATGGCGGGTCGCGCAGCGTACGTGGCGAAAGACGTAGCGAAGACCGGTCCCGGCACCGGTCCGATCGTGATGGAAGACCTCGGCACCGACTGGATCGCGTCGCCGAGCTATCCGCGACGCGACGCGACGATCTCACACGTCATGTCGATGGTCGCCGCGGCGTCGTCGAGCCTCGAAGACAGCGCGCTCACGTGGCGTTACGACACGATCGGAAGCGAAGCGATCAACAACATGATCAACGCGACCGAGAAGTGCATCAAACAGGTCCCCGGGATGCCGACGTCGGCACCGATGTTCGTGAAGCAGGAGATCTTCGACAAGCTCGGCATGGGTAACTCGAGTTGGGGCGGCGGCGCGATCGCGACCGGTTGGTCCGCGAATCTCTCCGACATGGGCAAGCTCGCAACCTTGCTGTTGCACGATGGGTTCTATGGCGGAGAGCAGCTCGTCTCGCGAGACTGGGTCTATCGCATGTCCCATCCCAACTTCGAAAACGCGAACACGTCGTACGGCGCGCTCTCGTGGTTGAACCATCGCGGTGGCGCGGAAGGCATCGGCGGCAACATCAGCACCGGTGCAAACGCACCCGAAGGCGACCCCTGCGCACCTGCGGCGTTTTGGCCGAAGTACCCGCACTTCCTCTCGAAGGCCACCGATTGCCTCGCGACGAAAGGCCCCGAAGTCTGCAAACAAATGCACGACATCGGCGTCTTCAGTGCGCAGGGTTTGAACGGGCAGTTCCTCGTCATGCACCCGGGGCTCGACATCGCGATCGTGGCTCGCAATTTCAGCGGCGGCGATGGCCCTCTCGGCCTGTGGCGCGCGATCCGGCCGGGTGTGGTTGCGAAGGACCCGATGTTCAAGGGCGACGAAACTGCGTTCTGTGCCGCCTACGGTGCAGGCAACTATGCGCCTGATCTGGTCAATCCACGGGTCGCGCCCACGATGTGAAACTAGTGCGGTGGCACTAGCGTGAGCAGCGCGTTCAAGGCTCTAACACCTATTCGAGCTAACCAGGTGCGATCCTGGTTGGCTCGATTTGACCGTGATACGTTTCGACTTCCATGCGTGGTGAGTCGATCGGTCGAGCGGCCGCTGGGTCGCGCGCGGCGCCGGGTGGGACCGACGCTGGGAGCGACGATCTACTCGCACTCCTCGCCGCAGTCGATGACTGGGTGTTCGTGCTCAGCGCAGATGGCCACATCCTGCGAGCGAGCGCGATCGCCCAAGCGCGACTCGGGCTCGATCCAGCGGGAGGCGTCGAGTTCGTTTCACTCTGGCGAAAGGATCAGCGGGTGCCGCTGGCAGCTGCGCTGGCCAAAGTGGGCGAAGGCACGCGCACCGAACGGATCTTGCTCGACACGCATGCGTCGCCGGAAGCCCGCGTCGAGCTGCGGCTGACGCTGGGAAAGTTTCGCGGCGAGCCGGCTGTGTTCGGGGTCGGCCGCGAGCTCGGGCGCATCCCGGAAGACTCCAGCTATCGACGTGCGACTGCCGCGCTCTCCGACATCGAGCGGAAGTATCACGCGCTCTGGACCTCGTCGATGTTCGCGATCGCACTCAACGACGAACGCGGGCGCTATCTCGAAGTGAACCCGGCGTTCGAACGCATCATCGGCTGGAGCGCAGCAGAGGCAGCCGGGAAGGATCCATTCGAGCTCGAATTGATCCCAGCCGACTTGCAGCAGAAGACGATCGCAGAGCTCGACCGCGACGGCACGCCTCAGTTTGCGACGATGCAGTTCAAGCGCCGCGACGGTGCGCTACGCGTCGCATTGCATTCGACGACGAGAGTCTTGCTCGACGACGCGCCGATCGCGTTCACGATCTCGTTCGACGTCACCGATTTTCTACGCACACAAGAAGCGTTGCGCGATCAAGACCAACAGTTCCGCGCGTTGTTCGACAACGTGAAGGACGGAATGTTCTTTGCTGGACCGGGCGGTCGCTTCTACGAGGTGAACGACGCCGCCTGCGAGCAGCTCGGCTATACGCGCGAGGAGCTCTTGCAGCTCACGGTCGCTCAAGTCTCGAACACGCAGGGCTTCGACTTCGATCAGCTTGCGAGGCGGTTCGACGAAGCCGCAAACGTGACTTACGAGACGGAGCACCGTCGCAAGGACGGAATCGTCATTCCAGTCGAGTTGACACTCACGCGGATCGAATATCGTGGCGTGGGTGCAGTCGTAGGCATCGCGCGCGACCTGACGGTTCGCAAGCGCATCCAAAACGAGCTTCGCGATGCGCGCGATCGACTTCAAGCGACGCTTCAAGCGCTTCCAGATCTGGTGTTCGAGTTCGACTCGGACGGCGTCATTCAAGACTACTTCTCGTCGCGGCCGGACCTGCTCACAGTTCCACCGGAGCGTTTCCTCGGAAAAAAGCTGGACGAGCTCACGAATCCAGAGATCGCGACGACGTTGATCACGGCGGTCCACGAGGCTCTCGAAAAAGGTTTGTCGATGAGCACGCAATATCGCGTGCGGAACGGCCGCTGGTTCGAGATGACGGCAGCGCGGCGGTCTGACATCGCAGTCGGGCAGAAGCCACGCGTGATCGCGGTCGCGCGCGACATTACCGATCGCAAGCTCCGAGAGCAGGAGCTCGAGAGCAAGAACGACGAGCTGATGCGCTTCACCTACACGGTGTCGCACGACCTGAAGAGTCCGCTCGTGACGATCAAGAGTTTCATCGGCTACTTGATTTTGGATCTGAAGGAGAATCAGCCGGACAAAGTAGCGACCGACATCTCATACATTCAAAATGCCGCTGACCGAATGGACCAGCTGCTCGACGACTTGCTCGAGCTCTCGCGGATCGGGCGCAAGGTGAACCCGCCGGAACGTTTGTCGCTCCGCGGGTTGTGCAACGAGGCATGCGATCTGATCGCGGGCCGGATCAAGAACTACGCTGCCGAAGTCGTATTGCCCGAACGTGACGTGTTTTTGTGGGGTGACCGCGTGCGCTTGCTCGAAGTGTTGCAAAACCTGCTCGACAACGCGCTGAAGTTCTCGCAATCGGTTCAACCTGTGCGCGTCTTCGTCGAAATCGCGCAGCGCCAGGGCGAGTGGGTCGTGTCCGTGCGCGACCGCGGCATCGGCGTCGACCCGCGGCATCAGCACAAGCTGTTCGGGCTCTTCGAAAAGCTCCACACCGGTGAAGGTACCGGCATCGGGCTCGCCCTCGTGAAGCGCATCATCGAAGTCCACGGCGGACGCGTCTGGCTCGAGTCCGCCGGCGACGGCCATGGCACGACCGTTTCGTTCACACTCCCAAACACCGAAGCGGAGGCAGCCTCGTGACCGACCGCCACTCGATCCTGCTCGTCGAAGACGACCTCGCACACGCGGAGATCACACGGCGGAACCTCGAGGAGTTCAGCGAGCACGTACGCGAGCTCGTCCACATATCGGACGGCCAAGCCGCACTCGACTACTTGCACGACTCCAGGCTCCCGAACCTAATCCTGTTGGACCTGCGCCTGCCGCGCGTCGACGGTCTCGAAGTGCTACAGCAGGTGAAACAGGACCGCCGGCTCAGATGCATCCCCGTCGTCGTATTGACGACGTCGAGGTCCGAGTCGGACCTGCGTGGAGCGTACGAGCGCGGTGCAAATGGGTATCTCGTGAAGCCAGTCGAGTTCGGAGCGTTTCTCGAGCTCACCCGAACGCTCGGCGCGTTTTGGCTCAAGTGCAATCGGTACGCACATGCCTGAACGCAGCGATTTTCGAAGCGCGAGCGATGTGCGGCCTTCGATCCTCGTGGTCGAGGACGAGCCGGCGCACGCTGAGGCGATGTCGCGCGCACTCGAGATGGTCGCGGAGCGGTATCGCGTGCGCTTTGCGTCGACGCTCGCAGAAGGGCGGTGGGCGGTCGCAGCGGAGCTGCCAGTGCTCGTGCTGTGCGACTTGAACCTCGCAGACGGCAAAGCGTTCGACTTACTGCCGGGGCCGCACCACCGCGCGCCCTTCCCGCTCCTGGTGCTCACGAGCCACGGCGACGAACGCATGGCCGTGCAGTCGATCCGGTCGGGCGCGATCGACTACGTCGTCAAGTCCAAGGAAGCGTTCACCGAGCTGCCGCGCACGATCGAACGGGCGCTGCGCGAGTGGCGTTTGACCGAAGAGCGCAGTCGCGCCGAACACGCACTGCGCGAGAGCGAGGAACGATTTCGCGTGCTGTTCGCGGCCGGGCCCGATGCGTGTTTGATTCACGACTTGAGCGGGCACGTGTTGGACGCGAACCTCGCGTCGCAAGAGCTCTTCAACTTCAGCCGCTCGGAGCTGCTGCGCTCGACGTGGAATGAGCTCGGATTTTTGGGTGACGACGCGATCAGCCAGAGCGCCCGGCTCGAGAGTCAGCGCGCGGGGCGGGCGACCGGTCCGGAGCTCTTACACGTCTTGCGCGACGGTGGGCGGCGGATCGATCTGGAGCTTCGGACCGTGCCGATCCAGCTGCTCGGAGAAGTCATGGTGCTCGCGACCGCACAAGACGTGTCGTTGCGGCGCCAGGCGGAGCAAGCGCGCCACAAGCTGGAGGAGCAGCTGCACCATGCGCTGAAGATGGAAGCGATCGGCCGGCTCGCTGGTGGCGTCGCACACGACTTCAACAACATGTTGACGGCGATCGCCGGTTACGCGGACCTGCTGCTGCGCCGCGAGGAACCGGGTTCGTCGCGAGCGACTGGCCTCGCGGAAATCCTCAACGCTGCGCGGCGTGCATCGGGGCTCACGAATCAGCTGCTGGCGTTCAGTCGCAAACAGTTGATCGCACCGGTCGTGCTCGATTTGAACGCGCTCCTGGGTCGCTCGACGCGCATGATCGAGCGGTTGATCGGCGAGGACATCGAGCTGTCGTTCGTGCCGGCGTCGGACTTGCACTACGTCCAAGTCGATCCGAATCAGATCGAGCAGGTCGCGATCAACCTCGCGATCAACGCGCGTGATGCGATGCCGCGCGGTGGACAGCTGAGGGTAGCGACGCGAAACCAGCGGCTCGACGAGCCCAACTTACCGCACATCGATGCGCGCCCGGCCGAATACGTGGTTCTGTCGGTGGAAGACGACGGAACCGGAATGTCGCAGGACACGCTCGGAAGGTTGTTCGAGCCGTTCTTCACGACGAAAGAACTCGGCCGCGGCACGGGGTTGGGGCTGTCGATCATCTACGGCGCGGTGAAACAGAATGGTGGCTTCATCCTCGTGAGCTCGGAGATGGCGCACGGGAGTCGCTTCGAGATCTATCTGCCGCGCAGCTTCGGCGTGCCGGAGGACGACGCAAAGGCCGAGCGCAGTGACGGGCCGAGCGGTCACGAGACCGTGTTGCTGGTGGAAGACGATGCGTCGGTGCGGGACGTCGCAGCGCACTTTCTGCGGAACTGCGGGTACGAAGTGCTCGTGGCGACGCGCGGGGCCGAAGCGATCGAGATCGTGCGCGAGCGGAGCGAACCGGTCGACTTGCTTGTAACCGACGTGATTCTACCGATGCTCAACGGGCGCGAGTTGTACGACCGCATCCGGGAGCTGCAACCGGACATCGGCGTGGTGTTCATGTCCGGCTATACGGATGACGTGATCGCTCCGCATGGCGTGCTCGATCCGGGCGTCGCGTTCGTGGAGAAGCCGTTCAGCCAAGAAACGCTCGCGCGTAAGGCGCGCGAAGCGCTCGATCACAGGCGCTAGCTTCAACTAATACAGCAGCCAGGCGCTGCGGCGGCGGTCGAAGTCTCGAGTTTTCAGCGAGTCGGCGGCGAGGTGATCGCGCAAGTCATCACCTGCGTCGACCAGCTCGCGAAACTCGGGGCCACCCGTCAGCAGATCGATCGCGGGGCGATCGTTCACGAACTCGTAGGGATCCTTGCGCCACGCAAACTCGTTCGGTGCGAGGTTTCGCGTCTCGGCGATCAGCCGCAAGTACAGCTGATAGGTTCGCGCACGCTGCCGTTCTCGCACGTGCACTTGGACGCCGAAGCAGCGCTTGCCGCCGTGTTTGTGAAACGTCGGCTGAAACGTGATCGGACGCAACGTGACGCCTTCCGCGTGCACGCGCTTCACGAGCTCGCGCGCGTTCACGAACGGCGCACCCCAAATCTCGAACGGCTTCGTCGTACCGCGACCTTCGGAAAGGTTCGTCGCTTCGAGCAGACACCCGCCGGGATACACGCGCGCGGTGTCGGCGGTAGGCATGTTGGGTGACGGAAAGATCCAGGGCAAGCCCGTGTCTTCGAAGGCCATCGAGCGATCGTATCCGAGCATGGGAATCACGCGCAGCGCGTCGCGTTCGAGCCCATCGATCTCCTGCACCATCCGGCAAATCTCGCCGATGGTCAGGCCGTGGCGAACCGGAACGTCACATAAGCCGACGAACGACTGATACCCCGGCCGCTGCGGCGCGCCTTCGAGGATCTCGCCGCCGAGCGGATTCGGGCGATCGAGCACGATTGTTTCGATGCCGCGCGCAGCTGCAGCGCGCAGCACGAGCACAGCCGTCCACACGAACGTGTAGTAACGCGCGCCGACGTCTTGCAGATCGATCACGATCGCGTCGAGGCCTTCGAGTTGCTCCGGCCGCGGGCTGAGATCGGCTTCGGTCGGGCCATACAACGAGTGCACGGGAAGCGATTCGTTCGTATCGCCATCGCGCACCGAGATCATGTCTTGCGCTTCACCGCCGTAGCCGTGTTCGGGGCCGAACAGCGCCACGAGCGTCAGCTGCCGCGCGTCGAACACCTGCCGCGCGTGTTGCAGGCGGCTATCGACGCTGGCCGGATGCGCGCACAGCCCGAGCTTACGCCCGCGCAACGTGCGCAGGACTCCGTCGTCTCCACTGGCGATGCGTTCTAGGCCGGTCGCGACTCTGAGCATGCCGCCGATTCTAACCCAGGTCGGCACAGCCGTGCGCGACCGGCAGCGTGCCTAGCTCGCGTCGGTCGCGGCTTGCGTCGGCGTCTGTGCGCGGATGTCTTTTGCGAGCAAGTACAGCACCGCCATGCGGACCGCGACGCCGGCTTCGACTTGGTCGAGGATCACGCTGCGATCGCTGTCCGCGAGCGCGGTGTGGATCTCGACGCCACGATTCATCGGGCCGGGGTGCATGACGATCGCGCGCGGGCTCGCGAGCTCGATGTGCCGCTGGGAGACGCCGAACTTCCGCGCGTATTCGCGCATGCTCGGCAGCAGCGGGCCTTCGAGGCGTTCGGATTGGATCCGGAGCAGCATGATCACGTCGACGCCCTCGAGCGCGGGCTCGAGCTGATGAAACACTTTCACGCCGAGCGTCTCGACGTGGCTCGGCATCAGCGTGTACGGCGCGCAGAAGCGCACTTCCGAACCGAACAGCTTCAGCAGCGCGGCGTTGCTACGTGCGACCCGCGAGTGCGTGATGTCGCCGCAGATGGCGACCTTCAACCCCGACAGCGTTCCGAACGTCTTGCGGATCGCGAACGCGTCGAGCAGCGCTTGGGTCGGGTGCTCGTGCGCCCCGTCGCCGCCGTTGATCACGCTACAGCCGATGTGTTTCGCGACGAACTGGGTTGCGCCCGATGCGGGGTGCCGGATCACGACGAGGTCGGGGCGCATCGCGCCGAGCGTCTTGCACGTGTCGAGCAGCGATTCGCCTTTCGACACGCTCGAACCGCTGCTGCTGATGTTCACGACATCGGCAGACAAACGTTTGCCCGCGAGCTCGAACGACGTGCGTGTGCGCGTCGAGGCCTCGAAGAACATGTTGATCACGGTCTTGCCGCGAAGCGTCGGAACTTTACGAACCGGACGCCGCGACACTTCGATGAACAACTCGGCAGCGTCGAGGATCTGATTGACATCGACCTGGTTGAGGTCGGCGATACTGAGTAAGT
This sequence comes from Polyangiales bacterium, assembly GCA_035687405.1. Taxonomy (GTDB): domain Bacteria; phylum Myxococcota_A; class Polyangia; order Polyangiales; family JAFGIB01; genus JADGRF01. Next base: position 12,430 of record DASRXR010000625.1, read on the forward strand.
GCTGGTGTCTGAAGCCAGCGCTCACGCGCCACCTCCCGTAGGTTTTTCGAGCGGCCGGAGCGTAGCTCCGTCATTACCGCGACCATCGGCGACGACATCGAGCACGTAACCGACCGGCACGTCCAGCGTACGGCCGACGAAATCAGCAGCGATCGGCAACTGCCGCTGCCCGCGGTCGCATAAAACCGCGAGCCAGATGCGACGCGGCCGACCGTAGTCGAGCAAGTTGTCGATCGCCGCGCGCACCGTGCGACCGGTGTGAAGCACGTCATCGACTAAAACGATCTCACTGCCCTCGACGTCGAAGTCGATCCGACTCGGACCGACTTTCGGGTCGGGCAATGCGGTCGAGGCGTCGTCGCGATACAGCGTGATGTCGAGCGCTCCGACCGGAATCACTTTGCCTTCGGCGCGCTGGATCTCAGCCGCGAGGCGCTCTGCGATCGGCGGACCGCCGCGTTGAATCCCGACTAAGCCGAGGCGCTCGCTGCCGCGCGTTCGTTCGGTAATCTCCGAAGCCACGCGCCGCACGGTGCGAGCGATCGCATCGGCGTCCAACACGATCTCGAATGGGGACGTCACGGGGGCGCAATCTACGCGCAGCGCGGCTGGGTATCAACCAGCCGGGGAGAAGGTCAGCCCGCAGGTACCTGCTGGGGAATCGCGTGGGGCATCGTTTCGCCCTTCTTCGCGCGCTCGTTCATCTCGTACTTCGAGGGACACTTCGCGATCACCTGATTCGCCAGGAAGTACCCGTCGTCGGTCAGTTTACCCTGCACGGTGACTTTGAGGCCGACGCCGTCCTTGAAGGTGTCCGGCACGATGCACTGGGGGAATCGAACGGGCATCTCTTTGCCCGGCTTCCCGAGCACGAACCGGTACTCACAAGGCTCCTCGCTGAAAAGGATCGAGCCCTGCTTCAGATCGCCTTCGACCCGGAGCTCCCGGTTTTTGAAGTCGGCTGGCTTGGTCAGCACCTCGTCCACGAGCTTCGAGTACACCAGCGCATCACTCGCCTGGCTCCCGAACAAGAGGAGTGCGAGCGCGCCTCCGAGCATGGTGAAGACGATCGCCACTTTGACGATCGGCGAGATTCCAGCACGGTCTTCCGGCAGAGACTCACCCGGCAATACGGATGGCACTTCGACCGGATCAGGCGAACTCGTATCTTGGTCTGGCTGCATGCGACACCGGCTCCAAACCCGAAGTATGGCGGACTCTGGGGCATGGGCAAACTGCCCCAACACGAAGTCCTGCGGAGAGATGTAGGTGTCAGGCGCTCGGCCCGCCGCGCCCTATCCGGCGGGCCTTGCAAGTACTCGAAACCAAAACGATCGGTTCGGTAGCCGCCTGTGCTCAGGGAATCTTGCCGATCAGCATGATCGCGATGACCAGGGCGTAAATCGCGAGCGACTCGATCAGCGCGAGGCCGAGAATCATCGGCGTGAACAGCTTGTCCGACGCCTGAGGATTGCGGGCGATGCCGTCGAGTGCAGCTGCCGCGGCGCGGCCCTGACCGAGACCGCAGCCTGCAGCCGCGATACCGATCGCGAGACCGGCTGCGAGCGCAGCAAAAGCTCCTGCGTCGCCCGCCTTCTCACCGTCCTGCGCGAAAGCAGTCGCGGTCGCGAGAAGCGGCGCAGCGAGAGAAACCAAACGAAGCCACATCTTCTTCATCGTAAGTCTCCTTAACCCATGGGTCGGGCGTTCAGTCGTAACCATCGGGGCGAAACCCGACACAAACTCTAGTGGTGCTCTGCCTCTTCAATGGCCATGCCGATGTACACGGTCGAGAGCAGGCTGAACACCAACGCCTGCACGATCACGACCACCGTTCCCAGCACGTACATCGGGAGCGGAATCAGAAACGGCACGAGGCCGAGGAAGATGGTGAGGACCATATGGTCCGCGGTCATGTTCGCCATCAAACGGATACCGAGCGAAATCGGCCGCGCGATGTGACTGATCATCTCGATGAAGAACATGAGCAGCATGAGCGGGATCCAGGGGAGACCGATCATCGGACCAAAGAAGTGCTTGATGTGATTGAAGCCGTTGACCTTGAGGCCGTAGAGGTGCGTCGTGATGAAGATCACGATGCCGCATGCGAGCGTCGTGTTGAAGTTCGACGTCGGCGGCAAGAAGCCGGGCACCAAGCCGAGCGCATTCGAGAACAAGATGAAGAAGGCGCAGGTGCCGATCAACGGCAAGAAGTAGCGCGCGGCTTTATCACCCATGATGTCGCGCATCATGTTGAAGGTCGCGCCGACCAAGATCTCGACGAAGTTGCGGATCGTGAGCTTCGCGGGCGGCACGAGGTCCGACTTCGAATCGCGGATCGACGTCTCCGTGATCACGCTGACGATGGCCAAGAGCCCGAGCACGAAGAGTGCGGCGTAGATGTGCTGAACGCCGGGATCTTCGTGGGCGTACCATGTGAGCCCGTCTTCACGAAACGGCTTCCCGAAGTTGTGCGCGAACGCGAGGAAGCGTTGGTGGAAGGGCAAGAGGCTGAACCAGGACTCTCCGTGCGGCATGTCAGTACTCGCTCTGTCGATCTTCGCGCTGCGTCAGCAGCGAGTTCGCAATCAATCCCACGGACAAGGTCGAGAGGCCGATCGTGAAAGGGATCAGAGTGACCCAGCCGCGGATGATGACCAGGAACACGAGGCCCATGACCGCGCCCATCTTGAGAAACAAGAGGCCGATCACGGGTAGCTTTCGATGCATGTCCCCCGTGACAATCTTCTGCACAATGGTCCGTAGGAGCACGAAGTTCGCTAGCGCAAGGGCTGCGCCGGCTGCCGCGCTCAACCCGGCGTGACTTCCCCCAGCAACGAACACGGCGAGGCTGGTCACGAGGCCGAGTCCGGCCACGAACATGACCATCCGAGTCGCGACTGACTTACTGTGGAGGGGGTTCATGCGAGTCCGTGGGAGTTTCGTTTTCGCGATTGGCGCGTTGGGCTGTGCGGATCAGACTTCGGAAACCTGCGGTGACGCCGATCAACAGCCCGACGATCATCAGCCAGGGATCGGTGCCAAGCTTGCCGTCCAGCCAACGTCCGCCGAGCAGACCGATGACGGTCGAGATTGAAAGCTCGATGCCAACGGACGCTAAGCGCGCCGAAGCTTTGAGAAGCTTTCCACCTTGAGGTCCAAGCCCCACGACGCACACGCCCTCCGCGAAAGCGCGGCGCCCAAGTAGCACGCACCCTTTATAGGGTCAACGCTTACAGCTATTCACTCAGGCTTTTGCCCGACGCACAGAGGTGGAGCTCGCAACGACGATTGCTCCGGCTTTTGACCTGAGAGCGGCTTTCGTCCTCGGTCCGGACGCTGCGCAATACAGGAAGTATTGCTCGGTCCGGCCCTCCGGGCGCGCTCGCTCTCAGGGCAAAAGCCGAAACAAAATTCCATTGGGGCTCAGCAAGACGAGAGGTCGCGTCACTCCTCCGGGAGCAATGCTCGGGACAATTGGCGCGCTGGTCGTGCGCATAGGTGCAACCCCGCCTCACTGATTAGGCCGCTCAGTATTGAGAATGCGGGAAGTTGGTTGGCACGATTTCTGCTCAGCTGCGTCGTACTGGAACGGAAAGGCGCCGCACCCCATGCTCCACTCAACGAAGTTCACGGTGTCGTGTTTGAGCGCAGTCGCGCTCCTCGGTATCGCGGGCGCTCCGAAGATCGCTCGCGCTGATCTGTCGGACTGCGGCGATATCAGCCTCGAAGCCCAAGCCGAGTGCACCGTCGTTCCACCGACCGCGAGCTGCGATGTGATGTGCACTCCGATCAGCGTTCGAGCCGCCTGCAGCGCGAAGCTCGCCGCGAGCTGCGAAGCGAGCTGCGATAAACTCCCGAGCGTCGACTGCAGCGGCAAGTGCGTGGCCCAGTGCACGGGCGACTGCAACGTCGACGCGGGGAAGTTCGACTGTGAGGCCGCCTGTCGCGCCGACTGCAACGGTGAGTGCGAAGCCAGGTGCGACGCGAGCAGCGACAAGGCCGGTTGCATGGCGCAGTGCAGCGGCTCGTGCAGCGTGAGTTGCAGAGGAAGCTGCGACGTGGATTTGCCGTCCGCCGACTGCAACGCCAAGTGCGAAGCCGGCTGCGAGGGTTCGTGCAAGGTCGACACGAACTTCGACTGCCAAGCGAGCTGCCAAGCGAAGGGATACGCCAAGTGCGAAGCCGACGTTCAGGGCTCGTGCA
>DASRXR010000626.1:0-3627 GCA_035687405.1 Polyangiales bacterium
GCTCGGTCGGCCGCGGTGAACAGCGCCTCGAACGATTCTCCGTTTTCGGGTGCGGTCGCTACACCGATGGACAGCGTCACCGACATCGTGCGGTCGGTCTCTTCGCGCAGCGGAATCGCCAGCGCGGCGGTCGTGCGGCGAATCTCTTCAGCGAGTGCACCGGCACCGGCGGCGTCGAGACCCGGCAGGAGCACAACGAACTCGTCGCCCGCATATCGGCCGACGTACTGGCCAGGACGGAGCATGTCGCGCACGACGCTCGTCACGAGGCGCAACGCATCGTCGCCGGCGAGGTGACCGAACGTGTCGTTGACGGACTTGAACTGGTCGACGTCGATGACGAGCAGCGACACCTGTGCGCCCGTGCGACGACGCTCGGCGAGCACCGCCGAGGTGACGTTGACGAACGCGCGGCGAACGAGCGCGCCGGTGAGGTCGTCTTCCTCGGAGACCATCACGGTGTTGATCGCGCCGGAGCGACGCAGCGGTGTACCACGCTGTGCGGCCGACGGTGCGCTCACCGTTCCGCGACGCACCAGCTCCTCGAACAGCTGGAAGAGCTGTGGATCGAACTGGCGACCCACTTCGCGCCGCATGATCTCGATCGCCTCGAGCTGCGAGAACGCGCGCTTGTAGCTGCGCTCCGTCGTCAGCGCGTCATAGACGTCGGCGATGCAGAGAATGCGCGCCTGCAGCGGAATCTTTTCTGCGACGAGGCCATCCGGATAGCCGTGCCCGTCCCAGCGCTCATGGTGACTGCGCACCATCGGCGCAACGTCCCACGGGAACTGCACATCGGCCAGCATCTGCTCGCCGGCGGCCGGATGCTGACGAATGAGCGCCCACTCCTCTTCCGTGAGCTTGCCCGGCTTGTTGAGCACTTCCGCCGGCACGATCAGCTTGCCGACGTCGTGCAGCAGCGCGCCGATGCGGAACCAGAATAGCGACGTCTCGTCGAAGCCCGCCTTCGCGGCCAGTGCGCCGGCGAGATCGGCGACGCGCTCGCAATGACCTTGCGTGTGCACGTCCTTCGATTCGATCGATTCACCCCACTTGCGCACGACATCGAGGAAGTCGCCCTCGAGGCGCGCCATGCGGCGTCCCACGTCGGCAAGCTCGTGGCGCGACCGCAACTGGGTGAAGCAGGCGTGCGCTCGGTTGAGCGCTTGTAGCGTCTCGCGGTTGCGGCCCAAGCGGCCATACAACTCCGCGAGCTCGCGGTTCGTGTCGCCCTCGAGGGCGAGATCCTTCGCCGCCGTCGCCACGTCACGCGCCGCGGTGAGATGCATCTCGGCGCCAACGAGGTCGCCCGTCTCGCGGGCGATGATGCCGTACACCTTGGACGCTTCGCCATTGGCGCGCACGTCGTCGAGATGCCCGGCCAGCGCCATCGCGCGATCGCAGCGGCGCTTGGCTTCGTCGAAGTCGCGCTTCTCCAACTGCAGCGACGCCGAGTTGACCTCGAGCTGCACGCGGGTGGAGAGACCGCCGAGCGCGTTCGCGATCGTCAGCGCTTCAGCGAACGCCTCTTCGGCTGCGTCGTGACGTCCGAGTGCGACGTTGGCGAGACCGAGGTTGTTGAGCGCGATGACGATGTTGTCGAGCAGCGAGTACAGGCGACCGTGGGCGAGCGCATCCTGGAAGTAGCGCAGCGCCTCGCGGAAGTCTCCGCGGATGCTGGCCATCGTGCCCAGGTTGGTCATCACGTCGACCTGCAGGCGCGGATCCGTGGAGCTCGTGCCGCGCTCGAGCGCTTCCTGGAAGAGCTGCTCGGCGTGATCGAGGTCGCCCTGGCGCCAGCGGACGGCGGCGAGAACGTTCAGCGCATGGCCGAGCGCGTTGCGCTCGTCGCCAAGTTTGGCCGTGGCCACTGCGGCGACGGCGCAGTCTTCGGCGGCGCCGAAGTCGGCATCAACCTCGTAGGTGCGGGCAATCCAGCGCAGGAGCATGGATGCCATCGACGGCGACGGCGCAGACATCGTTCGCATCGCCTGCTCGTACAACACACGCGCCTCGGCCCGCCGCCCGAGCTTGTCGAGTGAGCGCGCCTCCTCGATCAGTGCATTCGTCGAGGCGAGTCGAGCGGGCGCATCCACCAGGCGGAGGTGCTGTGCGCGCGCGCCTGCGGTGTTGTCGGACATCGGTTCCCGGAGGGGGCCGCGAGCTTCGAGACTTCTGGGGGGATAGCTACGTTAAAAGGACGCAGTGACGAGAGGTAAGGCAACGCGAGCGACAGGGGAAAAATGCAACCGGCCCGCTCGCGCGGGCCGGTTGGTGTGTTCTGTTTCAGCTCGAGGCGATGATGTAGCCAGAGTCCGCAACGTTCTGCTTGCTGTGTCCGAACTTCGGAGCGAGGGGGCGGATCATTGGAGCATCTCCAGTTGAGCGGCACGCCAGGCGTGCCACATAGGGAATCGTTGATGAGCGAGGGAGAGGAGGGACAGAGTGCCGTTACTGGAGGCTGTCTCCGCCACCCTGACCGCTATTGTTCTCGGCAACGACATACCCGCTGAAGTGCTTGACCCGCCGGAACAGGACGTTGTTGTTGTAATCGATGAAGGTGGTCAGGTCGGAATCCGTCGCCGACTCGTCCTCGCAACCGCCCTTGTCGGGGCAGTAGAGCATCAGCCAGTTCTTGGCATCGGTCTTCGAGACCTTCGGTGCGTACATGAAGAGCTGCACCGACTTGTTCGGATTGAACCGCATCGCCGGGAAGAACTGAACTTCGGGGTGCGTGCTCTGCGAGTTCTTGATGACCACCGTGAGCACGATCGGGAGCTGGTGCGGCGAGCACGACTTGTTCCAGTATTTCTCGCCGTAGCCCGACGTGAGCAGGTTGCAGACAGAGTTCGCTGGAATGTCCAGGCGATTCGGTCCGAGCGAGAACGACTGATCGCGCTTCGGGTCGAACACGACGGCGTAGGTTCCGTCGACGACGCCGATCAGTGCCTTCTGCGACACGGTCGGGATGTGCATGGAAGTAGCCTCGACCGCCTTCGCGACCGGTGCAGACGCGACCGGAGACGTCGACTCGCCAGAGCACGCGCCCACAAACAGGGCGGCGGCGAGGGTGAGACTTGTGAAGATTGGGCGGGCCTGCATCGGCATGCGCATGTGAATCGTCCGTTTTGAGCCGAAGCTCGTGTGTGTTCGATGTGTCTCTGGAGGGACACGGTGAGCGTCGTCGCCCGCCGGTCCATTTCTCCAGGTGCGTCGCCACGACAGAACGGTGATCCGTGGCGGTACGGGCTCAAGCAATGCCGGGACCACGCTTTGAGATTCGCCAAATGTCGTCAAAGTGCCCGTTTTCTCGCGTCATCCGCCGAACGTTCAGCCAACCTGTCCGCCACATTTGGCCATGATGACCGGCGACTATAAGGAGGCGTATCGTGCAGAATGCAGCAAAGTCATGCATTCTGCATGGGGAGCCTACCGATAGCTGGCCTTCAGCTTGTGCCGACCCTCAGCTCGAGTGGCCACGTAACTCTTCGCAGTGTAGCGTTATCGCCCCACGTCGGTTCCAGCTCTGCGACAAAACGCCCCACTGGGCTGGCACCGTTGCGTTTGCGGTATTCGGACACGGCGGACCATGTGTCCAAGTAGCCCATCAGCTGTGCGAGTGTCCAG
>DASRXR010000627.1:0-6926 GCA_035687405.1 Polyangiales bacterium
ACCTGGATCGACCGGGCTCAAGTACGACGCCGCGGTGCAGTCGACCGGGGTTTGGTCGGGCGCAGTACCCGCCTTCGGCAGCTCCCAGACCACGTTGCAACCCACCGCTCCGTCCGACTTGCGCACCAACGGTCGCGGCAAACACACCGCGCCGAGTTGCTTCGCGATGACGTCGATGATCGCATCCATCGCCGGCCCGAAGTCGTCCTGGCAGATCGATTGAATGATCGCGTTCTGCCCGAACCCCTTTGCGAGCTGAATCGAACGCCGCGGCGGAAACGCAGTCGAGTTTTCGCCGAGCTTGTCGACGCGCGTACACGAAGGCGCGAGGTTCGCGAGCGCAGGGATGTTCTCGTTGAGCGGCCGCTCTTGCATGCGCGCGTCGCTCAAGATCATGTCGTAATACGCGTCGCGCGAGCCTTGATCATCGAACATCACCGCGTTGCGTGCGTCTGCGTTCACGAGATCGCTCGGCACACCCACGATCCCGCCGAAGATCACGAGCTGTTCCGCCCCCGGCCGTAAGCCTTGATAACCTTTGATGTAGCGATCGACCGAAAACAAGTGATCCGGGTTGTAGTAGCAGCGCAGGTTGATGCCTTGCTTCGAGAGCGGATCGTTTGGATCGTTGGTGGAGCGGAAGTGACTGTCGTCCTTCGAGGAACAGTCTTCCTCGTCGCTGACGACGACGATCGCGATCAGCGACACGCCCTTCACCGGATCGTTCCGCAGAAAGCCACCGTTGCCTGCCGGGGTCGGCGTATCGCCGTGGCCGTACCGATCGTCTGCGGTCGTCGACAGGAACAGGATCGGGTTCTTGTCGGGCGCAAACACGTTGCCACTCGCGTCGACGTAGTTCTTCGGCCACAAGGCTTTCAAGCCGGACTCGAACGGCATCTCGAAGCCGCAACCGCTCGTCCCGAGGTTCGCGATGCAACCGAAGTCGGTCGCGATCTTCTTCGGATCTTGGCCTTGCACGAACGACAAGAACGGAGGGTACGTCGCATCGCAACCCGGAGCGGTGTTGCCCGGATGCAGTAGCAGGCCGTCATCGCCGCCTTTGTTGACCTCGCGGTCGGTATTGCAGCCCGGATAGTTGTTCGGAACGCCGACGAGGCCCATGTCTGTCGACACGACGCCCAAGTGCAGGTCTTTGACCGGAGGAAATGTGTCGCCGTTGCTCTTCTTGCCGGTCGTGAGCGTGGTGATCAGCCTTGGAAATTGCTCGCGGAGCGAACCCTGCTCCTGCCGCATCGAGCCCGAGTTGTCGACGACGAACAGCAAGTCGACGAAGTCGACGTTCGTGACTGCGACCTTGCGCGTGACACCCGAGACCAAACACGGGTTGAGCGGTTTCAGCTCGCGATCCAAGCAACCACTCGCGAGCACGACGACACCGATTGCAAGCAGTGTCGTTGCGCTACGCATAGGCCTGCTAAGCTCACTGATCATCGCCAAGCTCCTTCGTTGACTGGCGCGATCGAAAGCTGAAGCGCGCTGCGTACGGGGCGTAACTCCGCCCGTGCAGGCCGTTTCCAGCAAGTTGCGTTCCAACGAATTAGCCCCGCAGTTTCGCGAACGCGGCGCACGACAAATGCTCGCGCCGCAACACCGAGCGTGTTGCACGTTGCCTTATGCAGCGGAGCCGCGGTGGGCGTCAGTGCGTAACCGGCGTCGGTGGTCGCGAACCGACTTTTCTATCGCGGGCTATCTAGAGATTGTCGTCGCCGAGACCCTCGAGCGGGTCGTCGCTACCGCCGCCGCTGCTGCTGCTGCTCGGCGCAGGCTTCTTCGACTTCGCGCTGCTCGAGTCGTCTTCCGCCGCGTCGTCTGATGCCGAAGACCGCTTCGCCTTGCGCTCTTCCGACTTCGCCGCGCGCTCGGCTTTGCGCTCCTCCGACTTCGCGAGCCGCTCTTCGCGCTTTGCTGCACGCTCGGCCTTGCGCTCTTCCGACTTCGCCGCGCGCGCTTCAGCCGCATCGCTCGAGCCCGCATGATCGCTCGAACCGGAGCTCGAGTGCGACGACCGCGCTTCGGCCTTCGACGCCGAGGAGTCTTCAGCTACCGGTGCTGCGGCAGCGGTCGCGGCCACAGCTGCGGTTTGCGCCGCTGCGAGCTGCGACTCGAAACGCTCACGCTCTTCGACCATGGTCCCGCGCAGCTTGCTCAGCTCTTGCGTCTGCTGCGCGGCTTGATCTTGGTTCTGCTTCATCGCCGCTTCGTATTGCGCGCGCAGCGGCGTGTACCCGAGCACGAAGATGCTCCCCGCGATCGCAGCAGCGACACCGACGAGCGCCCACGGAAGCCACGAGCTCTTCGATTGCTTCGCACTCGCGAACTCGAGCTCCGCCACACGCGCGGGCGCGGCTTCGGCAGCGGCGGCAGCGGCGTTCGCCATGTGTGTCATGTGCACGAGCTGCTGTTCGGCGTAGGCGGTGCGCTCTTCACTCGCGCGAATACGCTCGAGAAGCTCCATGATCTGCTGGCCGAGCGCTTCGATCTCTGCATCCGCTGCCGCAGTGGCCGCTGTCTTGCGACCGACGGCCGTGGTGCGCGTCGATGAGCTGCTCGTGCTTCCCGTGGTGAGGCGCGACGACAGCGTGCGCGACGGAGCCCGCGTGATCACGGGCGACTGCACCGGCTGCACCGGCTGCGATCGCGTCACATGCGATTCGGTCGTCGGGCGGGGGACTGGTGACCGCGTCACGTGCGATTCAGTCGTCGCACGCGGAGTCGGGGATCGCGTCACGTGCGATTCAGTTGTCGTGCGCGATGGCGGCGGCAAAGGAGGACGACCGCCGGACATCGTGCGTGGACCGGTAGTCGTGGGACGCACGGGGGGCATACCCGGATGGGCTGCGGGAGGGACGCGCGGCTGGGTCGCGGACGGAGCCTCCGGAGGCATACCTGGCCGTCGCAGGCCGGGGCGCGTCGCTTGGCCGGGTTCTGCTTCGGGGTTCGTAGGGGGTCGGAAGCCGCGTTGCATGGATACTCAGCTCACTTCGCTACTGTTGGTTGCACGTGCGTGAACTGCTGTTTCGCTTGCAAGCGAGCGGGATGCAACCCCGGTCGCTTCATCAACTTGATTCGATTGGGTGAGTTCGGAAGCAAGGCTGGTCAAGCGCGCAGTGCGTTTTACCTTCCTGCGCTGGCGCTTTTGGCAACTCGCGTCACCGCACTCGGGACGAACTCGAAACTAACGCGCAACCGCGCGTACTCCGAACGACCCGTACCACTCTTTGGAAGAGGGATGCTCAAGAAGGAAAAACCGCACGTCGTGATCATTGGCAGCGGCTTCGGCGGACTCGCCGTCGCGCGGGGGCTCAAGAACGTGCCGGTGCAGGTCACGCTGATCGACCGCAACAACCACCACGTCTTTCAGCCGCTCTTGTACCAAGTCGCGTCGGCGCAGCTGACGGCTCCAGACATCGCCGCCCCGATTCGAGGTCTGCTCTCCAAGCAAAAGAACGTCCGTGTTTGGATGTCCGACGTGCAGCTGATCGATGTGACGAAGCGCCGCATCGAGCTCGAGACCGGCGAGGTCCCGTACGACTACCTCGTCCTTGCGACCGGCATGGTCCCCGCCTACTTCGGGTTCGACTCCTGGGCTGAGCACGCGCCGGGCCTCAAGACGTTGTCCGAGGCGCTCGACGTGCGGCGCCGTATTTTCCGCGCGTTCGAGATGGCGGAGCTCGAGACCGACCCCGTTCGCCGTCGCGCCTGGACGACGTTCGTGGTCATCGGCGGCGGGCCCACCGGCGTCGAACTGGCGGGCGCGCTGGCGGAAATTGCTGGGCGCACGCTCAAGCGCGACTTCCGTGCGTTCGATCCGCGGCACACGCGCGTGTTGTTGGTAGAAGCTGGGCCGCGCGTCTTGCCGAGCTTCTCGCAGTATCTGTCCTCGCAGGCGCGGGGCGACCTCGAGTCGCTTGGGATCGAGGTGCGGACTGGGACGCCGGTTCGGGACCTTGGAGAGGACTACGTCGAGATCGGGGACGAGCGGATCGACACGCGGACCATCCTGTGGGCGGCCGGTGTGAAGGCGAGCCCGCTCACGCGCCACCTCGGCGTGCCGATCGACAAGTCGGGTCGGGTTTGGGTCGAAGAAGATCTCTCCGTGCCGGATCGGCCCGAGGTGTTCGTGGTCGGCGATCTGATCGCGAAGACCCAGGATGGAAAGCCGCTTCCGGGCGTCGCGCAGCTCGCGATGCAATCCGGCAAGCATGTGGCCAGGCAGATTTCGCGAAGCGTTGCTGCGATGCCGCGGTTGCCGTTTCGGTACACGGACAAGGGTTCGCTCGCGACGATCGGTCGCAATCAGGCGGTCGCGCAGGTCGGCCGGGTTCAGCTGTCCGGCATCCTCGCTTGGTGGCTGTGGCTCGTCGTCCACATTCTGTTCTTGGTCCAGCACCGGAGCCGGATCGCGGTCTTGTTCGAGTGGGGTTGGGCTTACTTCACGTTCCAGCGGCGTTCGCGCGTGATCATGGAGTTGCCGGCGCCGCTCCCAGCGGCGCGCCTCACGAGGCGAGACGGCATTCGCAAGCGAGTGCCACTCTCGGTGTTGCCATCACTGCCAGAGGAACCAGTGGCGACCACGGTGACGCCGGCAGCTGCCAAAGCGGCGTCGAACAGCGGCTGATCGATCGGCCTCAAGCGTTCGGGCGCGCCGGCACACCGAAACCCACCGCGTCCGAGCGCGACGCAAACAGGCGCGCCGATGCGTGAGCTGCGACCACGTACAAGATCGCGAAGCGCTCGCTCATGTGACCATCACGCCGCGGACTTCTGGTAGGCCTTCGAGTGCTACTTGCCATGACAGCCCGCCGTCTTCGGTCGCGTATACGCAGCCGTCACCGCCCGCTACCGCCGCTCGCTTGCCTTGCGCCGTTAGCTGCCTCGCGTTCAAGTGCCCTAACTTTTCCGGCAACCCATAGCTGCAACGCTGGAACTTCTTGCCGTCGAAACGATAGACGGCGTCGTCACCGCTTCCGAAACCGGACGCTGCCGCCACGAGCACTCCATCTTCCACCGGAGCAACGCAGGTCAAATACTTGGCCGGCAATCCCGCACTGTGGAAGGTCCAGTTCACTCCGGCATCGCGACTCTCTGCGAGACCATTTTTACCCGTTGCAGCCCACAACCGACGATCGCTTCCAAGTTGAACTTCGTGCACATCGAGGTCTACGTCGATCGTTTGCGTGAAGCTCGCACCGCCGTCCCGAGACCGCAGAATCCCACCGACGTGCACGTTCACAAAGAGTTGCCCCGCACCGCACGCGAGCGCCCAAGTCGTCGCCGGTCGACGACCGGGCGGTTGAAACCACTCAGAACGACCAGGTGCTTCATCGAAGCCCGCGACCCGAACCAGCGTCCCACCCTCTAGCTTGAAGAGTCCCGAGTCGTCAGTTCCGATGAAGAGCACACCCGAGTACTCGACGAGGCACCACGCGCGCGGCCCGTCGAGCGTTGCAACATGCTCGGCGACGCCACGCGCAATGCGAAAGATTTCCTGATGACGAACGAGCGCCCACATACCAGCGCGCCCATTCACTAACGCCGTCACATCGGCACCGCCGAGCAGATCGTTCGACTGCCCCGCCACCTTCAAACCACGTTCCGTCGCCACCATGATTGCGGCCATGTGGAGCTCCCTCTTGGACAGCTGCCCGAAACACAATCGAACTCATCCCTCCCACGCCGCAGGCTGCCAAGCAAGCGCGCTGATTCTTCCCACTGTGGGGCACACACTTGACTCTCTGCGAGTGAGGCGATCGTGTCTCGCGTGGCGCCTCTGTTCACGTCTGTATCGCGTTTAAACTACCTCGCTACATCCGAGAAAACCAAGTGTCGTGTGGCAGTGCTAGCCCTTACACTCCATGCCTAAGCGCTCTTATCCACTGCATCGCGTGTTCCTCGGCGCGGCGTGTGTTCTCGCGATCGCGCTTCCACCTAACACCATCCTGTCACACGCGGGAGCCAAGTCTCGCGGTGCACCGACATTGCGACCCGTCAAGGCGCTGATCATCAGCATGTTCGGCCCGGAAGCGCAGCCGTGGATCGACAACCTTGCACTCGACGAGAAGGTCGCAGTTCCGGGACTGTCTGCTGACTATCCAAACGTGTTGTGTAACGCGGACGATGTTTGTTCACTAACAACCGGAATGGGTCACACGAACGCGGCAGCTTCGGTGGCTGCAGTCGTGTTCAGCGGCAAGTTCGATCTCAAACACACGTATTTTCTGATCGCGGGCATCGCCGGCATCGATCCGACGCAAGGCACGCTCGGAAGCGCAGCATGGGCGCGCTACTTGATCGACTACGGGATCGCGTGGGAGCTCGACGCGCGCGAGAAGCCCGACGACTGGCCGACAGGCTATCTCGGCATCAACACGCGATCGCCTTCGGAAAAACCGCCGCTCGACTACCGTACCGAAGTCTTTCAGCTCGATGAGAAGCTGCTGCAGAAAGCGCTGGCGATCTCGTCCACCGCGGAGCTCGAAGACAGTCCGACCGCGATGGAGTACCGCGCAAACTGGCCGATCGCACCGGCAAACGAGCCACCGAGCGTCGTGCAGTGCGACACGGCCGCCGGCGATACGTGGTGGCATGGTGAAGCACTCGAGCAGCGCGCAAAAGACTGGACCGCACTCCTCACGGACGGCAAGGGCACGTACTGCACGACGCAGCAAGAGGACAACGCCAGCTACGAATCGCTCAACCGCGGCTCTCTGGCTGGCTTGCTCGATCTGAAGCGAGTCGCAGTGCTTCGAACAGGCTCGAACTTCGATCGGCCCTACCCCGGCCAATCTGCCTACGACTCGCTCGTGACTGCGATCTCGGGCGGCTTCGTACCGGCGACACAAAACCTCTATCACGCAGGAGGTCCGGTCGTCGCAGACATCGTCGCGAACTGGGACGCGTGGAAG
>DASRXR010000628.1:0-3375 GCA_035687405.1 Polyangiales bacterium
CGCGGGTCCGACGAAGCCGGTGCGGTTGGCGCGAGTCGTTCGAAGAACGGACGGCGATGGGAAACGCGTTCAAGGCACACCGATCGTTGTCCAGGTCGGACGAGCCCGCGTGGAAGTTGCCGCCGACACAGACCGCGCTGCCTTGTCGATGGTGTTGCAGGCGTTGGCTGCTGCTGAGTGGGGAGCACGGTCGTGATTCCGAGCGGCGTCGAGATCTTTGTGGGCCTTGCTCCGATCGACTTGAGGTGGGGATTCGATGTACGCGTACGGCGAGGCACGTCGATGACGAATCGAGCGCTCGCACCCAAACTCGTTGCACCGAAATTGGAGGTGCACAGAGATGGAGCGAGCGACGCGACAAGAGTGGGCGAAGCGTGTGGAGCGGTGGCGAGACAGCGGACTGACAGCGAAGGAGTTCGCAGCCGAGCTCAACGTGTCAGCTAACAGTTTGACGTTCTGGAAGTGGAAGCTGCGTCAGCTTGAGAGCCAGACCTCGGCGCCACCGCGTCCAGTCCGAAAGCGTGTCGCGAAGCACCAGGATGCGACGCCGACATTCCTGCAGCTGGTGCCGACTCCTGCTTCGTCGTCGTGCGGCGTCGGCCACATCGAGGTCCTGCTGCCGCGCGGGATCGTGATCCGAGTGACGAAGGACTTCGATGAATCGGCGTTGCTGCGACTCGTCGGCGTGCTCGGAGCTTCATGATGCTGCCGAGTTCGACACGCATCTTCGTGTGCACGCAGCCGGTCGACATGCGCCGGTCGTTTGACGGTCTCGCTCGCTGCACGCGTGAGCTGCTGCAGCAGGACCCTTCGAGTGGTGCGCTGTTTCTCTTCACCAGCAAGCGCGGCACTAGCCTCAAAGCGATGTGGTGGGACAAGTCCGGTTGGTGCATTCTGTACAAGCGCTTGTCGCGCGGCGTATTTCGACTGCCGCTGGCGACGGGCGACGCGATGTCGGTGCTCATCGATGCGCGCGAGCTGGCTCTAATTCTCGAAGGAATCGAGTTGCCCTCGCGAAAGATGCGAATGAAGAGCGCGTCGAAGCAAGGACGCGCAAAAGCCTTGCGCACGATCGCGTCGTTCGGTAATGACGCCGGTGAATGAGCGATGGCACAGCGCAGCAGGACGAGGATCCGCAATCGCGAATCGCTGCGCTCGAAGCCGAGCTTAGTCGCTTGCGGCTGCAGCACGATCAGGCGCTGCAGGACCGCGCGCGTGCGGAGCAGGCACGCGCGGATGCCGAGCACGAGCGCGAGCAGTACCGAAAGCTCTACACGCTCGTGCTCTACGAGCTCGAGCGGTTGAAGCGACAGTTGTTCGGCAAGAAGGCTGAGTCAGTCGATTCAGCGCAAGTACAGCTGGTCTTTGGCCCGGTGTTCGATGCGCTCGCCCGCGCTGAATCCGGAGATGCGGCCGCGCAGGCCGACGTACAGGACGAGCTTCGGAAGTTGCGCGAAGCAGCGGAGCTAGCACGCACGGGCGAGGCAGCCGACAGCGGCAAGCGGCCGAAGGGCCATGGCCGACGCGATTTCGATCAGGAGAACGCTCCAGTCGAGACGATCATCCTCGAGCCGCCCGAGCGAGCGCTGCCCGGCGGCGAGCAGCTGATTACGATCGGCGAGGAAGTCAGCGAACACTTCGACTATCGACCCGCGAGCATCATCCGCGTGCGCGTCGTTCGGCCCAAGTATCGCAGACCGAGCGTGTCTGTGAGCGCGTCTCCGATCCTGATCGCCGAGTTGCCGGAGCGGCCCATCCCGCGCTCGGTCGCGGGGCCGGGACTCATCGCGCACGTGATCACGCAGAAGTTCTGCGATCACTTGCCCTTGAATCGACAGCAGGAGATTTTCAAACGACACGGCGTTCACCTGCCGCGTTCGACACTCGCAAACTTGGTGCAGGGCGGCACGTCTCTGCTGCGCACCATCTTCGATGCGATGTGGCAGCACGCACGCGAGCACGCTGCGTGGCTCGCGATCGACGCGACCGGAGTGCTCGTGCTCGCCGCGGAGCAATGTCGGCGCGGACATTTTTGGGTCGTTGTCGCAGAGCGCGATCACGTGCTCTTCCGATATACTCAAAAGCACAACGGCAGCGTCCCGGCGGACATGCTCGCTGGCTTCACCGGCTATGTGATCGCGGACGCGTCCAGCGTCTACCACGAGCTGTACCGTAACGAGCCCGGCATCATCGAGGTCGCGTGCTGGGCGCACGCGCGAAGGCGCTGGTACGAAGCACTCGCGGTCGATCGCGAACGCGCGCTCGTCGGCATCGGTTTCATCGGCTTGCTCTACGACGCGCACAACGCCACGACAGATCCGACCACGGGCGTTACCGACACGCACAAACGCCGCGCCGCCGCCGGGCCAGTCCTGAAGCGGCTCTATCAGTGGATCGAACAAGAGCGGCCGCGGCTGGTCGATGAGTCGCCTATCGCGAAAGCGATGAACTACCTTATCAATCAGCGCGATGCCCTGAGTCGATTTCTCGAAGACGGTCGACTGCGTCTCGACAACAACTTGAGTGAGCTTGAGCTGCGCCGGCAAGTCGTGGGTCGCGCGAATTGGACTTTCTGCGGCAGCGACGACGGTGCCGAGTGGAACGCTATCGCGACCAGCCTCATCGCTAGCTGCAAGCTCCACGACATCGAGCCGTGGGCGTATCTGCGCGACGTGCTGACGCTCTTGCCGGACTGGCCGAAGCACGCCGTCCTCGAGCTCGCTCCGAAGTTCTGGGAGCAGACCCGAGAGCAACCACAGACTCAGCGGCGGCTCGCCGCTGCACGTCTGCTGGGGCGCTTCGATCAGGCTCATGCATTAGAAGCTACGGCGTGAGCGCGCGCTTCGCACTAACGCAGTCCACCGGACGCGTACAGACCGGGAACGAGATTTTACAGCTTCGGGCGCTGCAGCTCAGCGATCGTTGGGACGCTGCGATGCCACGCGTGCTGAGCTCGCTTCGCAAGCGCGTGCATGTAGCGACTCGAAGCGAAGCCTACGGTCGCGCCGCATAGCGGCTTCGCACCCGTCGGCTCAGGCTCAACTCACGCAAGCCGTTGCGTCGTCCGACACTCGGCGCAGGTCACATCGCCGTCGCCCCGTACGAACCTGGCGGGCGCGCTGGGCGATCGACAGCGCAGAGGCGGCAGTCTGCCGAGAGCTGATGCGGCCGTGAGCCCAACGAGCACGCGAGGCTCGTTTCTCGTAATGATTTCGCGACGAGCGGCTCTTCCGCAACACGTGAAATCGCCGTTTTCATCAATCATTGCGCATATTTAGAGCCACTCCCCCCGTTGAGTTTACATAATCCTTCTTCTGCGAAGTAGGACTGTAAGCGCAAAATGCAAATGTCGGGTTTTACCAAAGTAGAAATGTC
>DASRXR010000629.1:0-4059 GCA_035687405.1 Polyangiales bacterium
CGCTCTTCTTTCGCGTGCTGAAGGTCGCCTTTTGCGGATCGCCGGTTGCGATCGAGATCGCGTCGTCGCCAAACCGTTTGCGAATCGCATCCAGCGCAGGCCCGAGCTTCCGGCCGCGATCCTCCGAGACGGGCTCCCCGCGTTCGGGCTCGTCGCCGAACAAGTCGAGTTGTGACTGTGCCGGCTCGAGGTTCGACATCGACACGCCGAGCAACCGAATCGGCTCGTGCACGCCCGATGTATGCCACAACGCGATTGCGACTTCGCGAATCAGAGCCGCGTCGTCGGTCGCGCGCGGCAGCGTCTTACTGCGCGTCAGCAGCGGATATTTGCGTTCGGTCGTGCTCGAGTCGAGCCGCGAGGTCATCTCGCCCCGCGCACGCCCGAGCTTGATCTTGATCGTGA
Source organism: Polyangiales bacterium (assembly GCA_035687405.1). Classification (GTDB taxonomy): domain Bacteria; phylum Myxococcota_A; class Polyangia; order Polyangiales; family JAFGIB01; genus JADGRF01. The sequence continues at coordinate 406 of DASRXR010000629.1, forward strand.
CCGTGCGCGCGGCGATCGCATCGTGTCGCAGACGCCGCGCGACTGCGTGCGCGTGACTCGTCAGCGCGGCCGTGATGGTATCGAGCGCGCTGATGTCGCGCTCGAACGTGTTTTCTTCGCCGTAGCTCTTGGCTGCACGGTCGGCGATCACGGGCCGATCGTCTTCACCTCGGGCGAGGCGCATCAACTCGAGTGCGCGGTCGCCCACGACGCCGCGCAAGACGTCGACGTCTGCGTCCGCGACGTCGCGCAGGTGGGTGAATCCAGCTTCGATCAGCCCGCGCTCCGCGACCGGGCCGACACCCCACAATCGCCGCACCGGCAGCGGATCGAGCAGCGCGCGGATCGCATCGGTCGCCACGAACTTCAGTCCATCCGGCTTTCCGAGCGAACACGCGATCTTTGCGACGAGTTTGTTGCTCGAGATTCCGCACGACACGGCGAGCTCAGTGACCTCACGCACGCGTTGCCTCAGCCTGTGCGCGAGCGCGATCGGCCCGCCGAAGAGGTGCGCGCTCGCGGTGATGTCGAGAAACGCTTCGTCGAGCGCAATCGGCTCGATCTGAGGCGTGAATTCCTCGAAGACCGAGTGCACTTGTTCGGAGACTTTCGCGTATTTCTCGATGTCCGACCCGAGAAACACGCCTTGCGGGCAGAGTTCGCGTGCGCGAAAGCCCGGCATTGCGCTGCGCACGCCGAACTCACGCGCCGCGTACGATGCTGCCGCGACGACCCCGCGACCGGACACTGCGCCGACGATGATCGGAAGGCCGCGAAGCTCGGGCCGATCGCGCTCTTCGATCGACGCATAAAACGCGTCCATATCCGCATGCAACACGATCCGCTCGGCCACCGCCGGAGCGTAGCGCGGTAGGTTCGCCCGTCTAGGCCTTACGGACCGCCGAGGGCCGTGCTCTCGGGTTTCGCCGGCGGATTGCTGTGCGATCTCACGACCGCCTCGAGCAACTCCTGCAAACTGCCGAGCTCCACGAACGCGTAGCCTCCGAGGCCGATCGCCGCGAACGCGGCGATCAAAGGCAGCACCGGAACCTGTGAGACCGCCCATAACGCGAACGCCGTGAGCACGACCGCAGCCAACGGCAGCAGTACGAGCACGGCGAGCTCGAGCGGCCTCGATCCGAGCCCGACCCGCGGAAGCTTCTTGTCGAGCGTCGTCCCGAACGGGTTGTACGTACCGCTGACCCGCCGAATGCGCGACAAGAGCGCGAGGAGTAGCAGCGGCAAGATGCACGGCAAGACTTGCAACAGCGTCATGCCACCGATCCGCATCCCAGCGAGCTCGGCGTACCGGTAGTGCCACGTGAACTTACTGCGCGTGAGCGCGATCGCCTGCTCCGCGTTTTGGTCCTTCGCCGCATCCCATAAACCCGCTTCATGCGTCGCAGCAAAGCTCGAACCGGCGAGCCCGGGGAGCTTTGCGGGTTGAACGTTCAACGCGACCGGCACGCGCAGCGTCGTCACTTGGCCTGGGGCGCCGTTCAGAGTGACTTGCGCGAGCGCGTACTGCGTCGGTAGTGGGCCGCTCGCAGCTGCAGGCTTCGCCGCGGTCGCTTCTGCCCGCTTCACTTCGCCTTCGTAGCGCGCGCGGATCTCGTCCAGCGCCTTCTTGCGCTCGTCGAGCGTCACCCGGGCCGTTTTACGCACCTCATCGAACTTGAGCAGGATCTTCCACGGCAACTTGCGCTTGCGCCGCGCTTCGAACGTGTCTTCGGCCGAGGTCAGCTTCTTCTCTGCGTCCGCGGCGGCCTTCTCCGCAGCGGCGGTCTCGACGCGCGATTTCCCGATCGCCGCTTCGAGCTCGATGTCGGCCGGCGTGAACACCGCCGGCTCGAGCGTCACAGCCGTGAGCTCGTAGTGCGGTGGAGCAGGGGTCACGCGAGCAAGTCGCCACGCGACCGCGGCTGCAAGCGGCGCCGGCGTGAGCGCACCGATGTCGAGCGTGCCGTTCGGCTTCGCGTGCTCCGCCACCTCGCCGAGCGTGCGCAGATGAATCTCCGCCAGTGGTGGAATCGGCTTCGCCGCCGCGCTCAGCTGCACCTTCGGCACTTGCGGACCGGTGATCAGCCGCTGCACTTCGACCGGTTGAACCGTGCCTTGGGTGCGTGCGTAGTCGAGCAACGACTTCTCGAGATCCGCCTGCTTGAAGCTCTGTGCGAACCCAGTGAGCTCGTCGAGTGCGGCGGTGTACGCGCGATTGTTCCCGCGTGGAAACGACAAGAGAGCGACCGCGATCGATGCGACGACGAGCGTCCACATCACTCGCTGAACGGCATGGAGGCGTGCGTTCATCCGATGAAACCTGCCTCGTCCCGAGCGAACTGAAGACGTCGAGATTCTAAAGGACTACGCGTGTTTCGCACAATGGCAGCGGAGATTCGAGGTGACGCACTCGAGGTGAAGGTAGGTACGAGTGCACGACGTGCCCGCGCCACGCGCGACTTGCATTCGCACCATCAGCTGAGTTACGCGTCGCTTACGATGCGAGTGTTCCGCGTACACGACCTGATGCTCGGCGTTTGCTTCGTCGTGTTCAGCTGGGCGATTTTCGCGGCAAATGCCTCTGCCGCTGAGAGCGACGCGCTCGGGCCCGACAAAGCGCTGCACTACACGGTGAGTGTGGGCCTGACGCTCGGCGCATCGCTCGTGCTCGATGTCGTCGGCCTCGATGAACCCGTCGTCTTGCCGCTCTCCATCGGATTTGCGCTCGGTATGGGCGTCGGCAAAGAATTGTTCGACGCCGTGCGCGGCAGCGCCTTCTCGGCCGCCGATCTGACCTGGGACGTTCTCGGTATCGCAACCGGTGTCCTGATCCGCGTGCTGCTGCGCGCGATCTTCGAGCCCGATCGCGTGCGAGCAGACGCGAGCCAGCCTCGGGCGGGTTACTTCTTCTTCGTCGTGAAGTAGCGTCCGAACGGAATCGCGTTGAGTTTCTTGTCGCGCTGGTACGCCTTCAACCATTCGCGCGCTTCGCGATTGTTCTCTTCGTAACGCAGCACCTTCGCATAGTGCTCGACGGCGCCCGCGGGCTCGTTGCGACCGATCGCCATCCGCGCGAAGCAAATCGCCTGCCATTTCAGCACCTGGGGATCGCCCGGGTTGTCGATCAACATCTCGCGCGCTTCTCGCGCTGCGTCTTCGAGATGTTTGTGCGCCAGGCTGTTCATCACGATCTTCAAGCGATTCAGATCGGTCGGCTTCGGTGGCGGAAGCGGCTGTCCGCTCGGAGTCGTCGGAGGCGCCGAGGCAGTTGCGCCGCCCGCCTCGGGCAATCCACTCGGCCCGCCGGGGGTGCCACTGAGCGGACCGCTCGCCGGGCGTTCACCAGGCTGACCCGTCAGAGGGCCGAGCGGGCCGGTCGCTGGGCGCGCGATCGGCGCCGAGTTCGCTCGCGCAGCCGTCAGCGGCCCGGTGGGCGCGCGTGCGATCGGTTGCGTTTGCGTCCGCACGATCGGCGTAGTTGCACTCGATCGCCCGGTTGGGCTCGCACCTTGAAGCGGCCCGGTGGGCGCGCGCGCGATCGGCTGCGTTTGTGTTCGCACGATCGGCGTAGTCGCACTCGACCGCCCGGTCGGGCTCGCACCTTGGAGCGGCCCGGTGGGCGTTCGCACGATCGGCTGGGTCGCCTGTCGCGCA
>DASRXR010000630.1:0-3512 GCA_035687405.1 Polyangiales bacterium
CCCATTTTGGGAGGCGTGCTCGCGCAGGAGCAGCAGCATTCCGAGCGCTGCGCTGTCCATGTAGGACGCATCCCCCATGTCCACGACGAAGTCGGCCGATTCACGCGCGGTCGCGTACGCCTCGCGAAACGCGCTGTGACATGAAAAGTCGAAACGACCTTTCACTTTGATCACCATACTCTCGCCCTGCTTTTCGCACTCGAGTGACATTTCAGCTCCTTGCGAGCGTCAGAAGAGCTCGACGCTGCCTTGATCCATCGACTCGTGCTGCACGGCCAAGCGCGCGCCGAGTCCACTCAGTCCTTGAATCACTTCCTGCATCGGGCCGATGCGATCACCGTTCTGCCCGCGTTCGACGATGTGAACCGCTTGAACGGCGAGCTCGCCGAGTCGATCGACTCGGGTCGCGGTCGCGTTCAGGATTTGCGTCACCATGTCTTCGAACTGCAGTGCGCGCACGGCTTCGGCCACGTTCGTGGCGACGGTCTCGAGCATCTTGTCGAGGTCTTGATTGACGCTGTCGAGCTTGCCGATGGCCGCGATGAGGCCGCGGTGCGAATCGATCGCGCGGCTCATGTCGTGCGAGGCGAGTCCGGTCGAAGTCTTGCGAGCTGAAGTCAGGTCGGTCTGGCACGCGCTGACACTCGTACGGATCTGATTGCTGAGCGTGGACGACGCGTTTGCGAGTCGCTTGACTTCGTCGGCGACGACTTTGAAAGTGCGACCGGCATCGCCGGCGCGATGCGTCTCGATGCGCGCATTGAAGGCGATGAAGCGCGTCTCGCGGGCGAGCCCATCGATCGCGTCCGCGCATTCGGTGATTCCGTCGACTTTGCCCGAGAGCTCCGCGAGCTGCTCGATCATGCGCATGCTGTCGCGGCTGACCCGCACGATCTCGTCGACGAACTGACGGAGGAGAGCTTCCGATTGCGAGGCGAAGCCGATGGCGGCGGTCGCGTTCTCCTTGTGAAACGCCTGCGACACCTCGTGTAAAGCATCCCGCTGTGCGGCGGTGGCTTCTTGGAGCGCGCGAAAACTTCGGTCGATCCGCGCGGTTGCGTCGCGAGTCACCGTCCGTGCACGTTCGAGGTCGTGCTTGATGTGGCCAGTCGTGGCCTTCATTGCAGACTCGAACTCACGAAGTGTCTCCCGGAAGTCGGGCTTGCCGCTTGCGTCATGCATGCTCGCGGACAAACGGATTCTCGCCTCGATTACTTGAGGGAGATCGCCGCCGCTCGGCCCACGGCGACGGTGGGCTCCTCTGGCCTCCGCACCGACCACCACGTTCCGCTAGTCTATGGACGTTGCAGCCGCGGTCGGATGCGGTGCGGACGAATGAAAGGCGTGCGAGCGCGGAGTGGGTCAAGCATCCGAGTGCAGCTGCCGATTAGTGGGTTGTCCCGCAGACATCTCCCTGAACGCTCGCGGACTCGGTGAATATGGTCGTGAGTGCGACAACAGCAGGTAGCGCCGAACGACTGCAACGTGCAGCCGGCGCATGGCGTATGGAGTTCGAGCAGCTCGTCTACAACGCGCCGGCGATTCTGCGACCGCGTCGCTTTGCGGTCTTGGGCGAGCACGCGATTCTGATGCAGTTGCGCGAGTTCGCCGGGCACGAGCCGCTCGCGAAGGATGCGGAACGATTGTTCGCGCGCGGTGCGGTCCCCGATGGAACGTACGTGGCGCGCAACGGTCGATGGCTTCCGGAGATGCGGCCCGAAGCCATCGTGCCCGAGCCCGAGGCCCCGGACCCGGAACTCCAGAAGCTCTCGGCGGGTGCGATCGACGATTTGAACGATCGGATCGAGTCGCTCGAGACGATGGTCAAAAATATGCAGCGATCGCTCGAGAATGCGATGCGTTCGCTGAGCGATGTGGCATCGCCGCCGCCGAGGGCTGCAGCGGCTCCGGCAGGTGCTGGTCATGCGGTCGCTGCTGCGCCCGCACCCGCGCCTGCGCCTGCGCCGCGTCGGGAACATCTTGGTGGGATCGAGACGGCTTCGAGAGCGGCGGATTCGATTCCAGCGCAGCCGCCGGCGCCGCTGCCGCTCGCAGAGGCGGACCGACCCGCCGGAAAGCCGGTTACGTTGCCTACGGCTGCGGCGTTGTCCGACCTCGTGAAGAGTCTTGCCGGTGGCGATGCGGTACTTCAACCGGCGGAACGAGCCGACTGGAGCAAGCTGGCCGAGTTGGGCCCCGTATACGCCGCGCCGTTTGCCGATCACGATGGCAACGAGGCAGGCGCGATGATCATGGACATCGAAAGTGCGTTGCGTCTCGCCGGTGCGCTGTTGATGGAGTCGGAAGAGATGGTCACTTCTCTGTTGGAGGAGAAGATGATGTCCGACGAGATGCTCGATGCCGCGAGCGAGGTCTGCAACACGTTGATGTCTGCGTTCAACAAGGTGAGTGGCAACACGCACATGCGTGTCTCGAAGCTCGAGCTGATGGATGCTGGGCGTTTGAGCTGGCTGGCGTCCGCCCGTAAGACGGACGACTATCGCTATAGTCATGGTGGCCGATTGGTCATGGCCGTGCGTTGACACTGACGGGAGTCGCGACAACCGTGGCTGACAAAATGCCGAGCGTCGAACAGTGGACTGAATGCGTGCGTGAGTGCGCGTCCAACGTCGGGCCGGCGATGGGTTTGGAGCCGTGTCAGGTGCTCGCTCGGTTGAAGGCGCCGGCAAATGGTTTGTCAGGGGTTGCGATCGCGCTCGAGAACGACAGGCCGATCGTGTTGATCGGAGTGCTGTCGAACAGTGGAGGGCGTGCGGCGATCGCGCGCGCCGTGTTTCAGATGGCTCCGAACGAGTTACCGAAGCCGGAAGACGAAACGGACGCGGTCGGCGAGCTCGCCAATGTGATCAGTGGGCACGTGAAAGCAGCGATGAAGCGGGTCGACGCGAAGATGCGGATCGGCCTGCCGTATGCAGTCAACGCCGATGCGTTTGCGTCGCACCAGACTCAAGTGACCCTGCGCGTCTCGTTTGGGAGTGTGCCGGCGGCGTTAGTCGTGACGTTGCTCTAGCTGTTTTGTCAGGACGCAAGGGTTGAGCATGAAGAAGATTTTGGTCGTCGACGATTCCGCGACGGTGAAGTTGGTAGGAGCTTAGTCGGTGTTCGGCTGGCTCGCGCGCGGGGAGGGCGCCACTCGTTTGGCGGGCAAGGATCCGCCGATGGGCGGCGCGGAGACCTTGCGGCTGCGCCGCGTGATCAGCTTGTATCGTGCGGTGCGAAGTCGCGTCGGCGCGCGAGTGTTGCAGCTGAATCAGTTGACGGGAGACGAGGTCGCGGCGGTTGCGAGCTTGTTGAACGAGGTCGTGGAGCGAGCGCGGTCGTACGTCATCGATAGTCAGCGTGCGCTTGCGAAGATCGATGGCCATGGAAGTGAGGGCGTCGGTCGTTTGATCGGAACCCAGGCGACGCTGTTGCGTGAGCAGGTCCGCGAGATGTCGGGTCGAGCGGCGGCGCAAGACGAGCGAGCACGGCAAGCTGCGGCGGCGGCGAAG
>DASRXR010000631.1:0-7658 GCA_035687405.1 Polyangiales bacterium
CGTACTTGGGCTTGGGGCTTCGCAGTCTTGCTGTTGGGCACGGGATACACCCTCACGCATCCGTTGGAAGGCGTCGTCTCGGTGGTCAACGCCACTCGGCCGACGCAATGCGCCGAGGAAGACAACGTGTACGTGAAGCTGCAAGGTGAAGGCCTTCGCAAGCTGCGCGTGGAAGCGCGTCATCCGCGCTACATGTCGACTATCGACGCGGACAGTTACGCGCCTGACTTCTCGAACTGTCGGTTCGACGAGAACGCGCACCCGAGCGATCCGAGGTTTAGGTTCGCGCCCAAACGCGTGGTGTTGTGGGAGACCGACAAGTACTTGATGGTCGGGAACACCTACGAAACGTTCTGGCGGCCTAACAAGGTCGACTTCGTCGTGTCAGGTGTCGTCACCCACGAGGTTCACCTCGTGCAGGTGTACTTGAAGGACAAACAGGAACCGACGCTCGGGCGCCATCAGTTCCTCGTTTTGTATCCGCCGGACGGCTATTGGCGCGCCAAACCGATCCCGATCTTGCCGCTCAACTCCGGCGTGTACGGGACGTCGTTTTTAGTCGGTCCGGTCGAAGACGCGGCGCGTCCGGTGGTCGAGATCTCGCGGGTCGAGTTCGTGCCCGAAACGATGTCGTTCAAGCTCGCGTATCAGGATGGCTCGCACGGTGAGCTGACGATCTCGGAGGTGAATCGCGAGCACGTCGCGCTCGACTATGCACACGATCGCCCGCTACCGGCGGCGCAGCCTTTGGCTGCGATCCGTTCGATGTACGTGCTGCCGGAGAAGTCGGACACGGCCGAAGTCTCGTGGCGTTCAGCGGGCGCACAAAGGCTTCTGACAGAGCCGCTACCCAGGTTCTCGCGCGCGCAGGTCGCCGAAGTAAACTTCGGCCGTTCGATCGTGTCGCAGCACAACGCGTCGGCACCGGACATGTGGTTCGGAGATTTCGCTCGGTAGGTTCTCGCCGCGGCGCTCGTTCCTAACTGCCGCCTGGGCAGCCGCAGGCTGCACTGCACGTCGCGCCGCCTGGACGCCAACACGTGTCTCGCCAGAGCATCGCCCAGTCGTACGTCAGCGCGCTCCCGTCGACCGCAGTGATTCGCATCACGTAGAGCGCAGTCAAGCCTTGCACCAAGATCACGTCGCCGACCGCAGGCAGATCGATGTGATCGACGAACACGTCACCGGGCGTAGCGCCACCGAACTGTTCGAGCGCACCGGTGTACGACACGCGCCGGAGCTGCACGGTCCCGAGCGTGTCTTGTTTGCCCGCGAGCGATGAACAGTTGGCGGGGTTCGTGTCCGGCAACCCGCAGACGTTCAGCCACGTGAGCTGTCCACCCGGGCAGGGGTTGGCTGTATCGAACGCGTTGTCGCACACGACTTCAAACGCCGGGACCACGTTCCAAGAGGATGTGTTCTTGGCCATTCGCCCGCTGCCGTTCTGAAAGCACTGGTCGGTGCCGAGCTTCCACGGCGCGGCGCACGTGCAGTCGAAGCCGTCTTGCGTGTTCAGACAGGTGTTACCGGTCGACGTATCCGAACCACACCGGTTGTCGTCGACCTTCGCGCACTCGTCGAGGTTGCAACCGTTGCCGGTCGTGTTCTTCACGGAGCCCGCATTGCAGCGGCACGCGTTTGCGACGCACGTCGCGTTGTTGCCGCACTGCAAGTTGGACGTGCACTCGACGCAACGCGCCGCGCCGTCGCAGACCTTGCCACCGCCGCAGTCGGCGCCGTTCGAGAGGGGACGCTGCTGGCACGTGTTGTCGGACGAGCGGCAGAACGGCTCCTGACAGACGCCGGCGGTGCTGCACCCGGCATCGTTCGCGCACTGAACGCAGCGCCCGTCGAGACAACTGCCAGCGCCGAACGCCGCGTTGCAAGCGCCGCCGTCCGACATGGATTTTGGCTCACAAACGCGCGTGCTCGGATTGCAAAACTTCTGTTGGCACACGGCGACTGCCGGACAGTCAGCATCGGCATTGCAGCCGCCGCACTGGCCCGTGCCGTCGCACACTCCGGCTTCACACCGCGTGCCCTTTGGCGCAGGAGACGGCTGGCACTGCCCACTCGACGTGTCGCAGTGACGCACCTGGCAAGCCGGCGGTGCGGGGCAATCGCCATCTGCGACGCAGGCGGCGCAGTGGCCGTCGCCGTCGCACTTCCCGCCGTTGCCGCACGTTTCACCCGAAGCCGTTGCTTTGGGCATGCAAAGACCGGCGGCATCGCAACGCCGTGTCAGGCAATCGCCCGGGTCGGCGCAGTCGGCCGCATTGACGCAGCTCACGCAGGCGCCGCTCGATGAGCACACGCCGGTCGGGCACGGGCTGCCTGCAGCTTGTGGCTGCGGGTCGCACGTCCCTTTTGCGAGGTTGCAGTACGCTCGCTTGCACGCGCCGGGGTCGCTGCAATCGGCGTCGCGCGCGCATTTCACGCACTGGCCAGCGCCGACGCAGTGCGAGCCCTCCGCGCTACAGTCGACGCGCTCCGCTCGGGCTCCGTCCGAGGAGCATCGCACCGCTGTTTCAGCGTCGCAGCTGTGGAGCCCCGGCACGCAGCGATTGCACATCGCGCGTTCGGCATCGCACAACCCAGCGTCGCAGCGCGCGACTTCGTGCAGGTCGGCGTCGCCTTGTGCGCAGGCCCAGAGCGAATCGCCGCGGCAAACGGAACGGGCCGCCGCGCAGGGAGCGCCGCGACACCGGCCGCCTTCCGCATCGCAGCTACCGGCGGCGCACGTCTCGAGTGCGCTGAAGCCCATTCCGCCCGAGCTGCAGTGCTCGAGCGCGTCGCCTCGGCAGCGAAACTCTCCGGGGTTGCAGCTGGCGCAGCTCATGGCGGCCAAGCCGACCTGACAGCTGCGCGCGCTTGGACAGCTTTCGGACGCCCCCGCCACGCCGTCGGCACCGCAGTGGTACATCACACCTTGCGCGTCGCAGACCGCGGCGCTCGGGTTACCGCGGCAGATGTTTGCGACGCCGAGACAGCGCGTTCCGCTGCCGTTTTCACCGGCCAAACACACTTCGCCTTCGCCGCATTCAGCGGTCGGCATCCAGGTGGCGGCTTGGCAGATCTCGCGTTGGCGTGTCCCGCTGCCGGTGCCGCTGCAGCGCATGCTGCCGTCGGTCTCGCACGGTTCACCCTTGGGAGTTTCGGTGTCGATCGAACCTCCGCCGTCGTCGCGAGGCTTGTCTGTCGAGCCGGCGTCATCGCCGCCGTCAGCAGCGGCGGTCGAAGCGTCCAAGCCAGCGTCTCCGACGCTCACGCCGCTCTGTTTGGAGATCGGAGTACAGGCCGCGACCCAAGCGACGAGGAACCCGACCGCTGTCCGTCGCGTCCATCCCCACGCGTCAGTTCGGTTCATCCAGCCTACGTCTATCCCAAGTGTAGGCGGGCGGCTAGAGCGTCATGGTGGCTCTGAACACCGTCAGCGAAACGCCGGCCGCTGGCGACGGTCCGCTTTTGGCGGGCGTACAGCCTGCCAAAAGCGCCTTGGTCGTCACTAGTTGTTCATCGCGCCAGCCATGATCCAAGAGCGAACCTTCTCGATCTGGTCTGCCGGCAACATGGGTTTATTGTCGGGCATCATCGGTGTGCGCGCGCAGCTGCCCGCGCGCGTATGCGCGAGCGTTGCAACGAGCTCACTCGCAGTCGGATTCCCCGCGACCACGCGCTTTTCTCCCGAACATGACACGGAGTTCACGCCGACGAGATTCATGTACGCCGTAGCCTTGTCCGTCATCGCCAACATGTCGCCTGGACGTGTTGCGCTCACGTGACAGGTCGAACCCGCACAGCTCGTCATGAAGATCGCGTAGACCTCCGTGAACGTCGCAGCTGTGGCAGTTCCACCGGTTCCGCCGCTCCCAGCTGCAGCGCCACCCATGCCTGCCGCACTTCCGCTCGAGCCCGCACGCCCTGCCGCACCCGAGCCCGCCGCAGTTGAGCCTGCAACGCCCGCGTCGTCGTCGCTCATCGCGCTCGTCCCAGCGGTCGAGCCACCACCGCCCGCACGCCCCGATGATCCCGCAACGCTGCTGCCCGCAGCACCTCGACCCGCAGCGCCACCCGCCGTACCAGAACGACCCGCGGCCGTGCTGCCCGCCGTCGTGCCCGGAATCGTCGCCGAGCCTGCGGCCCCACCCGCTCCGCCAGTTTGCGTCGGATTCGTAGACGACCCGCTGTCATCGCCGCATGCGGCGCAAAGCGCGATCAAGATCGCACAAGCAATACGGTGTTCGCTCGATTTGAACATCTCAATCCTCATTCTCAGTTACATCGAAGACACGCAGACGCGTTCCACCATGAGTGGCCGGATACAGCCAATTCCATCGCGGCCACGCAAACCGATCGTTAGTGGCGCGCGCAAGCGTTCGCGTTCATGTGCAAACGCCATCGAGGCAATTACACCGCACGCCGCATGCGCCACAGTTTTGGTTGTCAGTCCAAATGCTGGTCTCACAACCATTGTCCGGATTTCCATCACAATCCAGTTCAGGAAACAACTCGGATTGGCAGGTGAGGTGACACTGCCCGTTCGTGCACACCGCAGTGATGGCGTCGTGACCGTTGGTGTGACACAACCGCCCGCAACTCCCGCAGTTCTGCAGTGAATTTGCGCTATCGACCTCGCAACCGTTTGCGGGATTCGCGTCACAATCTGCGCGCCCCGCGCGACACACCGTGACGAAACGACCGTCCTGACAGACACAGTCAGCAGAAGAACACGCGACGTCACAGGCTCCGCAGTGCTTTGCGTCCTTCATGAGATCGACTTCGCAGCCGTTCCCAGCGTCGTCGTCGCAGTCTGCAGTGCCTGCCGCGCAGCTCGGCGGCTCAGCAGGCATCGGCGTTGCCATTTGCATCATGTTCGGCAGATTCGGATGGCCGGCGTCCTCGAGCACAGGTGGTGTCTCAGCATCGTGATGCACGCCGCCGTCGCTCGCGGCGTCTTCCGGTGCGGCATTCGCGTCGACACGCATCGCCGGGTCGAGGTGAACATCGCTGCCCAAGTAGACGCCGCCCGAAGGAGCGCAAGCGCAGAGCCACGACACGACGACGACTAAAGCGCGAATCATGGTCGCTCGACCGTGCTGTCTGCGCACGCTTTTCGCACCCGATCCGAGAGCACGGACCGCGACGAAGCTCGCAAAAACTGGTCACGTTCGAGCTGTGCGCGCTCATCCGGCGATACACCGCACCTTGCGATGATTCGCAATGCAGTGCGCTCTTCACGCAATACCGACGCGGTCTCGGACTCGGTGCGCTCGAGTAACTGCAGCGCGGCGGCGAAACCACCGTGACGCATGAGCTCATTGACTGCTGAGACGGTTCGAAGCTCGGCTGCGAGATGGTCGTCTTCGACCGCAGGGGCGCGGCGGTCGGGTTTGTGCAAGGAGGCGGCGGGCGCGCGTCGCTCGTGATGACGCACTACGGGCTCGGCAGTCAGACTCGAAGGCGTTTCTAGCGGCGTGGGTACGACCGGAGCTACCAACTCGACGTTGCTACTCCGGCCACGTTCTTCGAAACTCCGAGCGCTCGTCGCTGATGGCTGCGAGCGAGGCGAGACCACCGGCAGCTCGGGCGACATCGCGCGCAGGCCGAGGTACACCGCACCGATGATCACCATTGCACCCGCGCCAACCTTCACCGCGAGAGCCGCGCGCGATGTCGCCCGACCCTTCGCAGCGTGCCCGGTGCCCGCACTCGCAGCAGCGGCGCCCTGCAACGGCGGCAGCCCGTGAACGCCGTATTGCGCGAGCGCCGCACGCACAGCGCCATCACTGCGCACTCTTTCGGCGGCGCTCGGGTCGTCTGCATGTTGCGACGCCTCGAGCAGCGCGCGCGCATCGGGAGGTAGCTCATCCATGTTGGCCACCATCTCGCGCGCGCAACCCATCCAGCATTTGCACGAACTCTTGGCGCGCGGCCCGCAGCCACGAGTAGACCGTGTTGACGTTCGCCGAGAGTGCCTCGCCGATCTCCGGAGCCGTCATCTGCTCGAGCTCGGCCATCACGAACGTCGCGCGGCGGTTGTCATCGAGACGCTCTAAAAACGCGTGCAAGATGCGGCGCGCTTGCTGCTCCGCGGCTTGGTCGAAAGGCCCTGCCAGATCCGTTTCGAGCCGTTCCTCCGTCAGCGCCACAGGCTGACCGCGACGCCGTTGGCTGCGCCGATGATTTCCAGCCACTCGCAGCAAGATTGCGAATAGCCAGGCTTTTGCGTGCGTGCCCTCGCGAAACTCGGGGATGCGCCGCAGCGCGACCAGATACACGTCTTGCAGGGCGTCGTCGATCGTCGACTCCGCAACTCCGAGCCGGCGCAAATTCCGGAACACGAAGTCGAAGTGCTCGCGGTAAAGCGCATTGAACAGCTCGCGTTGTGTGGGGGTGAGCTCGATCGGAGAGCCGTCGAGGGTCAAACGGCGATCATTCGCGTCCCATCCAATGTCCGGTGCGGCAGAAATCCGTGAGCGTGGCGATGAACGATCCATGAAGTTTTCACTCGAACACGTAGACAAACCCGGCCGAAGTGCTCACCGCAACGGTCGCAGCTTCGAAGAGCGTCAGGTCACCTTGGTCCGTGCGAACCCACCAACGCGGCCGAGACAACGGCGTGAGTCCTGTCACATCGAGACAGAACTCGAAACCTCCGATCAACCGGTAACCAATCTGGGCCCCGACACCGACCGCCGTCCAGCGAATCTCTTGCGCGTCAGGCACGGCAATCCTCCGCGTGTCGGCGGTCACGCTCCCGTATTCGACGACCGCATACGGTACCAGCGATAGCGGCTGTTCGACGACCGCGACGCCCAGCAGACCTTCGCCGAGCCACGCTTGCGTGCGCATCCGCGCAGCCGGGTACTTCGCGCTCGTGCTTTCGGCGCGGGGAAACAAGGATACTCCAGCGGCAGCGCGCAAGCGACGCAGGCGCAACTGGATCTGCGCCACCCCGCCAAAGCCGGGCGATTGCGGAAGCATGCCGAAATTCACGCGCAGAGAAGCGCCGAGGCCAACTCTAACTGGCCAGCTTTGGGTACCGCCGCCCTCAGCTGCAGGTTGGTCGGCCTCCGCAGCGGCGCGCACAGGAGGTGTCTTCGGTGCCGCCGCAGCCTTCCGCTCGAGCACGTCGGGTGCCCTCGCCTCCTTCGGCTCGGGCGAACGCGCCCTGACATCGGCTGCTCCCTCGACCGCTGTCCCATTTGCATCGGGTACGGAACCGTCCGGAGCCGTTGCAGCGTACAGCTGCGGTTCGAGGGCGAGCGCGACCAAGACCGCCGTGGCATCTGCAAGTGCCCCGCAATCGGAGGCCCGCAGCGAGCGCATGCGCGGCTCTGATCCGTCCCGTCGAACACTCAGCTCGAGCTCGTATTGAGAACGTTTCGTCAGGACGCGGGCCTCTACATGCCATTGCGGGCCGCCTCGCTCCGGCAGCTGCAAACGATTCGCGATACGCGCCAAGACGTCACCCCGTTCGGGACACGCCGCGGGTGCAGTCCAATCAAAACTCAGCTCACTCACAGCAGATTTTTGACCCGACGCGACCTCCGACACGGACATGAATGAGACACATGCGACGGCGAGGAAGGTCGGTCTCTGCAGCTGATAGCGGCGGGTGCGGTGCTCGATTCGGACTCGTGCACGGGCTGTTCCGG
>DASRXR010000632.1:0-16932 GCA_035687405.1 Polyangiales bacterium
CCTCCGAACGACCAACCAAAGATGCCGACCTTCGTTCGATCGAGCTCTGGATACTTCGCACCGAGCGCATTCAAGATCGCGGCCTGATCATCGAGCGGGACGCTGATCAGATCGCGCAAGATCGCGCGCTCCCAAGTGCGACCGCGATGCGGCGTACCCCGGTTGTCCGCACGCACGACGATGAAACCCGCATCGGCGTAGAACTGATCCATGACGTAACTATCGCGATAGTCCAACACCATCTGCGCGGACGGCCCCCCGTACACCTTGACCAAGACCGGATACCGCTCGCCCGGCTTGAACGCGCGCGGCCGCGTGATCGCGGTGTAGAACGTGTTGCCGTGGAGCTCGATCGCTTCGAGCTTCGTCGTCGGCACGAGCGTCGGATGCTCCGCGACGTCCGGCAGCTCATGGCGGCTGCCGTCCTTGGCGATCGCAACTGAGGCTCCACCGCCTTCACGCAGCGCCGAGCTGATCACGACCGTGCCGTGGTCGGCAACCGCCGTGTGCACACCACCCCCCGTAGTCAGCGCTTCCGGCGCCGCTCCTGCAGCGAGCGGCACGCGCCACGCGTGCTGCTCGCGCGGGTCCTGACTCGCGATCAGAATTGCGTGCGACCCGTCCGGGGCGACGCCGGCGATCGCCCGCGTTCCAAACGTCGCCGGCACGATCTCCCGAACTACTGCGCCTTTCGCGTCCCGCAGCTCGAGGGCCAAGCCCGGTTCACTCTCGGCCAACCACAAGAATCCAGAGCCGTCCTCGAGCCACGTCGGCGATCCCGGCTCGACGTTGACCCACGCCGGATCGGTCGCCTGCAGGAGCTCACGCACGGCTCCGGTCGCGGGATCGACCGCGATCAACGCAAGCTGCGTCTGCGGGCGATCGAGCACGGTCAACGTCAAAGGCCCGCGCTTCGGCCACTCGACATGCGCGAGATACGGATAACGCGCGAGATCCCACTGGACCCAACGCGGTGCACCGCCCTTCACCGAAACGATCCCCAGGTCGACGACGGCATTGGGCGTACCCGCGCGCGGATACTTGAACTCATCCGGCGCGCGCTCGGGATGCACCGGATCTGACACGTAGATAGTCGCGATTTGCCGCGCATCGGTCCGTTGAAACGCGATGGACTGACTGTCAGGGGACCACCAGTAGCCGCGCGGACGATCGAACTCTTCCTGCGCGACGAACTCCGCGACGCCGTACTCGAGCGACTCCGGATGTTGCGTCAACTGGCGCGGCGCAGCACTACCCACGGCATCCGCGACCCACACGTCCCCCTCGCGCACGAAGCTGATGAGCTTGCCGTCCGGCGACAGATGCAGATCGAAGGCAGCGCCGCCGAGCGAGACCTCACGCGACTTGCCGGTATCGCGCTCGAACACGAACACGCGATCGCCGAGCGGAATCAACACACGGTTGCCGTCATCGGCCACGTCGATGTCGACGATCCCAGCCGTGACCGTACGCGTCCGCTCGCGGCGTGCGCGCTCTGCAGCCGACAGCTTCTCGTCGCTCCCCGCGGCGAGCTCTTCTGCACCGGTGAGGCGTTTGTTTTCACCGCTCGGGGTCAGCACGTACAGATCCGACCGACGATCTCGAGCGCCACTGCGCCGGTACAACACGCTTCCATCGGGCGTGATCGCGAGTGGCTGCGGCCGACCCAAACGAAAGTTGAGCGTAGCTGCCGCGGCCTCGAGAAACGTTTCGTCGAGCATGGGCCATGCTCGCACGCTTTGCTTTGGCTTGCCCTCGGAACTCTTGGGCTCGGGCGCTGGCGCCGGCACCGGTTGAGAACACGCAGCGACGGCGAGAATGAATGCAACCCAGCGCATGGCGCGCACACTAGCAGCCCAGCGCGCGCCTCACGCAAGACCCGCGGCTCAAACTGGCGCAACTGCGATCGTGAAGGTCGCTCGCAGACCCTTTTCAGGCTGGTTCTCGAGCTCCACGCTGCCGTGGTGAAGTGCGGCGATCTCCTTCACGAAGTTCAGCCCCAAGCCGGTGCTCTTCCGCCCGGTGTCCGGCCGCTCGAGTGAATAGAAACGCTCGAAAATACGCTGCTTCGCGTACTCCGGGATGCCCGGACCCTGATCTTCGATCACGACTCGAACCGAGCTGTCGGTGCGATCGCAGCGCACGCGAATCGATGCGCCGACCGGACTGAACTCGATCGCGTTCTTCAACAAATTCGAGAGCGCGAGGTGCAGCAAGAACGCGTCGCCCTGCACGACGACTTCGTCCTGCAAGCCGAGCTCCACGCGAAGCGCACGCTGAGACAACAGCGGCTCCTGTGCTTCGAGAATGGTCCGCAAGATCGGCGCGAGTGCGACCGGTCCGAGCTCCGGCAACGCACGCCGCACCTCGAGCTCGGATAGCTCGAGCATGCGGTCGACCAAATCCTGAATGCGGTGCGTCTCGTTCTGAACGTTCTTCAAGAACTTCGCGCGCTGCTCCGGCTCGAGCTGCGGGCGTTCGAGGATCTCGGCTGCACCCCGAATCGCCGAGATCGGACTCTTGATCTCGTGCGTCAACGCCCGCACGTATTGCTCGATGTACGTCTGCCCGGCGAGCGAAGCGCGCATCTTTTCGAAGGCGAGGCCCATCTGCCGCAGCTCGGTCGAAGCCAGCTTCGGAAACGGCACGCGCCGGCCCTCGCGCACTTCGTTGGCGTAGCGCGTCAGCCGCCCGACTTGCTGAGTCACCCACAGCGATACGATCAGCGCGAGCATGATCGAAGTCCCGACCGCGAGCGCGCCGAGCGTAAACAACCGTGGCCGGACCTTTTCCAGAAACGCGTTCACCGCGGTCGTTGGCTTGATCACGGTCAGCGATCCCGCGAGTTGATCGTGCACGTAGATCGGCGCGGCGACGTACAACAACCGCGGCAAGGTCGGATCCTTGGGGTTACTGCTGACGCGAGCACCGTACAGGCCCGCCAGCGTGCGGCTCACGTCGCGCCACTTCGAGTAATCCGTGCCGAGCGTCGCGCGCCCGCGCGAGTCGAACACGATGCGGCCCTGGTCATCCGTGATGTACACCGCGAGATCCACGTTTGCCTTCACGATCTCGTAGATCTGGGCCGACACGTCGCGCGTGTTCACGCGATGCGCCGTGTCGTACAACTCTTCGAAGTCGAGCTCGCCGTGCTCGATCGCTTGGCCCACGATCTCGGCCAACACGTTCGCGGCATCTACGAGCGGCTCTTCCGCGCTCTCCAAGTAGACGAGCCTCAAGCTCTGTGCGATCAGCGCGACCGGGTACGAAAAACACAGCACCACGATCCCGACGAACGCCGCAAATAACAACGTGCCGAGCCTCACAGGTCCTCACGCAACGAGTAACCACTGCCGCGGTGCGTGACGATCGGCTCGACGTCCTGCCGCACCGCTCGCAGCTTCGCGCGCAGGTTCTTGATGTGCGCGTCGACCGTGCGCTCCAAGCTCGACTCCGGCACTTCCCAGATCCGATTCATCAGTTGATCGCGCGAGAACACGTGCCCGGGTCGCTCGATGAACGTCGTCAGGATCTCGTATTCGTACTTCGAGAGCGTGAGCGGAATGCCGTGATAGGTGATCTGGCGTTTTGCCGAGTTCACGACGAGAGAGGATGCAGCGGAAGGCGGCGGACTCGAGGCAGGTGCCGCAGCGACGGGCGCCGCGGGCTCGACTTCCACCGGCTGCGTGCGCCTCAGCACCGCCTTCACGCGCGCGGACAGCTCGCGCGGGCTGAACGGTTTCACGACGTAGTCATCTGCGCCGATCTCGAGCCCGAGCACGCGGTCGAGCTCCGCGTTGCGAGCGGTCAACAAGATCACCGGCGTGCGATGCGTCTTGCGGAGCTGCTTCAGCAGATCGAATCCGCTCATGTCCGGCAAGCCGACGTCGAGCACGATCAAGTCGATCGTGCGCTCGCCGAGCAGAGGCAGCACACCCGCCGCGGTACCGAGCTGCACCGTGTCGATCCCTTCACTCTCGAGCGCGAACTGGATGTTGTCGCGGATCGCTGGTTCGTCCTCGACGATCAGGACCCTGGGTTTCGTCATGCTCGGTTCTCCGCCCGCCTACGATGCCGCACGTCTCGAGGATAGTCGATCAGCGACTCGCGCAAACACCCGGAACACGACCACCACGACGAGAGCCAAGCCGAGCGTCATCGCGGTGTGCTCGACGAAGTGCCCAAGATCGCGTACGAACGCGCGGTTTGCGAGCGGAACGCCGATCGCGACGGCCAGGTACCAGAAGAACGGCCCGAGGGAAGGGCGCCGAGAAACAAACCCCGCCGCCGTCGGCTTCGCTCGGATCGCACACAGCTCCGCCGCTCGGCACAAGCCGAACAAGGTGCTGCAGTAGAGCACCACGCCGAGTCCGCGATGCACCCGTGCGGCCGTGAAGTAACCCGCGTAGACGTCCAGGTCGTACAAGCGCGCTGCGAGCACGATTCGCAACCCGTTCGTCGAGATCGTCGCGAGGTACGCCCCGAGCAACGTCGCGGCCCACACGCCGAGTTTGCGCCAGCCGACGAAGTGTCGCTGCACGGAGAAGTACAGCGCGAGCCAGCACACGACCAGGAAATTGATCCCGGCGCAGGCGACGCCGACGACCATGCGCGGCTCGTGACTGATCCACCCCGCGCCTGCTTCCTTCGCGAGCGGAATGCCGCCGAGCCGTGCCAGCAGACAACTCGGACCGAGCACCCACTCGAGCTCGGTTGCCCCGGCTTTGCTGTACGCGAGCTTCAGCCCGAACGCGCTCGCCAGCAGAAACAGGCTGGCCAACCCGCCCGCTCGAAACCAATCTCGTACCGCCTCAACGCCGCTGCCGGCGCGCAGCAAAAACCGCGCACCGGCACCGGCATGCTTCGCAGCTGTGGGCGTCACAGGCCGCTCCGGGCCGCCAGCTGCCGCCGCATCGCCACGAACGCGAACGCAGCCAGCAGCAACCCGACCAGCAGGACCAGCTCAGGCTCGTCGCCTGACTCGTACTCACCACCGACCGCGAGCTCCGAGACTCCCGCCGGTAGCGGCAGCGGCTGGTCGACGTTCGCAGCGTTTCCACTCGGGTTCCGAATCTGTTCGAGCACCGCGATGAACGACGTGTGTTTCGTGAGCAGCGAGTACTGCAGACCCAGTGCAGTCACCTGTCGCACCGTCTCGGGGTCTTCGCTCTCGAGCGCAAAGTCCGACAAGCGTGCGATGCGGCTGCGAGCCCAGAGCTGCGGGAGCGCGGCGTTTTCCTTGCGCGACGACGTCTGTGCGACCTGAAGCTTCTTCACGAACGTGCCGCGTGCGCCGCGACCGCTGACTTCGATCTCGCCGTCGCGTGCACCACGCCACTTGCCGAACACCACGATCGGCCGCTCTGCAAACAAGTCCGGCTGTTTCGCGGGCTCCACGTCGTAGGCATCGAAGCCCTTGAACTTCACCGCGACCTCAGTGAGCACCGGCGACTCGATGTAGCGGCGAAAGCGTTGCGCTTCCGAGGCCGCCGTCGCAGGCGACGTCACGACGAACGGCTCGCCTTGCCCGACGCGCGCGAGGCCGTCGATCAGGTACCGATTCACCGACGACCCGATGCCGAATGCAAACACGTTAGTGCGGCCGAGGTCCTGTGCGACGAGCTCGAATGCGCCGCGCTCTTGGGCAATGTAGCCATCGGTCAACACGATGACGCTGCGCGAGACATGCCCGTCGCGCGGCAGTGCAGCCACGCGCTGCAGTGCGGCTTCGAGTTCGGTGCCACCGCCGCCTGCTTCGTCCCCGATGACCGCGATCGCGCGCTTGACGTTTTCCGCCGTCGCAGGGATCGAACGTGGCGCCATCAAGCGCGAATCGCCCGAAAACAGCAGGACGTTGAAGCTGTCAGTCGGCCGCAGGTGACTGATCAAGTCTCGAATCAGCAGCTTGGCCGTATCCAGCGGAAAGCCGAACATCGAGCCCGACACGTCGAGGACGAACACGTACTCGCGCGGGGGGATCTCTTCCAGCTTCACGCGCGCCGGCGGTTGCACCATCAACAAGAAGTGATTCTCGGTCTGACCTTCGTACAACAAGAGTCCGCTCTCGATCTGTTGGCCGGCGAGCTTGTAGTCGAGAATGAAGTCGCGATTGCCGGTGAAGCCTTGATTGGGCACGAGCTGCACGCGCGCCAGGCTCTGGTCTTCCCACGCGATGTCGACCTTGTGCGTGTTGCTTCGCAGCTGCGCGATCGGCACGCCGGTCGAAATCGCGACATCGATGTCGAACGTCGTGGGAGGCGTATCGCCGAGGTGCAGAAACGGACTCGCGACGAAGGCATCACTTCCATCCGTGTCGACTGGCGCGCTGCCCTTGTAGCGTGGCCCAACGACGGTCGGATACACGAACTGATACACGCCGTCGGTGGGCACGAGGAGCTCGCTGTAGCTCAGCTGAACGACGACGCGATCGCCAGGCAAGATGTTCGCGACCGACATCGTGAAGACATTCGGCCGTTCCTGCTCGAGCAGCGATGCGGTCTTGCCGTCGCGAACGGCGTCGTCGTAGTCGCGCTTGGCTTGCTCGCGCTCTTTGATCTTTGCGAGCACACGCTTGTTGCCGAGTGTGAACTGCATCGCGTGCACGGCCGCACGGTTCGAAGCTGGAAAGACGTAGCGCGCGTTGATCGGCACGCTGCCGCCGTTGCGGTAGGTCTGCTCGACTGTCACGTCGGCGACGACGCCACTCACGTTCGCGTGAACCTGCGTCGACTCGAGCGCAAACGGCTCGATGCCGTCAGGCGCGCCCTCGACGAAGAAGTAGGGGGAAAGCGAGCGTTCAGCGCCGTCTTGCGCAGCTGCCGTCCCGAGCGGCAGCGCCAGGCTGACGAAAACTAAGAGCCAGTGCCGTGTCTTCATGATCCGTGTCCTTGGTGAAAGTCTCGAGCTCTCCCAAGCTACTGAGCGCACATGAATGCCCCGTGCGGGCGGCATGAAAACACCGTGAAAAAGGTGTGTTCGACGAACGATCCACCCCCCACGCCGGCCCTGGCGGCCCCCAACCCCGCCTGACCTTCTAAAGGCTGGAAAACTCCCTGGTTTCGTGCTGAACATCCCCGCGCCTACCATCGCGAAGGGTGCGGATGCTGAGCTCGTTTGGAGTCGTTGTCGTACTGCTGCTGTTTGGAGCGCCATGGACGTGGCTGCTCTACCGGCGCCGTTCCGAACCGACGCTCGAAGCCTTTCTCGATCGCGTCTGCATCGGCTACGCGATCTCGTTTTCGCTGTTGTTCGCCGCGGCTCAGTTTCGCTTGTTGCTTTTCGTACCGATCTGGATCGCCGGTGTGCTCGCCGCACTCGTTCTCGGCTGGCGCCGCTCGGAGCAGCAGTCGGAACGAATGCAGATCGGCACCGACGGCTGGATTCTCCTCGGCTCCGCGGTGCTCTACCTAGGCCTGCGCACGCTGCCGTTCACAGTTCGCATCCTTCCGATCGGCTGGGACGCGTACTTCCACATGAACATCTCGGAGTCGATCCTCGAGCGCGGCCGCGCCGTGCACGACTGGCTGCCGTACGAGAACATGCCGCTCAACTACCCGATCGGCCTGCACCTGTTCATGGCGCTGACCCAGTGGTTGACCGGTCTCCGGCCGCATCTGTTCTTCGACGTGATCCTCGTCTGGTTCACGCTGCTGTCAGGCCTGCAGCTGTTCTCGCTGATGACGCGCGCGACAAAAGATCGCCGCGTCGGTTGCTACGCCGCTCTCGCGTACTTGTTCCTCGGCAACCTCGGCAGCCTCCACTACATCATGTGGAGCGGCTTGCCGAACTTGATCGGCATGTACTTGTTCCTCGGTCTGCTGACGGCGCTCGTCGTCGACGAGCCATCGTTACCTCGCAGCACCGCCATCTTCGCAACGTACTTCCTCGCCGCGTGTTTCGTGCATCACCACGTGATGGTGACCGCGGGCCTGTGCCTCGCGTGGACAACGGTCGTGTTGTTTCTGATGGGCGATCGCGTGCGCGCGAAACGCATCGCAGCCGGCTTCGTCGCATCGGGGATCATCGGCATCCCGTACTTCGGCATGTATGCGCTGCGATTCATGACGCTGTCGAACACGAAGATCGGCGGCTACATGGAACGCACGGCCGATGCATGGGGTCTCGCGCAGGACATCGGCCTCGGGTTTTCGGCGGTAGTCGCGGTGGGGTTGTACCTCTACTTCAAGAACAGCGAGCGTGTCTCGCAGATCGTGATTCAGTCGCTCGTCGCGATGTTGATCCTGTACGTGTTCGTCGAGTTCATCGTGCGAACGCTGTCGTTCACGCTGTTCGAGCACGAGATCTCGCCGTTTACACCGAGCCGTTGGATCACCGACGCGGTCGTGCTCATGTCCGTGTTCGCCGGGATCTTCTTCCGCACACTGCAATCCGAGAGCGAACGCGCGCGCATCCCGATCGTCGCGATGATCCTCGCCGGCTTCATCGTGTTCAATCGCGCGACATACCGCGACTCGTTCCGCCAAGCCGTGCCGCGCGAACGTGCCGAGGTCTACGAGTGGATCCGCTTGAATACGGCGCCGAATGCCGCGCTGATCGAACAAGACTGGCATGCGAGCTACTTGACCCATCGCATGGGCTCCGGCTTTCCGCTGCCGACTTCCGAGTACTCCGCGCTCGCATCGAACCGCAACCTGCTCAAGCGCGTGGCTGCTGGCAAACAGGGTCCCGAGACAGTCAATCGCCAGGTCATCGCGATCGGTGACCCGCGTCGTAAGTCACCCAAAGGCAAAGTCCTGTGGGAAAGTCCTGCGGGGTATCGCGTGATCGAGCGCTTTGCACCGCCTACCCCGGCGACAGGGCCTTCCGCTTCGCGTTGACGCGAGCTGCAAGTGCGAGGATTGCCGCTACACTGCGCGCCGCATGGAGTTCCGACCTTGAAATCGCGCAGCTGTAATCACATCGCTTGGGTTTGTTTGCTCGCCGCGGGCTGCGCGACTTGGCCGCACGATCCGATCGAACGCGCGCTCTACATCGATCTGACAAAAGCGGTCGAGCTCAGCAACGATACGGGCTGGGTCGTCGATCGGGTGCAGCTCGAGAACAACGCGGAAGGCGCGATGCGCAGCGTGTGTCAGGTCGAACCGGAGCAGCGGCGCGCGCTCGAAGTTTGGCTCGATTCACGGATTCAAAAGCTCGGCGGCTCGGCCGAGCTCGTCTACAAGAAGCACGATCGAGATCTCGGCGCTGCGAGCGGCATTCTCGAGCTCGAACGCGTGCGCGCACTGCTCAAGTTCGCGGATGCACGCGCAGCCGACGATTGTCCGTTTTGGCTCGAGGCGAAGCCTGACTTTCGCGGCGTGCAGAGCGACGCGGATCGCCTCGTGATCCTGGCGGAGACACTCGGCTACGGATCGCTCGTGCTCGAGGGCAGCAATGAAGCGCTCGGCGGCGGTGGTGGTGGCCGAGTGCTCATCGGCACGGGGCTCGGGCCGGCGTGGACGCTCGCGATCGGAGGCGAGGTCGGCGGCTCGGGCGCGTTCGTCCGCAACGAAATGCGTACGCGCACGATCGAGACGACGTTTTCTGCGGCTGTGCCGGTCCTGCTGCGCTACTCGCGCTACTCACGCTTGTTCGATCTCGAGATTGCGCCGGCAGTCCGCTTCGACCCGGACACCGACATCCTACCTCCCGGTGTGCGCACCTCGGTCGCGGTCGGCTTCAGCACCATGCGCTCCGCGGCGTTCATGCCGTACGCGTTGCTTTGGCTAGCCTACGAATATCACCCGCCGGACAATCGCGGGCCCGAAGATCACAGCTTGCACATCGGAACGCGGGTAGGCGTCGACTGGGATCCGTAGTCTGTTCAGCGCGCGAAGTATGCAGCTATCGGCGGCGACACAGTCGCAGGGCCAGTGTATCGGCTCATAGAATGATCCAGTCCTGTTGACATGCCGCTGACGGCTGCTGACAATGGATGGACGAGTTGTTGTTCGGCGTGAGTCCATCGCCCATTCAAATGAAGTTCCCGCCGCCCTGCGCACCGCTTTCGGAGCGCGCCGCTGACATGCGCGCGCGAGTCGCTCCAGAGCTCCGCAGCTAACTCGATCCAGACTCGACTGATGCGCGAGATGGTTCGCGCATCATCGCTTACATTCGTAACTCAACCGAAGGATATTGATGACACAGACGTATGCGAAGAGGGGGAAAGCGCGCAACCAGCGCGCTCTGGCACTCGTACCGTTTTTACTGGCTTCCGCAGCAGCTTGCGGTAGCGACACACCGGCCTCCGGATACTTCTTGCGCGGACGTGTGTTCGACGGCGCGAGCCTCGATCCAGTCGGCAAAGCCGAACTGACTCTGATCAGCGGTGAAGGCATCGCGCACGCGACCTCGAACGAAGACGGCACCTACAGCCTCGGCCCGATCGAGCCGAGCTCGAGCTATCGCGTCGGCGCAAAGGCCGACGGTATGGCCGACTTCGAGTTCACCGGTGTCGCACTCCCCGCGCTCGACCCGATGTCGAGCGATCGTACGCGTACGTTGATCGGTGACGTCGCACTCTATCAAGAGTCGATGAAGTCTCCCGCGTTCAAGGTGATGGTCGAGTCGAGTGACGTTCGCTTGCCTGCGAACATCGCCTCGGTCGACTTCATGCCTGCCAACGTCGGTACGGATCCTTCGCGGGTCGCCGCAGTCATGACGCCTCCTGCCGGTGCAGTCGTCGGTGCATTCGCTGAGCCTCGCGGCGCCACGATGCCGAACGACAAACATGCCGAGACCGTTGCGTTCCACACGACCGTGATGAACGGCAACGCGAACATCCCCGAAGACGCGCTCACGTGGGGTTCGACCTATAACGTGCGCGTCGACGCCGGCCCCGACTTCACGCCGGTGACGTTCATGCTCACGCCGGTGAAGGCGACTGACGTCGCGGTCGTCGTGCCGACGACGGCGCGGTTCCCGACGCAGCTGCCGCAGCAGACGCAGCAGTACTTCACGGGTCGCATCTACAACGGCGTGTCGCTCGACCGCTTGAAGAACTTCAAGGTCACGCTCGCCTACTTCGATCGCACGATGGAAGCGACTGTCGACGCGGATGGCCGCTACGTGGTGGGCCCGCTGCTCGCGAACGCCGACTACACGATCTCAGTGGAAGCCGATGGCTTCCGCGACTTCCTCTCGCACAACGTAAAGATTGCGACGAGCGTAACCAACCAAGTGAGCTCGCTCTACTTCGACGCGTTTTTGTATCCGGAAGGCGTGAAAGCGCCGGCGGTGCAGGCGAAGTTCTCGCTCCAGGGTGAGACGAAGTTGCCGAGTGGCACGGTGCGGTTTGCGCCGACGGGTTCTTCGAGTTTGTTCAACGACGACGCGGAGACGCCGGCCGGTGTCAATCGCCAGGTGTGGTTGAACGACGAAGACTTGCAACAGCGCGCTGTGACGAAAGACTTCACGGACGGCAAGTTGGAAATGACCGAGGGTGAGTTCGTGCTCGGTGTGCAGTACGCGGTGACCGTGTACGGCGTTGCGAACTACGCGCTCTTGACCGGTGGCTCGTTCCGCGCCGGCATCGACGCGAATCCGACGTTCACGCTTCAGCCGATCACTGAGTCTCCGCTCGAGGTAGTTGCGATGTCGACTGACGGTGCGGCGCTCTCGCCGAACGGTTCGATCGAGATTCGTTTCAACCACGACATCGTCGCGTACCCCAAGATGGATCAGATGGT
Source organism: Polyangiales bacterium (assembly GCA_035687405.1). Classification (GTDB taxonomy): domain Bacteria; phylum Myxococcota_A; class Polyangia; order Polyangiales; family JAFGIB01; genus JADGRF01. The sequence continues at coordinate 11,688 of DASRXR010000632.1, forward strand.
CGCGCTTCGTTCGTTGAACGACGGCTTCGCGATCGCGTCGCCGGACAAGAACATGGATGGCAAGGTGAACACGCTCGTGAATGCGGCTGACTTGACCGCTCCGATTGCGCCGTCTTATCGCGGTGTGGCTTGGGAGATCTCGGGTGACCGCATGACGTTGAAGTGGACACGCGAACAGGGTCTGAAAGTCAGCGACACGGCTGACCCGATCACCAGTGTGACGTACGCCAATCTCTCGGCGATCACGCTCTACACGGGCACGTTGCCGACCTCGCCTGCGAGCACGCTCGACGTGCTGCTCGGTGTGCCGTCGTTGACTGCTCAGATGGTCGCGCAGTAGAACAGATCGCGGTCAGAAACCCTGCAGCCCCCGCGGCGCCAGTGACCGCGATCGACTGCACGGCGCATCAGGAGACGCGTTCGTGATAGCGCGGTTCGTGTGGCGCTGACGTCGCGCGAGCGGTAGTGCACCTCGGGACGGGACTCGGAAGAGTCGCCGTCCCGAGTTCTTTTAAGCTCACCGCTCGTGTGTGCACATGCCATCCACGCACGCGATCGGCCCGGTCTGCGGAGGTATACACGGCGGAATCGTACGCACGCAGCCGTCCGCTTCGAAACCAAAGCAAAAGCGCGAGTCGACGTCGACTGCGCGTACGGCAGCTTCGATCGGCGCGACTGCGAGCTTGCCGATGTAGAACTCTCCGCACGTGTCACGGCACAGCGTGTTCGTCGATACTTTTTGGCAGTCAGCTGCGGTTTGGCAGCTCGCATCCGCGGTGCTCACCGCATTGCTCACGACCTGCGATGCGAGCTGATCACGCTGATTACACGAGAGCTCACCGCCATCACCCGTGCCTACGGACGCACCTCCGCGCGTCACAAACACGGTCTCGGACTCTTCGCCAGCCGAGCTCGCATGAACTTCGATCACTCCTGCGTCACTGTCGACTTTGAGCTCGAACGACCCATCGGCTGCGGACTTGGTCGTGACGACTTGATCGCCGCCCACCACTTGGACCGTGACGTCGGCTCCGCCTGGCGTCACGGCTCCAGGCTCACCCACGATGTGCACCTCATCGGAGCTCACGACGAGCGCGACTCTATCGATGTCGATGACGGGCGGATTCCCTGTCTCCGTGCTGCCCGGCGTGTGCGCGCTGTTGCACCCGACCACGAACACCCCCAGACAGAACGAGACGGTGAGCGTGTGCACGTTAGGCATTGCGTTTCTCCGGTTTCGAACGCGGCGCAGTCTTTGGCGCGCTATCTAGCGGTTGCGTCAACGGAAACAGCTGCAGGTTGAGCTGCACGACTTGCGTGCGCTCCGACTCGGCCTCGGCGAGCGCGATCAGCTCGCGCCGAATCTCTTGAATGCGTTTTTTCAAACGCGTCAGCCCGGCAGGGCTGAGGCAAAACGTGATCGATGAGACGTCTCGCTGCGCGGCCGGCACGAGCTCCATCGCTGCAGTCGCGCGCCGCATCATCTCGGCGTGGTAATTGGTGATGTGCATGCCGACCGTCTCCGGACCGGTCGACACCACCGCCGTGGTTTGACGCAGCCGCCCATGCGGATCGCGCTCCACGAGTCCGAGCTCGAGTAACGTGTCCAATGCGAACTTCGCCTCGTTCGCTTTGATCGGCGGCCAGAGGCGCGCCGCAAGCCGTTCCGGATCTTCGTCGAACGACGGGCTCGCGATCAGCTCGCGAATCGCTGGCAGGTACCAACTCGCGTGATACGCCGCTTGCGCCAGTTCCAGTTTGTGGCCGCGCCGGTACCGCTCGAATGCCGCGATGCGCGCGTAGCCGGCGTTACGCTGCTCCGCATTGCTCGCCTGATTGAACTCCACTAGCTGCGTGAAGTACTCGGCGGCGTCGCCGGACAGCCCGCAGGCTTCGGCGAAGCGCGCAGCCATCGGCGGCGTGAGGTTGCGCTCGCCGTCTATCACCAACTTCAGGTAGTTCGGCGCGCCGAGGCCGGCCGTGCGCGAGAACGCGCGGTACGAGAAACCTTTCCGTTTCTTCGCCCGGTAAAAGTCCGCCAGAAAGACGCGATAGTCGAGATAACGGAACACGTCGATCGGGCTGCGCCGCCGTGTGTTCTGTTCTTGCACCACACTGCGAGACTGCCACAACGTCCTCAGCGGCGCTTGGGAGGTGTTTGAGATAACGTATTCGCGGGAATACGGCGGGGGGTGGGGGTGTGCGGGGAAGCTACGTGATTACGGATAGTTCGGGGGTGGGCCACTGGGGTTTAAAACGCCAGAGACGCCTTGCTTGAATGCAGGGTCTCGTGGCTCTTCCCGCCGTTTGGACTTGGCACGCGTTAGCCGGAGATTGCGAGCCGCCAAAGCGCGGCTCGCTGTTTTCCTGACGTGCTTATGACGTCGCGCCTGCAGCATTCCGAATGCAATTTCGGTAGGTTCCGCTTCGCAACTCAGGTCGATCCAACAGCGAGGCTTCAATGGTTTACCCGAGCGCGGTAGCGATCATCGTGTTCTTCTTCGTGCACTTCTGGGGAAGCGTCTTCATGCAGACGTTCTTCCTCCATCGCTACTCGTCGCACAGCATGTTCACGATGTCGCGAGGCTGGGAGCGCTTCTTCCACTTCATGACTTTCGCGTTGCAGGGGTCGTCGTACTTGAACCCGCGCGCCTACGCGATCCTCCACCGCGAGCATCACGCGTTCAGCGACACGGCCCGCGATCCACATTCGCCGCACGTGTATCCGAACCTCATGCAGATGATGCTGATCACGAAACAGCGTTACCACGGCATCCAGCACTACCGCATTCAGCCCGAAGCTCGCTTCGAAGGCGGAACGCCGGAGTGGCCCGCGATCGACAAGTTCGGCCGCACCTGGTGGTCGCACGCACTCTTCATCGCGATCTATACCGGCTACTACGTCGCCTTCGCGCCGAGCGTGTACTGGTACGCGCTGCTTCCGATTCACTACCTGATGGGCCCGATCCACGGCGCCATCGTGAACTGGTGCGGCCACAAGTACGGCTACCGAAACTTCGAGACGACGCGCGAAGACAAGTCGCGCAACACACTCGTGTTCGACTTCGTAACGCTCGGTGAGCTGTTCCAGAACAACCACCACAAGTTCGGCAAGTCGCCGAACTTCGCGGCACGCTGGTTCGAGGTCGACCCGTCTTATCCGGTGATCAAGCTGTTCGCGTTCCTCGGCATCATCGACCTGGGTCCGGCACAACAGCGGGCACGCTTTCCAGCGACGTCCGCAACCGCAGGCCCGGCGGAGTGATCGCGATAGTGCTCGAAGCGGAGCGCGAGTATTGCGCCCGCTTCGGCCACAGCGCTTGAAGCCATCTGCGCGGCGTGTGCCACGTGTGCCACGTGAGCACTAGCGTCCGAACACGCTGTCCGAACGCCTTCGACGTGTGAACGACGCTGTCGGCCGCGGCTGCGAGAAAGAACACACTCGTAATCATCGGGTAACCCCCGACGCTCAGCGAGTGCAACACGCGTGCCACGGGCGTGTCACCGCCCAGCCGCAAGCAGTTGAGCTTACGTCAACGCGTGGCGTCCAAGCGGCTCACGCTGCGCTTCGCTTGCCAATGCGAGCGACCACGGTTGGCGAAGATCGGGGGACGATCTTTGAGCACGTCGGTCTCGAGCCAGAGCCGCTTGAGGTGGCGGACTTTGCCGGTCGCGCGGTCGTCGACATACGGTTTGCGCCCGTGAAGCACGTGATAGTTGTTCACGAACTGCATGTCACCGGGCTGAAAGTCCATGATGACGCTGTGCTTGTTGCTTTCAGCTTCAGCGCGCATCCACTTCAGCGCTTCTTTCGCCTTCTCGGTGAGGCGCGGTGCATCGGGATGACGCTGCGACGCCGCGATGTATGCGGCGATCAACCGAATGAACACGCGATCGCCCCAGCGCGTGAAGACCGGCACGGTGTACCAAGCTTTGCCACCCGGGGCCTGCTCGCCGCGAAAGTCGTACGGCTGAGGGTTGTAGAGCTCGGCCGCCAAGTCGGGCCGCGTCCGCGCCAGCCGATTGTGAAGCGTGACCGAGTTGCAAACCGCCGACTGTCCACCCGAGACACCGGTCTGTAAACACAACAAGCCGATCAGGTCCGAGCCGTCGCAGTGGTAGTCGAGCCCGATCTGCCCGAGCTCGTTCCCGCGCGACGTCGGATCATCCGGACCTTTGCCTTGATCGGTCACGTCGCCGAGCACGTGGCCTTTCGCATTTTGGGCCCACGGTTGGCCGAGGTGCGCGCCGATTCCCCAGTACGCGGCACACATTTGATCGTTGTCGTAGCGCTCGCGCGGCAATCCGCGAATCAGCACGAAGCCGCGGCCGTACATCAAATCGTGCTCGATTTGCTTCAAACGTTTGCCGAGCGTCGGCAGCGGGAAGTCGTCTTTGCCGACGTCGAGCAGGTCGACCGACTTCGCCTTCACGTGCGCGATCGCCGCGTCGATCTCCGCGATCTCCTCGGCGTTCAAGTGCTCGGTCCAGCGCGCCGGATCGGCCATGTCCTCGGCGCTCCACTCACAGCTCGTCTCCAACGGTTCCACTGACTGGGGTTCCATCATTCCTCCGTTCGAGCGCTACGCTTGCAGACTCGGGGCAGCTTTCGCGCCGCGCAACACGCGGCCGGGCAGCGCGCCGGTCGGCTCGCCATCCCGATACGTCACTTCGCCGGCGACAACGGTGGCTACGTAGCCCGTTGCGCGTTGAATCAAACGCCGGCCGCCGGTGGGTAAGTCGTGCGCGACTTGCGGCGCGTGCAACGCGAGCTTGTCGTAGTCGATCACGTTCAAGTCCGCGCGATAGCCCGGTGCGATCAGCCCGCGATCCAAGAGCCCGACCGCGGCAGCAGTGCTCTGCGTCTGCAAGTGGATCATGTGCTCGAGCGCGACCTTCGGACCGCGCGTGCGATCGCGCGTCCAGTGCGTCAAGTTCGAAGTCGGAAAGCTGCCGTCGCAGATCATGCCCACGTGCGCGCCGCCATCGGACAAGCCCGGGATCGTGTTGCGATGCATCAGCATCGCGTACGCAGCGTCGAGCGAGCCGTCGGCGTAGTTCAGGAACGGCAGGTACAACATGCCGTGACCCTCGTGTGAGAGCAGTTGATCGAGCGCGACTTCTTCCGGGGTTCGATTCTGTCGAACCGCGAGCGCTCCGATCGAACGGTCCTTCGTTTGCTCGTAGTCGGGATGATCGCCGAGCATGAACAGCTCCGACCAGTAGCGGTCCATGTGTGCGATGA
>DASRXR010000633.1:0-3402 GCA_035687405.1 Polyangiales bacterium
CGCCGAGATGCTGGCGGAGCTGATGCGTTTGCAGGACGGCATTGCGATCGCGGGTTCACACGGCAAGACCACCACGACGTCTCTCGTCGCGACCGTGCTGCGAGCGGCCGAGCTGGACCCGACGGTGATCATCGGTGGGAAGCTGAACGTGCTCGGCTCTGGCGCGACGCGCGGGCATGGCGAGTTTCTCGTCGCCGAAGCAGATGAATCAGACGGGTCGTTTTTGCATTTGTCGCCGGTGATCGCGGTGATCACGAACATCGACCCCGAGCACCTCGACTACTACGGCACGCTCGACCGCGTGAAAGAGGCATTCGTCACGTTCGCGAACAAGATTCCGTTCTACGGATTGTTGATCGCGTGCCTCGATCATCCGGAGGTGCAGGACATTTTGCCACGGTTCGAGAAGCGCACGACGACGTACGGTCTTTCGAAGCAGGCCGACTACTCGGCGAAGGACGTGCGGAACGTCGGCCTCGCGAGCCGCTTCGCGCTCGTGTATCGCGGGCAGGCTCAAGGCGAGTTCGAGGTTCGCATGCCGGGCGTTCACAACGTGCAGAACGCACTCGCGGTGGTTGCGATTGCGGATGAGCTCGGAGTGAAACGCGAGGTGACGCGCGATGCCCTCGCGACGTTTGCCGGCGTGCAGCGGCGGTTCACCGTGCGAGGTGAACGAAACGGAATCACGGTCGTGGACGACTACGGGCACCATCCGGCGGAAGTCGTCGCGACGCTCGAGGCGGCGCAGCGTGCGTACGGGCGGCGATTGATCGTGGCGTTTCAGCCGCACCGGTATACGCGGACGCATCACTTGTTCGATGAGCTCACGCGTGCGTTCAATGCGGCCGACGTGGTGTTCTTGACCGATGTCTACGCGGCGGGTGAAGCGCCGATTGCGGGTGCGGATTCAGCTTCGCTCGCGGCGGCGATTCGCGCGCATGGCCACCACGACGTCACGCACGTCGCGGATCGGGGGCAGCTGGCAGCGGCAGTCGCAGATCGGGCTCAGCCGGGAGACGTCGTGATTACGCTTGGTGCCGGGAACATCACGCAAACAGGTCCGGAGTTACTGGCGCTGCTCGAGTCGCGTGGAGCGCGCGCATGACTGAAAGTGCGCTCTCGGGAATGTCGCGTGCGAGCCGGCCGAGCGAGCCGAAGCGTCGTCCGTCCAATCGCCGGATCACGCAGCCGCCGACGCGAGTGCCGTGGTCGGTGCGTGTTCGTGGATTTGTCGATCAGCACAAGCCGAAGCTCACGCGAGTGCGGCGCGGTCTGTACTGGCTCTTGCAGCTGGCGGCGGCGGGCGTCGTCGTGGTCGGGTTGATGGCGGCCGGCCGTTTGTTGTTGTCTCACCTGGAGACAGCGCCAGGTTTTTCCACGTCGTCGATCGAGATCACGGGAGCGCAGCAGCTTTCGAGGGCGGAGATCGAGCGGATTGCGGGCATCGCGATCGGCAAGAACGTCTTTCAGGTGACTGCGGAGCAGGCGACGGAGAAGCTGCTCGCGGAGCCGTGGATCGAGACCGCGACGGTGCAGCGCCGGTTGCCGGGCACGTATCGGGTTCAGGTGAAGGAGCGACGTGCGCTCGCGCTATTGGCTGCAGGAGAGCTGTGGCTCGTCGGCGAAGATGGTGCGGCGTTCAAGCAGCTCGGTCCGGGTGATCCGGGGGATTTGCCGTTGATCACGGGGATCGATCTCGCGAGCATCGAGCATGATCGCCACGCGGCGGCGGCGATCTTGCTACAGGTGATCGCCTTTCTGCGTGAGTATGCGGATTCAGGATTGGCGAAGCGGGAGCCGATCAGTGAGATCCACGTCGAGGCGGACGAAACCTTGTCGGCTTACCTCGGTGGTGACGGGACTTACGTGCGTTTGGGCAAGTCGCCGTTCCGAACGAAATTGCGTCGTTTGCGAGAGGTTTTCGGTCAGTTGGCAACGCAGAGGACGAGGGCGAAGTACGTCTATCTAGACAACGACCGTCGCCCGGACCGAGTCACGGTGAAGCTGCGTTGATCGCTAGCAGTGGCCGCTCAAGTCAGCGCGGTCAGGGACAGCTCCGCACTGTGGAGCACGACGCGCCAGAAACGGTGCTCGTGCATAGGGCCGCGACTAGGGTTGTTCCATCCGCACATCGAGTCGGATGGCAGTACGCCGTGGGCTGACCAGTGCCATCGGGTTTGCAAGTGAAACTCGCCATGGTGTCGTTCTCTGGGTCTGTACCGGAGAAACTACAGTTGCCCCAACACTTTCCCACGCCTCCGTACTCGCAGCCGCCTTCGCCCGGTGTGCACTCCGCGCCGCACGTTTTCGAGACCTCGTCGACGAACTTCCCGGCACTGCATGTTCGAAGCTTCGTAGTTCCCGCCATGCATGCGGGAGTCATCGAGGGATCGCACTCCGCGCAAGGTGGCTTGATCGTGCCCGTGGACCATTTACCTGCGGTGCTGCAGGTTTGTTGCAGCGTGTTGTTGGAGCCCGAGCATCGCGTTTCGAGCGGTTTACAATCGCCCGTGCATGCGCCCGCGTTGCAAAGGTTCGGGCACGCAGCGCCGTTCTGCTGCCACATTCCTCGTTCATCACATTTTTGCGGACTGAGGCCTGAGCACCGCTGTTGGTTCGGTTTGCACTCGCCCGTGCACGCTCCATCCGTGCACAGGTTCGGGCAGTTCGCGCCGTTCGGCTGCCAGACTCCCTGGGCGTTGCATTTCTCGCGAGCCAGCCCTGAGCAGCGCAGCTCGTTCGGCGTGCACTCGCCGCCGCACGCTCCACCCGTGCACACGAACATGCACGGCTCGCCCGAATTCCACGCGCCGCTCGCGCTACAGGTTTGAACTCTGTTGCCGTTACATTGCTTCGTGTCGGGCACGCATGTGCCCGAGCATGCGCCCTCGACGCAAACGCTAGAGCACGCGGCTGCGGTGTTCATCCAAGTTGCGCCGGCGTCGCAGGTCTGCGGCACATTGTCAGCGCATCGCTTGGCGCCCGGTTCGCACTCGCCGCCGCAGTCCCCGTCTTTGCAGAGGAAAGAGCAGGGTGAACCGGTGATCCATCGACCGTCGGAACACTGGCGAACAACGAGACCGTCGCACGAAGTCTCGCCGTCCTGGCAGTCCGCAGGACCGGAAGCTCCAGCGCCGCCACTTGCAGCCGAGCCGCTGCTCGGACCGTCGCCGCTGCTGCCAGCTGCGCTGGCAGTTTGACCGGAGGCGCCGCTGTTGGCTGCACTCGGACTTTGACCATCGCCACCGTTTTGACCGGCCGAAGTCATCATCGACATCCCAGCCGAGTTGCTCCCCGTTGCCCCGGCATTCGTGCCCGCGCCGTCTGCGCTCATCCCCGACGAACTAGCGGGTGATCCCTGTCCACCGACCGCTGCGTCGCCTGCGCTCGCGGCGGAGCTTC
>DASRXR010000634.1:0-14093 GCA_035687405.1 Polyangiales bacterium
TTGTTGTCTTCACCCATGCCTGATGCCTTATTTCTCAGTATGGGGGCCAACTGCTGCCTGTCAACCGTTCGAATTCGCGGCCAATCGAGCAGCTGTGCGACAATGTGATTGTCGGCCGTTAGGCCAGAGAGCTCGGGTCACATGCATGTTCATTTGATCGGCGTTTGCGGCACTGGCATGGGTTCTCTCGCCGGTTTGTTACGCAACGCTGGCCATCACGTTTCAGGCAGTGACAGTGCGTTTTACCCCCCGATGGGGGACGCACTAAAGCGCTGGGGCATCGAAACCCACGAAGGATTCGATGCATCGCACCTTACGCCACGACCGGACTTGGTTGTCGTGGGCAACGTCTGTCGCTCGAGTAATCCAGAGGCACGCGCTGCGATCGATTCCGGAATTCCGTACACGTCGCTGCCGAAAGCGCTCGAAGAGTTGTGTCTGCGCGGCCGGCGCAGTTTCGTTATCGCCGGCACGCACGGCAAGACGACGACGACCGCGCTGACTGCGCATTTGCTCGACGCGCTCGAACTGCAGCCAGGCTTTCTAATCGGCGGCATTCCCCTCGGATTTTCCGAGAGTTTTCGCTTGGCACCCGAGGGCGCACCGTTCGTTGTGGAGGGCGACGAGTACGACAGCGCGTTCTTCGAGAAGACACCCAAGTTTTGGCACTACAACCCGGAAGTCGCGATTCTCCAGGCGATCGAACATGACCACGCGGACATCTATCCCGACATGGCGAGTTATCGCGCCGCGTTCACGGGTTTTGTCGAGCGCATCCCGAGCCACGGACTACTCGTCGCCAATGCAGCGGATGCCGAGGTCCGCGCGGTGGCTGCTCGAGCGCGCTGTCGCGTCGCGTATTACGCGCTCGACGGTGAAGACACCGGTGACGTGACGCCGGAGTGGATCGCGGCGCCCGTCGCTCCGAACGGCGACCTCGCGGCGTTCGATTTGTTTGCGGCAGGGAACTCGTGCGGCCGTTTCATGACGCCGTTGTTCGGAGCGGCCAACCTGCGGAATGCGCTCGCGGCAGTCACGCTGTGTGCCCTCGCGGCGGATGCGAAGGTGCACCGGCTCAGCCAAGCGCTGCCGGCGTTCGGAGGCGTGAAACGCCGCCAGGAGCTGCGAGGCATCGCAGGCGGCGTGCGCGTCTACGACGACTTCGCGCATCACCCGACGGCGGTGCTCGAAACGTTGAGAGGCTTTCGAGAGCGGCACCCCCAAGGGCGATTGATCGCGGTGTTCGAGCCGCGAAGCGCGACCGCGTCGAGGCGAATGCACCAAGAAGCCTACGCGAAGGCGTTCGAGCCAGCAGACATCACGCTGCTCGCGCCGGTCGGACGCGCCGAGATTCCCGAAGCCGAGAAGCTGGATACGAAGGCGCTCGCTGCCGCCATCAGCAGCGACGGCCGCCACAGCGCCGAAGCGCTGGGCAGCATCGATGCGGTGATCGCGCGAGCGCTCGCGCTAGCGAATCCCGGCGACGTAATCGTGGTGATGTCGAACGGAGCTTTCGGCAACATTCATGACCGGTTGCTGTGCGGCCTCGCCACGACGTGAGGTCTTTCGCTGGCGACCGAGCGGACGGTCCTTCGCGACACCGATGAAGTTGAACGCGCGGAATGGGTATTCGTGCGCGACCGCAAACTCGTCTTGGTCGAGCGGCGTTCCTCCGCACACGAACGCGCGCGGCAGGTAGATGCGATAGCCCTGGTCGCGCAGAAACGTGTACATCGCGTCGGGCGTCAGCTGCCAGGTCGCGAGCCCAGTCTTCGTCGACTCGAAGAGCAGCGTCGGACGGCACCGATCGAGCAAACGAGTCGCACCGCGCAGCACGAACAGCTCCGCACCTTCGACGTCGATCTTGATCAAGTCGATGTCGAGGCTCGGATCGACCACCTCGTCCAAGCGGTGCTGATCGACGGTGATCTCGCGCAACACGTCGTTACCGGCTTCATGCCGCCGCAATCCGCTGTAGCCCGGGCGCGATTCGTTCACGAAAAACGTCTGGCGCCCTTCGGCTTCGTGGAGCGCGAGCTCGCGCACGTCGACGTTCGGGAACTTGCGTCGCAGCCAGCGCGCCTTGTACGGCACTGGTTCGAACGCCAGATGGCGCCCGAAGCGTGCGAGGTCGACGAACCTCCCGAGTTGGGACCCGAGATGCGCGCCGATGTCGACTGCATTCGATTCCGGTCGGAGAAGCATTCTGCACGCGCTCTCGATGAAGCGCGGCTCCTCGTGAATACTGCTGAGCTCGGGATGCCGAGCGCGTCGCGGCAGGCTCAGCGCGTGCTGCACGCGTTGAGCGAGCCCTTCGAACGGCGTGTGAACTACCAGGTGCTTCAGGAATTGCCCTAGCATACGCACCTCATGCTGATGGAATACGCCGCCATCAGAGGCGACGTGGGTGGAGACATTAACCGCAGCTGACGGCGACTGCCAGCGGCTTTGTTGCCACACTCGTGCGCGCTAGCCCACGTTGACTGCAGCGTGTGGCGGCAATGCTCGAGGTAAGACTCAAATATCGAGGTTGCGGACGTCCATCGCGTTCTTTTCGATGAACTCGCGACGCGGCTCGACCTGATCGCCCATCAGAATGCTGAAGAGCTCCTCAGCTGCCAAAGCTTCGGCGATCCGCACCTGCAAAAGCACGCGCGTCTCGGGGTTCATCGTGGTCTCCCACAACGTGTCGGCGTTCATCTCGCCCAAACCCTTGTAGCGCTGCAGCTGCAAACCCTTGTGCCCGCGCACGTCCACGAAGTCCCACAGCGCATCGACACCCGCAAGCTCGGCGCCGTCGTCACCGTTGCTCTCGCCGACGATGAACGGAGGCGCGCCCAGTGCGTCGATCGCACCCTGCAACTCCCGCAACTTGCGCCAATCGAGCGTGCTCAAGAGCGCGTGACTGATGGTCGAGGTCCGGCTTGCCACACCCGCGCGCTGCTGAATCTCGATCTTCTTGCAGCCGTGCTCCACGTCGTCTTTGATTGCGATCTTGAACGCTACGTCCGGCTGCCGGCGCTTGAGCGAAGTCTCCAGCTGCGTCACCGCCGCTTGAACCCGCGCCTCGTCGCGCAACGCATCGACGTCGAGCGACGTCTCGCGCACGGCCGCCTTGACGACGACCGGATCCGCAAAGCGCCGCAACCGGTCGCTCAGCTCGCGGAAGCGCAGCAGCTCGTCGAGCAGGTTCCGCAACGGCTGACCCGTCAGCGTCACCCCACCTTCACGCGTACGTACGGCGAGACCATCCGAACCCGCGTCGAGGACGAACGTCGCGAGCGCGGTGTCGTCCTTCAGGAACAACTCTTTTTTGCCACGCTTCACTTTGTAGAGTGGCGGCTGCGCGATGTAGAGATACCCGCGCTTAATCACTTCCGGCATCTGCCGGTAGAAGAACGTCAGCAGCAACGTGCGGATGTGCGAACCGTCCACGTCGGCGTCAGTCATGATGATGATGCGGTGGTACCGGACCTTGTCGATCTCGAAGTTTCCACCGCCGTCGACACCACAACCGAGCGCCATGATCAGCGTGCCGATCTGCTCGCTGCCCAGCATCTTCTCGAGCCGTGCACGCTCGACGTTCAAAATCTTGCCGCGCAACGGCAGGATCGCCTGACTCTTGCGGTCGCGACCCATCTTTGCGCTGCCACCGGCGCTGTCACCCTCGACGATGTAAATCTCGGAGAGCGCCGGATCCTTCTCCTGGCAGTCGGCCAGCTTGCCCGGCAGCGAGCTCATCTCGAGCGCGCCCTTGCGCTGAACCATCTCGCGAGCTTTGCGCGCCGCATCTCGCGCCCGCGCTGCGAGCACCGCCTTTTCGGCGACGGCCTTCCCGATCTCGGGGTTCTCTTCGAGGTACTGGCCGAGCCTATCGCTCACGACCGTTTCCACGATGCCCTTCACTTCACTCGAGACGAGCTTGCTCTTCGTCTGCGAATCGAAGCTCGGATCGGGGTGCTTGATCGAAAGGATCGTGGTCAGGCCCTCGCGCACGTCCTCGCCTGAGAGGCCGGACTTCAAGTCCTTGAGCACGCCATGGGCCGAACCGTAGTTGTTCACCGTCTTGGTCAGCGCCGCGCGCAAGCCAGTCAGGTGCGTACCGCCGTCACGGTTGTGAACGTTGTTCGTGTAGCAAAACACCTGCTCCACGTACGAGTCGTTCCACTGCAGCGCGATCTCGACCTCGACGTTGTCGCGCGTATCCTTCAGGTAGATCACGTCCGGATGGAGCGGAGTCTTGCCCTTGTTCAAGAGCACGATGAACTCTTTGATGCCGTCGTCGAACTTGTAGCGCTCGGTCCGGCCGATCCGCTGGTCCTCGAACACCACGTGCAGGCCGGCGTTCAAGAACGCGATCTCGCGCAAACGGCTGTGCAGGATTTCGAACGAGAACTCGACGTTCGAGAAGATCTCGGGATCGGGCCGAAAGGTGATCTTCGTACCGGTCTTGTCAGTCGGGGCGGTCGCCTTGATCGGACCCAACGGCGCACCGCGCGAGTACTCCTGCTCCCAGACCTGACCTTCGCGGTGGATCTCGAGAGTCAGCTTGTCGCTCACGGCGTTCACCGCGCTCACGCCGACGCCGTGCAGACCGGCCGACACCTTGTAGCTGTCGTTGTCGAACTTGCCGCCGGCGTGCAGCACCGTCATCACGACTTCGGCTGCGCTCACACCGCGCTCGTGCCGACCGACCGGGATGCCGCGCCCGTCGTCTTCGCACATCAACCCGCCGTCGGTGAGGACCGTGATGCGGATGTTGTGGCAGTAGCCTGCGAGGTGCTCGTCGACTGCGTTGTCGACGACCTCCCAGACGAGATGGTGCAAACCGGTCCCATCATGCACATCTCCGATGTACATGCCTGGGCGCTTTCGCACCGCTTCCAGGCCCTCGAGGACCTGGATGGATCCCTCTCCATACTCAGACGCCATGCTCAGATGAGACAAACCTTTGCTGCGCTCTGACGAGCCTGCCGACAATCTTCAACGCGAAGTTAGGGCCCTGAAACGATTGCGGGCGGCGTTAGTCAGAGCGTTGACCAGCTCTGATCGAGGTGCCCAGAATCTCGCGCCGAACGGCCTTTGATCTGGGCCTGTAAGGGTACCTGCTCGCACCCTCTAACGCAACAAACAAGTTCGGTAAATTCCGCTGAAAATGCGCGCAAATGGACGCTGTTCGAGCGTTCTTTCTTCACGCACTCCGAGGCTGCACGCTGGGCTCTTGTGAAGCGGCGATGCCTCGCACGGCGGCGGCTTCCGAACCATCCACAACGGCGGACGCTCGCGCGTCGCGATGCAGCACGCGAGGACCGCGCTGACCATCCCAATCGCACAAGCGTGCTTCCGGTTCACCGCCGTCACCATGCCGGATCACGAGATGCGTGCAGGGCGCGCCGCTCACTTGATCGTCGACGGTGTCGTTCGTCCAGTTGCCGAGGTTCACGTACGTCGTCGCGGGCGACAACTTTTCCATCATCGGCTTGTGCGTGTGGCCCATCACGACGTAGCGGGCCGGCACGAGCTCTGCCAAACGCTTTGCACCGAGGCGCAATGCGGCGTGCGGTTCGAGCACCTTCGAGAGTTTCATGTACACGACGATGCTCACGACGAGCGCGATCAGCACCGGCGGCAGCCACATCCACGGCAGGACGTGCAGCACCGCGAGCAGCGCGAACACGCCGCACGCGACGAGACCGCCGGCGAGCCCGTCTAGAAACACAGTGCGGAAGATCGAAAAGAACTTACCCGTGACCGGCGTCGCCCAGAGCAGGGTCATCGCCTTGAGGTTGTCGGCGCTCAAGCGAAACACGTTCGAGATCAGCGTCATTTGCCGGTCGTGCTCGGCTTTGATCTGCGACGTGTGCTCGCTCAGGTGATCGCGCCACGTCGCGACCATGCGACCGACTGCGCTGAAGAACCGGTACCCGAGCTTCGCGCAGCCGTTCAGGCCGAGCGAGAACGCGAGCCGAATGAAGTCGAACATCGAATCGTTCTCGTGACCCTCGGGCGAAAGCTCGCGCGTAGGCCGCACGACGTAGCGCAGGAGGATGTCTGAAAACGAGTAGCTGATTCGGCGCGGGTCGCGCGGCGAGCGCGGCGAGAGCAGGTGGTGGTACGCGCAGGTCGCGTCGTATTGGTGGCCGTGCTCGACGTACAAGAAACCGCGCACGTAAAAGAACCAGTGCTGAAACTCGATGCGCGACTCGAACTGCTCGCGCGTAGCGGTGTCGTCGACCGAGAACGAGGCCCGGTTGATGAGCGCATCCAAAAACGCGCGCTGGGCCGAGTCCCAGTACATCTCGACGTCGTGGTTGCCGCGGACAAATACGAGCGAGTGGCCTGCCTCGACGAAGCTAGCGAGCTTGCGAAACAGCAAGTCGTGCCGATCCGCGACCGCGTGCATCTTGAACGCGGCGTGGTCCTCGGCGCTGCCCAGACCGTGCGTTTGGTCGTCTTCGCTGAGCGGCGTTCGCCAAGTCACCCCCGGCGTCGCCGAGATCGACATGCCGACGAGGTCGATGAAGTCGCCCGCGATGACCACGCGCCACAGCCGGCCGTCTTCGCGGTGCTCGCGGTAGTGATCGAGCATCGAGCCGAGCGTCTCGTCGATGCGATGCGCCGCGAGGAGGCGCGATGCGGTCCAGGGTCGCGAGTGTTGGACGAGGTCAGCGCCGAGATGCACGTCCGAAAAGAGCAAGTAGTTGCTGGCTTCCGGTGGCAGTGACGTCATTTCCAAATTCCTCGAGCAAATCGCACAGGACAAAGAAGCACGCCGAGTCCGCAACCGCACGGACCCTCAGTCCAGACTCGTCCCGCTTCGTCGTCCTCCGGCGATTGCGAGCAAGCGTTTCTACCTTGAATTTATGGGTAGTTTCAGCCCGAAGAGCAAGCCGAATCACCGCAACGTGGACGAATTTTTCGCATCTAAACGGACGCGAATCTGCACGGTTTTATCGCTGTGATCGCACGATCATGGTTCGGCTTCCGCGGACTCCACGGAGAAGCCACGAAGTCGTGCAGTTACCGTCAGCAACTGACCTCGCACTTCCATCTGCGAGACGACCAGTGCAGGACCAACACCCGGGCAATAGGTCGTTTTCACCGCTTGGCCGGAAGTGTGGTTTTGCTCCTCGACCACGACACACGCTGCGAAGTTTCCGGCCGTCGTGCTCACTTGCTCGCTCACGGACGCCACGCGCGCGTTCGTATCCGCACCCGATTCCCAGATCGCCCCGAGGGCGATCGGCGCTTTGAGCAGGAACCCGGGCTGTCCGACGCGCTGAATGCCCACGTCCGTCACCGCGTACCGCTGCTCGGCCTCGGGACCAGTCACGACCGACGCGACGCCGGAATCGAAGCGAGCCACTCGCGCGACGGCGAGTACGGGCGGACTGCCTTCAGTCTCGACGTCGTACGACCACGCATACCCCGCTGCGAGCGGATAGAGCGACTTTGGAGACTGGTCCGGCGGGCCGGAGCGCACTTGGGACGCCGTACCGGCGCAGGCACTCAGCGCGATGATGGCTGCAGCCAACAGCGTCAGCGGCGCGCCGGTGACCGCGTACAGCCGCACGAGAACGCGACCGAGCTCAGCGCGCATACGCCACCACGATCCCGCAGAACAGCGCTAACGCGATGGCGAGCACCGCCCAGCTCCACGAGTCGATCGCCACGCGCGCTTCGAGCTCGCGCGCTTTGCGAGCGACCTCGGCATCCGGCGCGGCGTGCAGGTTTGCGGCCTCGCGACGAAGCTCGGCGAAGTTGCCCGACGCGTACGCAGCCTGCGCGCGTGTGAGCGGGTCTGCGGGTGAAGCGGGCTGATCTTCGGTCGGCATGCGCACACGAAGCTACCACATGCGCGGAGCAGATTTGCTCAGACCGGCTGTTCAGACCCAACCCAGCGCGCGAACCGCGAGCGCGAGCGCGAGCCCATCGAGCGGCAAGATCACCGCGATGAACAGCTGCGTTCGGCGCACGCTGCGGCGCAGCGCGAGGTCGAGCACGTCGTCGCTCGGCCGTCGATCGCCGAACTTGCGGACCGCGAGCTGAACGCGGCTCAAGCGATTCAACACCGGCACGGTGAGCAGCGCCGCGACGAACGGAAAGAGCAGCACGAACGCGAGCTCACGCCCCGACACTCGGTCCATCAGGCGCGCGCGCAGGTCGTCGTCGAGCCGGACGCCCGCGCGATCGATCCAAGTCGACGAGCTCAGTTCACCTTGCAGCACTTCGATCGCGAATGCGTCGCGAACGCGAATCACGCGGACACGGGTGATCGGCGCCGAGTCGTGCAGCGTGAGCTCACCGGTCCCGCCGCCATCCGCAGCAGCGATCGCCAACTGCTCCGGGCTCACGCTCAGCTCGAGCGACGTGTTGTCGAGCGCGGCCCGCTTGGTCTGACCGGCCAGCGGAACGAGATCCGCGATCAGCTCGCCGTTGCGCGGCGCGTTCCCCGGTGAGAGCGCAGACGGTCGCACGAGCGACAGGCCCACCCCGACCACAGCTGCGATCGGAAGCACGACGACAAACGTCCAGACCCGCACCCAGCGCGAGATCGTGAGCAGTGCGGCTTCGGTGCGCGGCGTGTGCGGGAGCCCGGCTGGCGAAGTGGTCGGGTTGGTGGGATCCGCGCGAAAGTGCGTGTAGATCCAAGTGACCATCCCCTGTCCGAGCGGAATCGTGATGCACAGAAGCGGCGTGGCGATCAGCAGCGCTTGCGGAACGGTCGAGCGCGTTCCCCACAGCGCCCAAGCCGACGCGAGTAACAGCGGCGAGATTTGAACGACGTGGACGACGAGCGACAACGTCAAGCTCGCCAGAACGCCGCGACGCACCACGATCCTCACGCTCTCGAGCAGCGCCTCTTCGAAATCGGCGCGCCGATCGATCAACACCAGCGGCGCGTACAGCACCGGCATCATGAACAGCAGCGCGAGCGTGCTGCTGATGGCTGCATAGAAACCGCCGCTGCGCATCAACGTCCCGAGGCCGGAGAGCGGTGCAGCGTTCGGCGGCAGATCCGGGCCGGCGCCGAGCAGCGTGAGCGAAGCCGTGCTCATCACGAGCAATACCGCACCGATCAGAATCAGGCCGGCAGGAACCCACGACACGCTGTGAAGTGCAGGTTTACCGGTGCAGAGCGCGAGCTGCGTCGCGAACAACTCACAGATGAACCACGGCGTCGTGAACAGGCCGATCCCGCAACACACCGACAAGATCGAAAAGACGATCGCGGCTCCGAGCGCAGGCAGGACGACCAGCCGCTGCCGGAGCAGGCCCAAGCTCGCAACGAACGCAGGGCCGAGCGCAACCCCGGGGTGATCAGCCGCTGCCGGCTTCATCGTCGGCCTTGGGTTCTGGCTCGACCTTCGGACCGAACAGGTACGCAAGCCCGACGGACATGAAATACAGCACGACCAGCGGCACGAGCATCATCAGCTGCGAGCCGACGTCCGGTGGCGTCAGAACCGCGGCGATGATGCTCGCGATGACGACCCACCAGCGGCCGAACTTCAGCAGCTGTTTCCAGTTCACGATGC
This sequence comes from Polyangiales bacterium, assembly GCA_035687405.1. Lineage (GTDB taxonomy): Bacteria > Myxococcota_A > Polyangia > Polyangiales > JAFGIB01 > JADGRF01. The sequence goes on from DASRXR010000634.1 coordinate 9,540, forward strand.
CGACCATCGCGAGGAACGTGACGACCACTGGCACTTCGAACACGACGCCGAACGCGAGCAGCATGCGCGTCGCGAAGCCCATGTACTCCGTGAGCATGATCGTCGGCTGAACGCGCATCGTCGAGCTCGGCAGCATGCCGGACATGCCGAGCAGTTGTTCGAAGCCGACCGGGAACACGACCTCGTAGCCGAAGAACGCACCGCCGGCGAAAAACACCGTCGATGCGATTACGAACGGAATCGCGTACCGGCGCTCTTTTTTGTAGAGACCGGGCGCGATGAACGCCCAGATTTGCCAGAACACCCACGGGCTCGAAGCGAGCAAGCCGACCGTGATCGAGATCTTCATGTACGACACGAAGAGATCGACCGGGTTCGCGAAGTGGATCGTCGGTTCGCCTAGGCCGAGGTGCTTCCAGGCGAGCGACAGCGGTTGGAGCAGGTAGTCGAGGAGGTATTCCTTGTACTCCCACGCGATCCAAGCGCCGGGGATCATGCCGAGCAGCGCTTTGATCAAACGCGACCGAAGCTCGCCGAGGTGCTCGAGCACGGTCATGGGCACGTCCTCGGGTGGCGCTTCGTTCAACGTAGTGGCGAGCGCCGTCGCTTGCGGGGCAGGCCTATCGAGCGAGTTCGACATCAGCTCTCACGAGGCTTCGCTTCGTCCTGCGCGGGCGGCGGCGGTGGCACCGAAAGTGGGCCGGCCGGCGGTGGTGCGGTGATCGGTGGCGCCTTTGCTGCGAGCGCGACGAGCGGCGCATCCGAAGGCAGTGTGCCCGTGACGTTCGCGTGATCGGTGGCCGCCGCGGTGGCGAGCTGCGACGACGACGGGATCGCAACTGCCGACGCCGCGACGTTCGTGGTTTCCGCGGCTCCCGTGGTCTCCGTGGCTCCGGTGACTCCCGCGACTCCCGTGGTTTCGCTCGTTGCAGCCGTCAGCGGACCATCCGAGGGCAAGCTCGCAACGGCCTCTGCCGAGTTTTGCCCAGCGACGGGTGCCAGCTCTGCGGTCGTCGGGTTGATCACGGGGTCGACATCGCGCGCGATGGACGCCACCGGTGCGGGGCGGCGCGGCGGAGGATGAAAATCGAAATCTTCGCGCAAAAGTTCGTCGATGCCGGTCGATTCACGCAGGTCGCGGCTGGCTTGCCGCAAGGTGCGGACCGTTTTGCCGACGGTCTTCATCATGGACGGCAACCGTTCCGGCCCCACCGCGATGATGAGGACGATGCAGATGATCGCGAGCTCGCCAAAACCAATGTTCCACATGACTTCGGGTCCGGCTGATGTAGCACACGCTACCCCGCCGCGGGCGTAGCACAAACCGGCGGCCTACATCGTACAGGACTCGGCGGTTTGCGCCCACCTCGCGCGTCAGCCGGCGTGTGGCGCGTGCGCAGGTCGGAGAGCGCTAGCCCGTGCTCCGGCGCGCCAGGCCGTGCAGGCGTTCGGCCGCGCCGGCCAGTGACCCGAGGTGTTTTTCTTGTGAACGCGTGAGGTCGCGGATGCGCTCCAGGAGCTGCGACGTGTCGTCCGAGGCCTTCGTCTGCTGGCGCTGAGCCTTGTTGAGCTGATTGACCATCGACGAGATGTTCTCGACGGCGCTCGTGATCTGACGCGCACCATGGGCTTGTTCTTTTTGCGAGCGTTCCACGTGCTGCGTGATGAGCCGCATCTTTTCTGCGCTCTTCATGATCAGCTCTGAGCCGCGCGCCTGCTCGGCGGTGGCTGCTGCAATTTGCTGCACTGTCTCCGCGATGCGCGAAATGGCGTCGGTGACCTGCTTGCTGCCCTTGGCCTGTTCGACGGTGGCTCGCGCGATGGCGCCGACCATGGACGTCGATTTCTGGGACGAATCGAGAATCTTCTTCAGCGCTTGTTCGGCTTCCGCGCTCACTTCCACGCCGCGATCGACCGTGGTCGCGCCGCGTTCGACGGCTTGAATCGCGTTTTTCGTTTCTTCCTGAATGGTGCGGATCAGCGCGGCGATCTCTTTGGTCGACGTGCCCGAGCGCTCTGCGAGCTCTTTGATCTCGTCCGCGACGACGGCGAAACCTTTGCCGTACTCACCGGCTTGCGCGGCGATGATCGCGGCGTTCAGCGCGAGCAGGTTCGTTTGCTCGGCGACGTCGTCGATGACGTTCAGGATGTCGCCGATGGCGTCGATGCGGCGACCGAGTGACACGATTGCGCTCACGGCGTCGGACGAGGACTCCTTGATGCGGTTGATCTCGTGGATCGTGCGGGTGATCGCGTCTGCGCCGCGCTCGGCGTCTTTGGCGACTTGTTCGGACAGCCGCGAGGTTTGATTGGCGTTCGTCTGAACTTGATCGATCGAGACGTCCATCTCGTTCATCGAGGACGAGGTTTCCTCGGTCATGAGCGAGAGCGAGTCGACGTTGCGAGCGACTTCTTTGATGCTGTAGGTCATCTCTTCGATCGAAGAGACCGTGTCGCGCACGCTGTTGCCGAGGTTGCCCATGTTCTCGGCGACCTCGTCGTTCGTGGCTTTCATCTCGAGGATCGACGACGACGATTCCTCTGCGCTCTGGGCGAGCACCTCGACGCTCTGCGCGAGTTGCTTGAGCACTTCGGCGGTGTTGACCATCGAGCGCGACGCTTGTTCGGAAGCGGTCGCTTGTTCGTTCAAGCCGACGGTGAACTCGTCGAGTTGGGCCGATAGGGCATGTTCGGCTTCGGCGAGCTCGCGCTGGCGCCGATCGACTTCCACGTGGGCTTTTGCGAGCGCTTGTTCGAGCTCGGTGACCTTGTGGGTGCGCGCGTCGTTTTCGTTCGCGACGGTCTCGAGGACTTCGAGGATCTCGAGGACCGAGTGTTGTGCGTTCGCTGGCCGCGACGGCTTTTGACCTCGCAGCGCTGCTTTTGCACCAGTGCGAAGAGCGAGGAGCTCGTCGTCACTCGCGCCGACGCCGCGGACGGCCATCATCGCCGAGATACTTCCGGTGACGAGACCGATGAGACCTGCCATCCAACCCGGTAGCATCGGCATGAAGAGCGGGGGACCGAGTACTGCAATCCCCAACCCGACGCCCAGAACTACCAGCGCTGGAACGCCGTTTTTGCTCTGCACGAGATCTTTGAGCATCGCTGAATTCGAGCGCGCGCAACGTGGCGGCGGGGGCTCGATCTGCGACTAGGCTAACGTTGCAGGGCTGACATAAGCAAGCATGACGCTGAAGCCATCAGCGACAGTCGTGCGCGAACGGTGTGCGTGATGCACGACAAGGAGCACACGTTACGACCACCCGTTCGCGGACACGCGTCGATTTAGGCGACCCGTTGTTCGTCGGCGGCACACAGCGTGATGGCCGTATCGTCGATCGATTGGGACGCGCGGAGCATGCTGGCGAGCCGATGTTCGGTGCGGGCGCGCTCGCCGACGAACGGCGCAAGTGCGCGGGCGAGGGCTCGCGCCGACGGTAGGCGGTCGCGCGGGTCGCGTTCCAACAGGCGGGCGACGATCAGCTCGAATCCTGGGTCGATATCGCGGCGGAGCTCTCGGAGCAGCGGTGCGTCGTCGCGAATGATGCGAAGCAGCAGTTTTGAGACACTCGCCCCGGTGAAGGGCAGGCAGCCGCTGGCGGCTTCGAACATTACGATGCCGAGGGAGAAGAGGTCGGCGCGGCCGTCGACGTTCGGTTCGCCGGAGGCCTGTTCGGGCGACACGTAGCTCGGTGTACCGAAGACGCGCCCGTTCTCGCGGGCTTTTTCTTCGTCGGACGCGGTTTGGCTCGCGCAGACGCCGAAGTCGAGGAGGTGGACGGTGAGGTCACCGCTCGGCGTGCGGTCGAGTAGGATGTGTTCGGGTTTGACGTCGCGGTGGACGTAGCCGGCGGCGTGCGCGACGTGAAGGATTGCGGCGACGCGGCTGGTGATGGTGGCGAGTTCGGCGAGGTTGAGGCCGGATTCGCGGGTCAGAAGGCGAGCGAGGCTTTCGCCGGTCATGAGTGGCATGACGATGTATGGCGAGCCGTCTTCGAGGACGCCTTCATCGAGTACGCGGACGACGCCAGGGTGAGCGACGCGGCGTGAGACTTCGGCTTCGCGGCGGAGGCGTGTGCCGAGGTCGATGTGATTCACGTAGCAGGGGCGGAGCGTTTTTAGGGCGAGGGCGGAGCCGTCGGTGAGGTCGAGGGCTTCGAAGACGACGCCGGTGCCGCCGACACCAATGCGTTGGCGCAGCTGATAGCGGCTGTCGAGTGTTTGGCCGCAGAGTTCTGCTCGTTCGGTGGCATCCACCAACGAACGATCAAGTGCTGGGAAAAACCCGTCAAAAAATGCGCCGTGGGAGAAGAGGAGGCGCTTTTCTTGCGTTTAGCGTGCGGTTTCCAAACGCGTCTGGTGAGTGAGCGCGCGCGACTTGGTGCGAGTGCGGAGCGCGAGTGCGAGCACGCATGAGCGCGAGCACGGTTGAGGACGAGCACGCTTGAGCGCGAGCGCCAGAACGACCGGATGCGCGTGGGCACGGGCGAGAGCGAGAGCGAGAGCGAGAGCGAGAGCGAGAGCGAGAGCGAGAGCGAGAGCGAGAGCGAG
>DASRXR010000635.1:0-6439 GCA_035687405.1 Polyangiales bacterium
GGATCGAGGTACGAACCGGCGCCCCCGTTTCAGACCTCGGACCCGAGTTCGTCCAGATCGGGGATGAACGCATTGGGACACGCACGATCGTCTGGGCCGCCGGCGTCTGCGCAAGTTCGATCACATCGGACCTCCAGGCCGAGACCGACCGCGCCGGCCGCGTTCGCGTTCGCGATGATCTCACCGTCCTCGATCATCCGGAGATCTTCGTGGTCGGCGACCTGATCTCGAAAGAGCAGCAGGGCAAGCTACTGCCAGGCGTCGCGCAGCTCGCGATTCAAAGTGGAGCACACGCCGCCAAGACCATCCGGCGCGAGCTCGAAGGCGAAGAACGCACGAGTTTCCGTTACGTGGACAAGGGCTCGATGGCCACGATCGGCCGCAATAAGGCCGTTGCGCAGGTCGGACGCATGCAGTTCTCGGGCGTGATCGCCTGGCTGATGTGGCTGCTGGTCCACATTCTGTTTTTGGTCGAATTCCGTAGTCGCGTCGGCGTTCTGTTCGAGTGGGCGTGGGCGTACGTCACGTGGCAGCGCGGCTCGCGCGTGATCCTCGACAACCCGATCGAAGCGATGCTCGCCCCGCTTCCACCCGGAACCCTCGCGCAGGCGATCGCACGCGGTTTGCCAGCATTGCCCGCGGCTACGGACAGTGAACAGGACGCGACACTCGAGAGCCAGCGCATGCTGCAGAGAGCGGGCATCCGAGCGCGGACTAGCTCCGCGTGATGCGACGCGGGACCGATTCCTAGCAATTCTTAAAAAGGTGAAGGTCGTAAACGCGTCAGGCGACTCACGGTAGTCGCTGGCTCGACCTCGGACGAGCCTACTCCCGGGGTGGGACGTGGCTGTCCGATTTGGTTGCGCTACTGTCCCTTTCGGTACCTTGGAGGGTTCGACCGTGCTCAGCCGTAAACAATTACTTCCCGGACTCGTGTGTTCACTCGCATTCGCGCTGCTCGCTCTGAGCTGCAGTTCATCGGGCGACACGATGAGCGGGGCGCGTGGCGGGACTGCCGCTCGCAGCGGCGGCTTCGCGGGCGGAAGCGTACCGGGCACCGTCGTCGGCGCAGGCGCAGCTGGCACTCCTCTCGCGATGGGCAATCCGGCGTTCCCGGACCTCGGCCGTCCCGGGCAACTTCCGCCCGTGATGGCGACCAGCACCGGCGGCAGCTCGTGTTTGGATGCCGTGGTGCTGTTCGTGGTCGATGGCTCGGGCAGCATGTGCGACACGTTCGGCGGCGCAACGCGTTGGACTGCGCTGCGCTCCGCGCTGCTCGATCCGATGAATGGCTTGATCGTGCGCCTCGAAGGTGAAGCGCAGTTCGGTCTCATGATCTACGACGGGTCGATCGACCTCACGGCGTCGGGGATGGCGACGATGACGTCACCGAACCCCGCGTGTGCCGGCCTGGGCGGCTTGGGTAACATGCAGTGCCCGCGCTACTCGCGCGTTGCGCCGATGTTCGCCAACTCGAAGGCGATCGGACAAGCGTTCCCGCAGAAGGAACCGGGCGGTTCGACGCCGACGCACAAGGCGATGAACGACGCAGTCACCCAAATGATGATGTCGGCTGCGGGTAAAGATCCCGCATCGAGCCCGCACTTCATCATCCTAGCGACCGACGGTCAGCCCAACGACATCTGCATGGGCGGTCTCGGCGGCGATGGAAGCGCGCAAAAAGCCGAAGTCATCGCAGCAGCGGATCGCGCGGCAGCAGCCGGGATTCGGACGTTCGTGATCAGCCTCGCCGGCAACGACGCAGGCCTCGAAGCACACTTGGCCGAAGTCGCGAAACACGGCGACCCGCTCAACCCGACCGCGCACACGTTCAGCCCGATGACACCGCAGGACCTGCAAATGGCACTCCGCGCGGTGCTCTCGTCGGCGCTCGGCTGCGTCATCTGAGCCTGCAGCTCGCCGCGCTCAGCGGCAGCGATCAGCGATAGCCTTCGGCCTGCAAGTTGAACAGCCGCGCGTAGCGGCCGTTCTGCGCCATCAGCGTCTCGTGCGAGCCGCGCTCGACGACGCGCCCCATCTCGAGCACCACGATTTGATCGGCCATGCGCACCGTTGAAAAGCGGTGTGAGATCACGATGCCCATGCGATTGGCCGAGAGCGCGCGGAAGCGCTGAAAGATCTCGGCTTCGGCTTCCGCATCCATCGCGGCGGTCGGCTCGTCGAGCACGAGGATGTCCGCCTTCTCGCGCATGAACGCGCGCGCGAGCGCCACCTTCTGCCACTGGCCGATCGAGAGCTCTCGACCGTCTTTGAACCAGCTTCCGAGCTGCGTTTTGTAGCCGGTCGGCAAGCGCTGCACGAACGCGTCGGCCATGCCCTTTTCACCCGCGATCTGCCAGCGCGCTTCGTCGTCGAAGCCTTCGACGTCACCCGCGCCGATGTTCTCGCCGAGCAGCAGCTGATAGCGGATGAAGTCTTGAAAGATGACGCCGATCCGCGCGCGAAGCGCCTCCGGATCCCACTCCGCGAGATCGAGCCCATCCAGTGTGATGCGGCCCTCCGTCGGTTCGTAGAGCCGCGTGAGCAACTTGATCAGGGTAGTTTTTCCGGCGCCGTTCTCACCGACGAGCGCGAGCTTGCTGCCGCGCGGAATGGACAGGTTCACGTCGTGCAGTGCGGGCTCAGTCGAGCCCGGATACGCAAACGACACGTGTTCGAACCGAATCCCTTCCGACGGATCCGGACCTTCGCGCTTCGTTCCGGCCGGCTGCACGTTGCTGTGCTCGAGATACTCGTACAAGTTCGACAAGTACAAGTTGTCTTCGTACATGCCACCGATCGCGCTCAAGATGGACGACAGCGCGCTCTGGCCTTGTTTGAACACGAGCAAGTACATCGTCATGTCGCCGAGCGAGATCCCTCCCGCGAGCGCACGCAGCACGATGTACGAGTAGGCGCCGTAGAACGCCGCGCTGCTGATCAACCCCCAGATGAAGCCCCAAAAGCCCCGGCGCAAGCTGAGGTCGCGATCTTCGCCATACAGCTTGCGAAAGATCTCGCGATAGCGACCGAGGAAGAGCGAGCCCAGTCGAAAGAGCTTCACCTCTTTCGCGTTGTCTTCGCGCGCGAGCAGCGACTCGAGGTACATCTGCATGCGCGCTTCGGGTGCGCGCCAGCGGAACAAGCGAAATGCGTCCGCCGAAAAGCGCGTCTCGGACAAGAATACCGGCAGCGCCGAGAGCAGCAGCACGAGCACGATCCACGGCGAGAACTGCACGAGCAGTGCGCCGTACATCGCGATCGAGATCGAGTTTTGAACCAGGCCGAACGCCCGTTTCACCAAGCTGAGCGGCCGATGCGATGCGTCGCGCCGGGCGCGCGACATGCGATCGTAGAACTCGGAATCCTCGAAGTCGGGCAGCGCGAGCGTGAGCGCCTTCTCGAGGATCATCTCGTTCACGCGCTGGCCGAGGAGCGCCCGCAGTAGCGACTCGCAGACCCCGATCGCGCGCTGGCCCGCCGCTAGCAGCAGCACGAAGACGAGCTCGAGCGCCAAGTACTCGAGCGCGAGATCGCGCGCTTCGGGCACGCCGCGGACAGATGCGGCCACGACCGCATCGACGATCAGCTTACCGGTGTAGGTGATCAGCGCCGGCAGCACACCTGCGAGCGCGCTGAGCACGCCATACCAGACGGCAACCTTGGGCGACGTCTGCCGCACGAGCTTCAGCGCTCGTCCGGTGTACTGAAATACGCTTAGGAACTGCCGAAGGTTCACCGGCTCGGGATTGCTTCCCGAACGCAGCATGGAGAAGATTTTCTCCGTCACGGCCAGAGTATAGGGCTCGCTCGCCCTATCCGGGAGCTGGCCTTTCGATTGGGGGAATAAACATGGCGACGCCGCCTCGTATACCTTTGCCGACGGCCGTGCAGACCGCGTGGTGGATGCGGAAGCCGAACGAGTTCATGACCGCGTGCGCAAAGCGCTGCGGTGACACCTTCCGCGTCGACTTCGCTGCGAATCCGCCGATCGCAGTCACGAGCAACCCCGAGTACATCCGGCTCGTGTTCACGAGCAACGACGACGACGTTCGCTTTGGCGAAGTGAACGACTACTTGGCGCCGCTGCTCGGTGAGCGATCGATCTTCCTGAGCGACGGAGCGCGGCACAAACGCCAGCGGCGACTGCTCTTGCCACCGTTTCACGGCGAGCGCATGCGGTTGTACGCGCAGACGATGTGCGACGTGACGCTCGCGCGTCTGGCGAAGTGGCGCGACGGCGAACCGTTTCGACTGCGCGAAGAAACGCAAGACATCGCGCTCGACTTGATCTTGCGGACGATCTTCGGCGTCGATGACTCGGACGAGATGGGCGAGATGAGCGAGGCGCTGTTGCGGATGATGGACGTCATCGAATCGCCGCTCGGATCGCTTGGCTTGATCCCGGCGCTTCGCTTCGACTTCCCGGGCTCGCCGTGGCGAAAGTATCTGCGCGTGCGCGAAGCCGCACATGCGCTCGTGAATCGCGGCATCGCACGCCGTCGCAGTCAACTCGGGCAAGCGCGCACCGACATGCTGTCGCTGCTGCTCGAAGCAAAAGACGAAACCGGCGTCGCGATGACCGACGACGAGCTCCGCGACGAGTTGATCACGATGATGGTTGCGGGTCACACGACGACCGCGACCGGGATTTGCTGGGCGTTCGAGCGCATGTTCGCGACGCCACGCGTCTACGAACGCCTTCAGCGCGAGGTACGGGAGGTGTGCGGGAACGATCCACCCGCGCCCGATCAATTGGGCCGGCTCGAGTACCTCGACGCGGTGATCAAGGAAGCGCTCCGCGTCCGGCCGATCCTCGCGTTGATCGCGCGCAAGCTCCACGCGCCGTTGCAGTTCGGTCAATCCGAGATACCGGCGGGATGGATCGTCGCGCCGTCGATGTACCTGACCCATCACAACCCCGACGTCTATCCCGAGCCGCACGAGTTTCGGCCCGAGCGCTTCCTCGGCGTGAAGCCCGACCCGTACGCGTGGTTTCCGTTCGGGGGCGGGAGCCGGCGTTGCCTCGGGCTACCGTTCGCGCTCTACGAAATGAAGATCGTGATCGCGACCATCCTCAGTCGAAAGCACCTGACCCTGGCCCAGAAGCCACCGATCGGAGTGGAGCGGCGCGTGATCACGCTCGCGCCGGTCGACGGGCTCCGCGTGAAGTGCGAGCCGCGAGCACAGGTCCACGCGGTGGCGGCGAGCGTCTCCGCCGCACCCGCCGAGTGACGCCCAGAAACGAGTGACCAAGAACCGACCGAGGCGAGCGCGCTGCTGCGAACTGCCTCGTGCGTGAGCAATCCAACAGCTCGCGTGTGACAGGCTTGTTGCGCACGCGGCTAAACCTGCGTCGTAGCGTTGAACAGTGTGTGACAGAGCGGTGACGGCGCTACCTTGAGCTTGTATGCGCACAGGGCGATGTGTATGCCCGGGAGCTCAAGGAAAACCGTGAACACCGCAGCCTTTCGGATCCTTCATTCGAGTGTTCCGGGCCGTGCGCGCTACGCCGTCAAGGCGCTCGAACGCAATGCCCACCTCGCGAGCTTGGTCGAACAGACCCTCGGAGCCAAACCCGGTGTTAAAGGCGTTCGCGCCAGCCCCGTCACGGGGACGGTGCTGCTGCTGTTCGCACCCGCCGCCTCCCGAGACGAGCTCGATGCCGCACTCCACAAGCTCGTCGGCAATGGTGCCTCGGGGCCTCCGCTGTATGCGCCATCGAGCTCCTCGTACCAGTCCAAAGAGTCCAAAGAGACGAACGGTAAGCCGAAGTTTTCGACGGCTGCCATCAGCAAGTCGGTGGACGCGGTCCTCGAGAAGCTGCGAAAAGCCAAGCGCACCCCCTCGGACGGGGCGGACATCGTCAAACACGCGGGCGACCACAGCGGGATCGAGGTCTATGCGCCGAGCTGGCACACACTCGAAGTCGACGAGGTCTGCAAAGAGCTGAAGGTTGCCAACACGGAAGGCTTGACGGCCACGGCGGCCGAGAAGCGCCTCGCGACCGAAGGCCCGAATGCGCTGACCCCGCCGCCGCGTCGGAGCGAGTTTGGCATCCTCGTCGATCAACTCGTGAGCACGCCGGTCGCGATGCTCGGTGCGTCGGCAGTCTTGAGTGCAGCTACCGGCGGCGTCGGCGATGCGGTCGCGATCCTCGCCGTGATCGGCATCAACGCCGCGATCGGCTACGTCACGGAGAGCGGCGCAGAGCGTTCGATCGCTTCCTTGTCGCGCGCGCCCTCCCCGAGCGCCCACGTGCTGCGCGACGGCCGCACGCAACAGATCCCGACTGAGAACGTCGTGCGCGGCGACGTTTTGGTGCTCAGCTCCGGCGTCTTCGTGGGAGCCGATGCACGCCTCGTGCACGCCGAAGAGCTCACGATCGACGAGTCGTCGCTGACGGGTGAAAGCGTGCCGGTGCTGAAACATGCCTCTG
>DASRXR010000636.1:0-15228 GCA_035687405.1 Polyangiales bacterium
AAGACTGCTCGCGGAGCTCCGAGTCGCTGATCAGGTCGCCGCGACGCGAGATCGCGCTTTGCTGTTCCTTCAGCCATTCCTCGAGGATCTCGGCTTGTGAGCGCTCCAGCAGCTCCACGACCGGTTTCACGTTGCGCACCATCTCAGTCTCCTATGGTCGTGTCAGGGGTTTTCACGACGTATGTCGCTGACCCTCGATCACCCGGTCGACACTGATAGCTCGCGAGGACAGGGCTGTCAGCAGCAAACTCGTGCTTTGTCCCGAGCGATCAGAGGGCACGCCGGTAGCGGCCACCGACTCGGAACAACGCCTCGCTAATCTGCCCCAGACTCGCGTATTTCACAGTGTCCATCAGCTCTTCGAACACGTTGCCACCGGTGCGCGCGACGTGTGTGAGTCTCGCGATGGCCTCCGGCGTCCGCACCTTCGCACGCAGCTGAAACGCGCGCAGACCCTCGAGCTGGGCACGTTTGTCCGCATCGCTCGCGCGCACGGTCTCGGGCGGCGGGCTGTCGCTCACGGCTGCAGCCGTGTCCTGAACGAACGTGTTCACACCGATGATCGGCAGCTCACCACTGTGCTTGCGCGATTCGTACTCCATGCTCTCGCTCTGAATCCGGCTGCGCTGGTACAGCGTCTCCATACTGCCGAGCACACCGCCGCGCTCGGACAGCCGGTCAAACTCCGCGAGCACCTCGGCTTCGACGAGGTCGCTGAGCGCTTCGATGAAGTAGCTCCCCTGCAGCGGGTTTTCGTTCGCGAGCAGTCCGAGTTCGCGCTGCACGATCAGCTGGATCGCGATCGCCGACCGCGCGGATTGCTCGGTCGGCGTCGTGACTGCTTCGTCGAACGCGTTCGTGTGCAAGCTGTTGCAGTGATCGGAGAGCGCCGACAGCGTCTGCAGTGTCGTGCGCACGTCGTTCCACGCCATCTCCTGCGCGTGCAATGAACGGCCCGACGTCTGCACGTGGTACTTCAGCTTCTGACTGCGTTCGTTCGCGCGATAGCGGTCGCGCAACGCGATCGCCCAAATCCTGCGCGCGACGCGGCCGAGCACGTTGTACTCGGCGTCGAGGCCGTGGCTGAAGAAGAACGAGAAGTTCGGGGCGAACTCGTCGATCGACATGCCGCGCGACAGGTAGTACTCGACGTAGGTGAATGCATTCGCGAGCGTGAACGCGAGTTGCGTGATCGGGTGTGCACCGGCTTCGGCGATGTGATAGCCCGAGACCGACACCGAGTAGAAGTTCTGGATCCGCTCGCGCACGAAGTACGCTTGAACGTCGCCCATCAACCGCAACGCGAAGTCGACCGAGAAGATGCAGGTGTTCTGCGCTTGGTCTTCTTTCAAGATGTCGGCCTGCACGGTGCCGCGAATGTTCCGCAACACGTCGCTCTTGATGCGCGCGTAGACTTCGGGCGGCACGACGCTGTCGCCGGGAATGCCGAGTAAACCCAAGCCGCGCCCGTCGTGGCCTTCCGGAAGTGGGCCGGCATAACGTGGCATCTCACCCGCCGCTGCGCGCTGCACGCTTTCGAGCTTGCCGGCCTCGCGCAGGTGCTGTTCGACCGCGCGATCGATCGCGACGTTGAAGTACCACGCGAGCACGATCGGCGCGGGGCCGTTGATCGTCATCGACACTGAAGTCGACGGATGGACGAGCTCGAAGCCCGAATACAGCTTCTTCGCGTCGTCGAGACAGCACACCGAGACGCCCGAGTTGCCGACCTTCCCGTAAATGTCAGGGCGCTCGTCCGGATCGCGTCCATACAACGTGACGCTGTCGAATGCGGTCGATAGCCGCACCGACGGCTGACCGCGCGCAAGAAAGTGAAACCGCCGGTTCGTCTGCTCGGGACTACCTTCGCCGGCGAACATGCGCGTCGGAGCTTCGGCGCGCTGCTTGAATGGAAATACGCCGGCCGTGAATGGGAAGCGCCCCGGCAAGTTCGACAGCGCGAAAAAACGCGTCAGCTCGGTCCAATCTTCGGTCGCCGGCACGGCCACGCGCGGCAGCTGCGTTCCAGCGAGGCTCTTCACGTGGTTGACGGCGACGACCGGCTTGCCTCGCACGTCGTAGCTCTGCTTCTCGTCCGAATACGCGCGCCGGCGCTCGGGCCAGGTTGCGAGCTCTCGCCTCAGATGTTCGGGCAGACTCGCTAGCGCGGTCTGGTACTTCTCACGCAAGCGCGTGAACAGCAGATCCGTCGAAGCGGGTCGTGGGCTCGGCTCGGCAGCCAACGGCGGCGGGGTGTCTCCGAGCTCCACGAGCGCCCGCGCGAGCGCTTGGGCCCCACCTGCGGCGATGGCGGAAGCCTCCGCCTGTGTTCGGTACTCGCGCACCTCGTTCGCGATCTCGGCGAGATAACGTGTGCGACCCTCCGGGATCGGCGCGCGAAACGCCGGCTCGTTCGGGTCGAGCGGCAGCGACGTGCTCGCAGCCAACAGCTTCGCAAAACGTGCGGGGCGCCGCGCGTGAAGCTGCCCGACGACGGCGCGGTAGAGTCGCTCGACGCCCGGATCGCCGAAGCGATGCGCGACGCTGGGATATACCGGCACCTCGCCGTCGGGCACGCTGAACTTCTCGTGGTTGCGGCGCCACTGCTTGCGCAAGTCGCGAAGCGCATCTTGGCCGCCTCGCCGATCGAACTTGTTGAGCGCGATCAGATCCGCGAGCTCGAGCATGTCGATCTTCTCGAGCTGCGAAGGCGCGCCGTAGTCCGGCGTCATCACGTAGAGCGAGACGTCCGCGAGCTCGGTGATCTCGGAGTCTGCCTGTCCGATGCCTGCCGTCTCGACGAGGATCAGGTCGTAACCCGCCGCCGACAGCACCGATACCGCGTCTGAAACGGCAGCCGACAGCGCCAGGTGGGCGCGCCGCGTCGCGAGCGAGCGCGCGTAGATGCGCGGTGCGAGCGAGTTCAAGCGGATGCGATCACCGAGTAGAGCGCCACCGCTCTTCCGCCGCGTCGGATCGACGAGCAGTAGCCCGATCGAGAGCTCCGGATCATCGCGCCGCAGCCGCGACAGGAGCTCGTCGATCACGCTCGACTTTCCCGCACCGCCCGTGCCCGTGATCCCGAGCACGGGCGTGGCACCGCGGTCGGTTCGAGCTGCGCGCGCCGCGATCAGCTGACGAAGCCGAGCTAGCTCGGCGCCTGCGAGGTCTCCGCTTTCGAACGCGCTGATGACCCTCGCCACCGACTGCTCGTCTTCGACCGACAATCGTTCCACGTCGCGTGGCATGGAAAGCGGCAGCCGCACGGGGATCCCGTCGAACATGCTCGCGATCATCCCGCGCAGACCCAGCGCGCGGCCCTCCTCTGGACCAAAGATCCGCGTCACGCCCGCCGCCTGTAGCGCGATGCGTTCCGCCGGCAGGATGGTGCCGCCGCCGCCGCCGTACACTTGAACGTGCCCTGCCCCGCGCTCGCGGAGTCGCGCGACCAGATACCGGAAGAACTCCATGTGGCCCCCCTGGTAGGAGGAGACGGCGACGGCTTGCGCATCCTCTTCGATCGCGGCCTGCACGATCTCGTCCACGGAGCGGTCGTGACCCAAGTGAATCACTTCCGCGCCGAGCGCTTGCAGCATGCGGCGCACGATGTGAATCGCGGCGTCGTGGCCGTCGAACAGCGACGCCGCGGTCACGATCCGTGGCGGCGGCAGGCTGTGTTGTGGCGGTTCCGCGTCACCCGGCGTCATCGCATCGGCCTCACCCGGTTACGCGCAACTTGTTGTGTTCTAAACGTATCAGGGCCCGCGCGGGTGCGCACATCCCAGCCAGGTCTGATGTTTCCAGTCTTGGCGCCGCGCTCGCATCGACCGTGGGTGCGCAAAACAGGTGCGGATTCCCCGTACTGCAGCGCGAGTGACCGACATCACGCAGCTGCCACTTTCGTGCCTAAAATCAGCCTCTGCGCGCAGAATCAGTTACGGCAAAAACGTCAGGCTCGCTACCGCTGGCAGGGTACCCGTGGCAGAGTCGGCCGAAGGACGAAGTGTGAGCCACGACGAAGGAAGCAACGACGCCAAAAAGTCGGGCAACCGAGAACCGTCCCTGCACGACACCGTGCCAGGAGTTCCGGACATGGAGCTGGGTCGCACGCTTCCGACCGGTGCCGCATTTCACGTCCGTGCCGCCACCTACGACAGCCCCGCTTCGACCATGCCGAACACTCCCGCGAGCCTTCCCCGACACGACGATCCATCCGCGCCGCAAGACGGCGCGCGGCCGAGCTCGCCTCCTTCAGGCACGGGTGGTCCGCTCACGTTTGGCTCGACGCACAAGGAGTTCGTAGCGCCCAAGATGAGCGCACGCGAAAAGGCGAAGCGCAACGTGCTCACGCATACGCTGCAGATGCCACTCGTGGTCACGCCACTGCCGCCAGCAGCTGCAGACGTCACAGCCGGCGCTGCGGCGGTGCGAAGAGCGACGATCAAAGGCACGCAGCCTCCAGCGAGCCCACTTCCGGCGGGGTGGACTTCGATGCATCGCGTCGGTTCAGGCGCGCCGCCGGAGCCGTCGAGCTCTCGGCCGGCCTCTCAACGCAGCACCGACCCGCTGAACGCGACGCGCAGCGGGTACCCGGGGCGCGGTGATCACAGCGAGCGATTCGAGCGAGCGGATCAGGACGAGCGCTTCGAGCGCGCCGACCCGAGCCAGCGTTTTCAGCACTCGGAGCGCACCGACCCGAGCGAACGTTTTCAGCGCGCGGAGCGCGCCGACCCGAGCGAACGTTTTCAGCGCGCGGAGCCCGTGACCGGGGCACGCGACCCGCGCGCGCAGCCCACGCTGCAGGACGCGCCGTTCGGCTGGCAAAATCCGTCCGGCTCTGCGCCTCGCGAGTCGTTCCCGCGCTGGAATGATCGCGAGCGCATCCCCGAGTACGAGCGCGAGACGTTGCCCGGAACGATGGCAGTTCGCATCCCGGCGTTGAGTGCGCGCGAGTGGATGTTCATCGCTCTTCTCGCATGCGCTTCCGCTGCGACGCTCTACTCGCTGTTGATCGACGACGTCACCACGCCCGTCGAAGACGAGGCCGAAACCGCGATGTCGACTGCACCGGAGCACGTGGTGAAGCCCGCTCCGGTGGCTGCATCGCCAAAGCCCACGTCCGCGTCCACGTCCACGTCCACGTCCGCCTCTAGGCCCGCCGCCGAATCGGAGGTCAAACCTGCTCCTCTGGCTGCGGCGAGCTCGAACGTCACCGAGATCGTGTCCGAGCCCGCGCACGCGGAGGAGCAGGTTTGGCCTCCGATTCGGCGGCGGAGCGGTGATCGGGAACACACCGGCGCAAGTCGTGCGCGGTGACAAAGACGCCGACTACCTCTTGCGCAAGCCAGGCTACGAACCGCAGCTCGTGCGGGTGACACCGCACAGCCCGAAGAGCATCACGATCACGCTTCACGCCAAGCAGTGACCTGATCGTCAGGTCGTGTAGTCGGCGTTGATGCGAATGTAGTCTTCAGTCAGATCGCAGCCCCAAGCGGTTGCCGAGTAAGCGCCCTGCCCGAGGTCCGCGCGCAGGCGCACGTCAGGTGCATCCATCGCTTTGGAGATCGCCGCGTAGTCGAGCGCCGTCGGCGCCCCGCGCTCGAACGCGCACTGGTCGCCGATCCAAACACTGATGTTTTCGACGTCGAGCTCCGCACCCGAGCGCCCGAGCGCCATCATCACTCGCCCGAGGTTCGGATCGCGCCCGGTGATCATCGTCTTCACGAGCGGTGACGACACGACCGTTCGCGCGGCACGCCGTGCATCGTCGCGACTCTTCGCGCCATCGACCCGCATCTCGATCAACGTGCGCGCGCCTTCACCGTCGCGCGCAAGGTCGCGCGCGAGCTCGATCGCGACCGCGCGAATGCCCTGCGCGAGCGCGCGAACCTCGTCGGTGTCCGACGTCAATCTCGGACCACCCGCTGCACCGCTCGCGAACAACAACATCGTGTCGCTCGTCGACGTGTCCATGTCCACGTCGATCATATTGAACGAATCGTCGCCCGCATCACGCAGCAATGCAGCCAAGAGCTGCGGATCGACGTCGGCGTCCGTCGTCAGAAATCCGAAAACCGTCGCCATGTCCGGGTGCACCATGCCGGAACCCTTTGCGACGCCCCCGACGCTGTAGACGTGCCCGCCCGCGTGCACGCGCACGGCGCGCGCTTTCGGAACGGTGTCCGTCGTCATGATCGCGCGGGCGAAGACTTGGCCGCCGTCCTCCGACAGCAGAATGCGTGGAATGCCGGCCTGGATCCGCTCCATCGGCAAGTGACGCCCGATCACCCCAGTCGAACCGACGAGCACGTGCTCGCCCGGCACCCCGACGTGTTCGCCCGCAAATGCGGCCATCGCGCGTGCATCGCGCAACCCTCGCTCACCGGTCGCCACGTTGGAGCACCCCGAGTTCACGATCAACGCGCGCGCGACGCCTCCGCGGACTCGCTCGCGGCAGACGGTCACTGGCGCACCGCACACACGATTGCGGGTAAAGATCCCGGCGACACTGCACAAACGGTCCGCATACAACAGCCCGAGATCCAGTCGTTCCGCCACTGGAGCGGCTCCGCCGACAGCGGCACCCGCGCCCAGCGCCGAAGGCGGCTCGGTGAGCTTGGAAACCTCGGCTGGCGGCGCCGCCTTGATGCCGGAGGCGACCGCGCCGGCCTGGAAACCGTGCGGCGTAGTCACGCTTCCACCGTCGATCCACTCGAGCTCGTTCGACATGCGCGTGGTCATAGCGCGATTGCGCCAAAAACGTATAGCGGATAGCCGGGAGTGACCGCGACTTGCACCCTTGGGGCCTAACGGGAGCTATCTGGCGGATTCGAAAGCTAAAACTCCCCAGTTCGGTACGGTCGCTTGCCGCCGTTTCGTCCCTGTTGTTATAGAGGCGCGATGCGAAAGCGAATCTTGGTCACGGGCGGCGCGGGCTTCTTGGGCTCGCACCTGTGCGAAAAGCTGCTCGGACTCGGTCACGAAGTGGTCTGTCTCGATAACTTTTTCACGTCTGCTCGCCGAAACATCGAGCACCTGTTGGACGACCATCGCTTCGAGTTGCTGCGGCACGACGTGACCGAGCCGATCGTGATCGAGGTCGACGAGATCTATCACCTCGCGTGTCCCGCTTCGCCGGTTCACTACCAGCGCAATCCCGTCCGCACGATTCGCACGGCCGTGCATGGAACGCTGAACATGTTGGACATGGCGCGCGAAGTCCACGCGCGCATCCTCGTCGCCTCGACGAGCGAAGTGTACGGCGATCCGAAAGAGCACCCGCAGCAAGAGAGTTACTGGGGACACGTCAATCCGATCGGACCGCGTGCCTGTTACGACGAAGGCAAGCGCTGTGCTGAATCATTGACGGTGTCGTACGCGCGGCAGTTCGGCGTCGCGACGCGCATCGTGCGCATCTTCAACACCTACGGCCCGCGCATGCATGAAAACGACGGCCGCGTCGTTTCGAACTTCGTGTTGCAAGCGCTGCGCGACGAGGACATCACGGTCTACGGCCAGGGCCAGCAGACGCGTTCGTTCTGCTTCGTGAGCGATCTGCTCGAAGGCTTCGTGCGCCTCTTGGCGCTACCGGAAGATCCGGGGCCGGTGAACGTCGGCAATCCGAGTGAACGCACGATCAAAGATCTCGCGGAGCTCACGATCAAGCTCACGGGTTCGAAATCGAAACTGCGGTACGAGACGTTGCCGGTCGACGACCCGACACGCCGTTGTCCGGACATCACGAAAGCAAAACAGCTGCTCGGCTGGGAGCCGCAAGTCGACATCGAAGATGGACTCTCGAAAACGATCGCGTACTTCCGCGAGTACCTGCGCCAGCGAGGATCTGCATAATCGGCAGCGCGGTCGTAGGCCATGACAACCTTTCCGCTAGCTCCTCGTTTCGAGCCGAATCCCGCATTGCGCGTGCTGTATTCCTGGTTCTTCGATGCAATCCAGGTCGACGACGGCTGGGTTCGTGCGGTGCGAGAGCTGGCGAGGCAAGGCAGCGTCGTCTACGTCCTGCGCAACTTGAACCCGGTCGATTTTCTCGCGCTCGATCATCTGACGAAGCGCTACGACTTGCCGCAAGTCGGATTCGTGAACGACTTGCGGCTCAGTCTGCTCAATCCGATCCACGGCGGCTTGTTCCAGACGTGGACGCGCCGCCGCCATACCGCGCCCGGGATTCAGCTGCGAGGCGCGCTCGATCAAGGCAGCTCAGCAGCGCTGTTTTTGAAGCGGCCGCCGAGCGTGCTCGACGTCGCCGGCGGCGCGAGCGGAAATCGCGGCCTCAAAGAAGGCGACGAGCTGATGCGCACGTTGATCGATCGCCAGCGCGAGACCGATCGGCCCGTACTGCTCGTGCCGCAAGTGTTTTTGTGGACGAATCGCCCAGACACCCACGGCAGCCACTACCTCGACATGTTTTTCGGCCCGCGCGAGTGGCCGAGCTCCCTGCGCACGATCGCGCAGTTTCTCTACAACCATAAACACGTGCTGCTGCGCGCAGGTGAGCCGCTCGACCTCGGCAAGTATCTCGAGAGTCACGCCGGCGCCTCGGTCGACAACCACGTGCGGCGCGTCATTTACGTGATGCTGCGGCGGCTCGAGCGCGAGCGCCGCGCCGTGACAGGCCCGGCACAAGCGCCGCCGGATCGCCAGCGCCAGCAGGTCCTGCGTTCGCCGAAGCTTCAAAAGACGATCGTGCACCTCGCCGGCGACAAGCCGCAGGATCGCTACACCGTCACGCGCAAGGCGCTCGACATCTTGAAAGAGATGCAGGCGACGCCGGACAGCGCGACGATCAAGGCGATGGAAGTCTTGCTCGATCGGATCTTCCACCGCGTCTACGCGGGCATCGACGTCGATCGCGAAGGCGTCGATCGGATTCGCGAGAAGAGCAAGGAGTACACGATCGTGCTCTTGCCGAGCCACAAGAGCCACGTCGACTACTTGGTGCTCTCGTACGTGTTCAACTACGAGAACCTGTCGTTGCCGCTGATAGCGGCAGGCGACAACCTCGCGTTTTTTCCGCTCGGGCCGGTGCTGCGGCGTGCCGGTGGCTTCTTCATCCGCCGCCAGTTCGGGGGCGATCGGCTGTACTCCGCCGCGGTCGAAGCCTACGTGCGGCGCATGATCCGCGACGGGCACACGCTCGAGCTGTTCATCGAAGGTGGTCGCAGCCGCACCGGCAAGCTGCTCAAGGCGCAGGTCGGCATGTTGAGTATGTTGATCGACGCCGCGAGCGCGGTGCCGAATCGCGAAGTGGTCTTCGTGCCGGTCAGCATCGGCTACGAGCGCATCGTCGAGACGAGCGCGTACGGCCGCGAGTTGATCGGCGCCGACAAGCAAAAGGAAGATGCGAAGGGCCTGCTGCGCGGTGCGAGCGCGTTGCGGCATCGCTACGGTCGCATCAACGTCCAGTTCGGAGACCACCTGAGCATCGACAGCATCTGCGAAGAGCTCGGGCTCGATCGCGAGCAGACGCGGAAATCACCGGCGAAACGCCGCGCCGTGGTCTCGCGCTTCGGTAACCGCACGCTCGACGAAATCAACCGTGTGACGGCGGTCACACCAGGTTCGCTGACCGCGCTCGCACTCCTGTCGGACGAGCGCCGCAGCTTGTCTCACGAGGAGCTGCTGCAGCGCTGCCGGCACTTGTTGCGCGTGCTCACCGACCTCAAAGCGCGCATCACGCCGCGGACGGCTGCAGACGGCGAGCTGCGCGATCAGGCGATCTCCGAAGCGGTCGAGATGTTCGTCGAAGCGGAGATGCTCGAGACGCATCGGCCGGGAGACTTCCCGCCCGATCGCGAGCGCCGTTCGCATCGCGCCGGCGTCGGCGCGTTGTATCGGGTTCCCGAGCGCAAGCGCATCGAGCTCGACGTGAGCAAGAACATCATCGTGCACTTCTTCGTCGAACGCGCGCTGCTGTCGATCGCGACGTTGATGCCGCCAGGGCCCGAAATCGCGCTCGACACCGTGCGCGAACGCACGCGCGAGCTCTCGGAGTTGTTCAAACACGAGTTTCGCTTGAGCGGGAACGGCGCATTCCCGGAGACGTTCGACGCGACGCTCGCAGCAATGCAGCGCGCGGGCGACGTGGAGCTCTTCGCGGACGGTCGGCTCGACGTCGGCGGAGGTCGGGACGGCTGGAGCGGCCTGGTTTGGTTGCGAACCTACGCGGCGATCCTGCGCAACTTCCTCGAAGGCTACCGCGTGGCAGCGCGTGGACTCAGCGTGCTCGTGCGCGGCCCCCTTCCGGAAAAAGAACTCGTGAAGCGCAGCCTGGCGCTGGGCCACCGCATGTACTTGAGCGGCGAGATCGAACGCCACGAAGCGGTGAGCAAACCGATCCTGCAAAATGCGCTGCTCGCATTCAAAGACGAAGGCTACGTGCAACTGCGCGAAGGCAAATATTCGCTGACAACGTCGTTCGACAGCCCGGACGCAGTACGCGCAATCGAAGGTCGCGTCGCGGGATATCTGGAGGCGGCGCCGGAATGAGCCCGCCGCCGCGCGCTGCAGGCGTAGCCGCGGGGCCGCGCTGGCACCGCGCGATCGTGCCGCTTGCCTGCGGCGTGGTGAGCCTGGTGCAGTGGTTTCCGGTGTTCCGTGAGCCAGGGTCGACCGGCTTCGGCGACTGGCAGATGATCCAGCACAACTGGGAAGCGGCGTACATCTCGCTCGCGCGCTTCGGCCAATGGCCGCTCTGGGATGCGTTCCACTGCGGCGGCATCTCGATCTTTCGCAACCCCGAGTCTCAGGTCTACTCGCCGTTCTTTCCGCTGTCGTTCGCGTTCGGAACGGTCTGGGCGGTCAAGATCATGTTGTGGGCGCACGTCGCGATCGGCCTGTGGGGCGCCTACCGTTTGGCACGCGATGCCTACGCGTTGCACTGGCTCCCGAGTGCGCTCGCAGCGTTTGCGTGGGGATGCTCGGGCTGCATCGTCTGGGACGGCGCCGGGGGTCACGCGACGTTTCTGCCGTTTACGTTCACGCCCTGGGTGATCTGGCTCGTGCGTTCGAGCCTAACACTTCGCCGCAAAGCTGCGTTGATCGCGCTCTTGTTCGTCGTGACGCTCTACGAAGGCGGAACCTACCCGCTTCCGTTCTTCGGCTTGCTGCTCGTGTTCGAGCTCGTGTTGCTCGCGATTCAGCGCGTCGCGCCTCGCTGGCGGGCTGCGCGCGATTCGGCCGTGCTCGGCGCGACCGTGCTCGTGCTCACGGCGCTGACCGGAATGCTTCGCATCGTTCCGTCCGTGTTCGCGCTGCGCGAGTTTCCGCGCCAAGTCGCGAACAACGATTCAGTCGATCTCGCCTACGTGCTCGTGATGTTGACGGCGCGCGAACAGCCGTGGCGTACGCCGGAGCATCACTTCGTGTGGGCGGAGTACGGCAGCTACATGGGCTGGCCGCTCGTGATTCTCGGCGCGGCAGGTGCGGTGCTGGTGGCCGTGCGCGGTCCGCGCCATCTACTCGCCGGTCTCGTCGTCTTCGGCAGCATCATGCTCGGCAACCTCGGACCCTACGCACCGTGGAGTGTGCTCCACGAGCTTCCGGTGTTCGACTCACTTCGCGTACCCACGCGCTTTGCGATGTTCTTTACGCTCTATGTTGCGCTGCTCGCGGCGCATGCCGTGCAGGTGGTGTTGGATGCGAGTCGCAAGCTTCCGCGGTTCGGAGCGTACGCCGTACTCGCCCTGCTGACGCTCGCAGCTGCAGCGCAGCTCACCGACGTGATCAGAGTATCGCGGTCTGCCGTCGAGCTCTGGCGAGGTGCGCCGCTCGACGACGCTCCACCTGCGGAGCGTCATCACCTCGTCGCAGGTCGGTACGCACAACGCTACGCGAGCTACCCGCGCCTGAACCTCGGGACGCCCCAGTGCTACGCGGGTGCGATGAACTGGCGTGTGTCGCGCGCGCTGTGGACCGGTGACAAGCCGCAAGTGCGCGTGCACGAAGGTGAGGGAATCGTCTACGAGGTGCGCCACACGAGCTCGGAGTGGTCGGCCGACGTGGAGATGAAGAGCGCCGGTCGGCTGTGGTTCAACCAGAACTTCGCGGACGGTTGGCGCGCGAACGTAGGTTCAGTCGCGAGCGACGAGGAGCTGCTCGCGGTGGATCTCCCACCTGGTCGGCATCTCGTGCAATTGCGCTACGCGCCGCGCGAGCTGTTCTGGTGTGTGCTGCTCAGCGCGTTCGGTTTCATCGCAATCGGCCTGGTCGGATTCTGGCGACTGCCGCCGCTGTGAGCGGCAGCTCCAAGCCTCGAATCTCAGGACAGAACGGCTTGTCAAGTTACGTTCAGCTAGTAAAATAACGTTGTAATGAAAATCTCGCCCGTCTTCGCGGTGCTGTTGCTGGTCGCTTGTGCTGAAACGGGGAGGACACCGCTAGTTGGCGCGGGCGCGCGCGACGGCGGTCTTCTGTGCACGGACGAAGACGGAGACGGATTCGGTGAAGGTTGTGCGCGCGGTGGCGACTGCAACGACACGGATCCGCTGGCGCATCAAGGTTGTTTGTCGTGTGTGAACCCGGCGGAGGGTTGTGCATGTGACAACTCCAACAAGCCGATTAGTTGTTACCTCGAGCCTTCGCCGAGCGACGACGGCGGTGTGATGTGTCACGAGGGCACGCGGTACTGCCGCGACGGCGGGTGGTCGGCCTGCGAGTCGATCTTCAGCTATCCGAAGCCCGAAGTTGCTCAGCCTCAAGCGGTGGTCAACAAAGACGCAGGCACCGAGAAGTGCAGCGATTGCCGCCCGAACTGCTTCATCGTGCGCGACAACTTGGGTCCGATCGACGGTGGCTTGGGTGACGCTGCAGTTCAGACGCAAATCACCGATGGTGGCGGCCTCGCGCTCGGCACCTACACGGTCGACTCCGGCCCGGTAGACGCGAGCACGTACGACGCGGCGTCCTGCATGCTCAACTCGGCGCCGGACAAGGACTGCGACGGCATCCTCGACATCTACGACCCCTATCCGTTGATGAAACCGTTTGCGACTGCCAACCCGACGATCTTCTTGGACATCGCGGCGGGCGCGACCGGTACCGGCGTCGTGAACCTCGCGTTCTACCTGAACTCGGCCGACGTTTACTTCTTGCTCGACCAAACCGGTTCGATGAGCGAGGAGCGCGCGAACTTGGTGGCCGGTCTCACGACGGGCGACTACGTCAACAACGCGGCGTACAAGTGCTCGGACTTTGACTTCGACGGCGTCCCGAACAACGAGCTCAAGAGCAAAGGCGTCATCGGCGCCGTCCGCTGCTACATCCGCGACGCGAACTTCGGCGTCGGCTTCTTCCGCGAGATTCCGTTCGACGCGCGCTCCGGCGGCTTCCCGTGGTTGCCGTGGCAGTACGCCGAAGACGACGACATCGCGTTCCGCAACTTCCAGGACATTACGTCCGACGTCGCGAAGGTGACCATCGGCGTCGGCAAGCTCTCTACGCGCGCGAACCTCGACTGGGACGAAGCGGCGATGCCGGGCTTGTACACACTCGTCACCGGCAACGGCATGTACTTCGGAACGAACAAGACTTCGATTCCGACGCGCACGAGCTGCCCCGTGAATACGTGGGGTTATCCGTGCTTTCGTAAGGATGCGATCCCCATCGTCGTCTTGTTCACGGACGCGCCGACCCACAACGGCCCGACGACCAACACGTCGCCGTACGACGCGAGCGACCTGAACATCACGCGCAATACGAGCTCGAGTGCGCTCGAGGCGGCAGGCAACGAAACGTACCTGACTGCGACCAACGCGGGCGACGTGACGAACAGCTACGTCACCTACGCGGGTGACACGAGCAACATGCTGTCGGATACGACCACGTCGGCGTTCACGTGCGCGTCAGCCGCAGGCGCTCCCGACGCGTTCTACAAGTTCTCGCTGACCTCGACGAAGAACGTCACGATCTCGACCGAAGGTTCGGAGTTCGACACCACTGTCGCACTCTGGGGCAACATTCCGGCAGCCGCCACCTCGGTCGCAGCTGCGAGCAACAACGACACGTTCTC
Source organism: Polyangiales bacterium (assembly GCA_035687405.1). Classification (GTDB taxonomy): domain Bacteria; phylum Myxococcota_A; class Polyangia; order Polyangiales; family JAFGIB01; genus JADGRF01. The sequence goes on from DASRXR010000636.1 coordinate 14,027, forward strand.
GAACGCCTACAACTTCGGTGACATCACGAGCAAGTACGTCGTCACGTCGGGCAGTTCGACCGGCCTCGCCTCCGACTACCTCGCCGGTGACCTCGGCTGCAGCTCGTACTCCGGCAGCCCGGACACGGCGTTCAAGTTCACGCTGACACAAGCGACCAAAGTCGCGCTCGACACGAGCGGATCGACGATCGGAACGAGCCTGAGCTTGTTCAGCGGCACCCCGACCACGCCGACCTACACCACGGCGTCGAACTCGAACGACACACTCGCCAATGCGCTGTCGATTGGCCCCATCAACACTCTGATGAAGGCGTACTCCGGCACGACGAACATCGGCACGATCACGAACAACTACACCGGCGCGCAGATCGGTTGCGGCACGGCCGACAATTCACCGGATGCGGTGTATTCGTTTGCGGTTGGCACGCCCACGCGCGTGCGGGTGACTACGGAAGACTCGGCCCTCGACACGGTTCTCGCGCTCGTCGACGGCAGCGGCAACACGCTCACGACCAGCACGGCGTACAGCAACAACGACAGCGAGTCGAGCAGCAACGGCAACATCAACCTCGGCGCGCTCGACGGCAAGTCGTTACGTGTGACCGGCAGCACGTCGAGTCTCGACAGCGACTACGACAATGCCCTCGTTGGTTGTGACGCGACATCACGCGATGCCGTGTTCAAGTTCACGCTCGCGCAAGAGCACGATGTTCAGATCGATTCCATCACGCCGACCACCGCGATGGACACGGTCATAGGCTTGTTCAGGGGCTCGATCATCTCGTCGGACACGGCGTACGCGGGGCAAACATCGTACGAGAATCTGGCTTCGGCCGGCTACCCGGGCGCGATCGACGCAAAGCACTACAAGGTCACCGGGACCACGAACGGCATGGTCGCGAACTATCTCGGTGCGCAGACCGGCACGTGCAACACGGCGGCCGCCGACTCGAGCCCGGATGCAGTCTACCGACTCCACCTCAACGCACAGACCGACATACGGCTGGATACGCTGGGCTCAGCGTTCGACACGGTACTGTCCCTGCACAGCGCCTTGCCGGACCAAACGTCCACGACGATCACCACGGGTGACACGGTCGCATCGCCGTATGCGATCGCCGGCATCAGCAACCGTAATGCCGTGTTCTCGAACAGCGGCGCGGGCACGACGAGTTTCGCGGCAGACGTCGCGGTAAACAGCG
>DASRXR010000637.1:0-14941 GCA_035687405.1 Polyangiales bacterium
TTGAGTTTTAATTCCTAGCTCACGAGCTATTGTACGAGCACACCATTGAACGCATTGCGGCACGGCGAACACACCATGATCGAAACCTTCGCCAAAAACACGACCATCATCAACGAGTGCGCGACGTTGTTGCCGTCGCCGACGTATACGAAGTTCAGATCCGCGAGCGAACCGAAGTACTCCTGCGCGGTCAGAAAGTCCGCGAGCGCCTGACACGGATGATCGAAGTCACTGAGGCCGTTGATGATCGGCACTTCGCTGTGTTTCGCCATCACCTCGAGGTCCTCGTGCCCGAACACGCGCGCGACTGTCAGGTCCACGTAACGGGACAGAACTCGAATCTCGTCTTCGAGCCCGCCGAGCATGAAGTTCGAAGTCCGCCAGTCGATGTAGAGCGCGCTGCCGCCCATGGCTGCAACACCGGTCTCGAACGAGACGCGCGTGCGGGTCGACGTCTTTTGGAACACGAGCGCGACTTGGCGCTGGTCCAAGCTGCGGACGTAGTCCGACGGGTTCGCTTTGATCTTCGCGCCGGTCGCGATCAGGTCGGCGAACTCTTGGGGTGAGAGGTCCGAAACCGTCAGGAGCGAACGCGGCGGTGCCGCGAGCCTGCGCGCGTGCCGCGCTTTTCGGACGGTCAGCGCTTTGCTAATGGATTCGGCCTTTGCACCCATGATCGTTCACCACCGTGACAAAACCCCCGCGAATTCACAGGGGGATGCACGATACTTTGGACCCTCTGCTTGTCAAGACAGACGGGCTGGCAGGGTCAGCACGTCGGCGGGGCTCGGATCGGTCGCAATGTTGGAGACCGCCTTCGGCCACTCGCTGCCCTCACTCACGAGCTCGCAGATCATCACAGCTTCCGCAGCCGCCTGTGCTGGAGGCACGTTTTCTCGCTCGATTCGGCTCTGAATTTGGCGCGCGACCTTCAAGCGTGTCGCCATCTCCGACCTCGCCACGTCGAATCCAGGACCCCAGTCGAGCCAGCGAAACATCCACAGCTCGTCGGCGATCCAGTCGTTGAAGACGTAGTCCGCGGTTTGCCCATTTCCAGGCCGCGCGCTCGCGCGCTCGTAGGCCCATGCCCAGGGTCGTGGTCGCTGCGGGGGTGTGTGTCCCGCTGCCAACTCGAGCAGTGCGTCGCCGAACCACGCGCAGACAGCGCCGCCCGCCGATGGATCGACCATCTCGATCTGCTCGACTGCGATTGTGGCCCAACCGCCTTCCGCCATGTCGGGGAGCGCTCGTGCCGCGAGCACGTCTTCGGCAGGCTCGCCTGCGTTCAGCCGCGCGATCATGTCGGTTTCGATCGCGAGGTAGGTGTCGAACGACACGCGCTGGCCGACGCGCAGTGAGACCTTGCTCGGGACTTCTTTGTCGGACTCGAGCCGGCCGGCGTTGTCGCGCAGCGAGGCCTCGGCGTCGTCGAGCAAGATCTCGGGCCGGGTCCCGAGGGTACGACACGGACACCGGTGCTCGGTCGTGACGCGTCCGCCGAACGGCGTGCTGACGAGCCCGTACGGGAAGCGCCGGCAACCCGCGGGCTTTGCGGCAGCGCCGTGCTCCGCGTGGATGCCGCAACGATCGTCTGGTTGCAAAAACACACAGCGACTGTCGACCGGCTTGAGGCAGTAGCCGTCGACGTCGTCGCTGTAGATGACCGATAGCTTGTCCTTTTGCCGGAGCCACTTCACTTCGGAGCGCGTCAGCACTCCGAGTGCGTGGATGTCCGTGCAGCACAAGCCGTCGCCGAAGCAGCGAAACGCTGCGCCCGGTCGAGCGAGCAGCGGTCGCATCTTCGGTTCAAAGAGTTTGCGCGCGGGTCGCGCGGTGAGCTGCTTCTTGCGTTGAGGCACAGCAGGCCATCTACAGGTGAGCGCTGCCGGTCGCAAGACGCGACGACGCCTGCCGTGCATGCCTAACCGCCCCGCCCAACTCGTCCAACACCAGCGCTGTCGCCCGCAGATCGATGCATGCGTCCGTAATGCTCTGTCCGAACACGAGCGAGCTCTTGTCGACCAGATCTTGCCGCCCCGCCACGAGGTTGCTCTCCAGCATCACCCCGAGTACGTGGCGCGATCCGCGGGCGATCTGCGCTGCGACGTCACTCGCAGCGATCGCTTGGTTCTGATGGTTCTTGCGGCTGTTGTCGTGACTGCAATCGATCAACACGCGCGCCTGAAGCCCGGCTGCGCTCAGCTGGCGCGCCGCTGCATTCACTTCCGCCTCGTCGAAATTCGGCCCGTTGCGTCCACCGCGCAGGACTGCGTGCGAGTATGGATTGCCCCGGGTGCGCACCACCGCGACGCAACCCGTGCCATCGATTCCGACGAAGCTGTGAGGCGCACGCGCCGCGCGCATCGCGTTGATCGCCACGTCGAGCCCACCGTCGGTCCCGTTCTTGAAGCCCACCGGCATCGACAACCCCGACGCCATCTCGCGATGCGTCTGACTCTCGGTCGTGCGCGCGCCGATCGCGCTCCAGCTGATCAGGTCCGCGAGGTACTGCGGCATCACCGGATCGAGCGCTTCGTTCGCAGTCGGCATCCCCATCTCCGCGAGCTCGAGCAGCAGCTTGCGCGCGACGCGGAGCCCGTGGGCGACGTCACAGGTGCCGTCGAGGTGCGGGTCGTTGATCAACCCCTTCCAACCGACGCTCGTCCGAGGCTTCTCGAAGTAGCCGCGCATGACCACCAGCAGCTCGCCGGCGTGCCGTGCGCGCAAAATCTGCAGCTCCTGTGCGTAGCGCTTCGCAGCTTCCGGGTCGTGGATCGAGCACGGGCCGACGATCACCAGCTGCCGCCCGTCGCGCCCGTCGAGGATCGCTTCGATCTCGAAGCGCGCTCGGCTGACGGTTTCGGCGGCGCGCTCGGTCAGCGGGAGCTCGGCTTTGATCGCTTGGGGTGTGGCGAGGGGCAGCATCGTTTCAACGCGTAGGTCATGGGTTTCGTGCATGGTCCGTCTCCGGCTTGCCCGTCCGATGTGCCTCCACGCCACGCGCCACTCGAGGGCGCCTCGCATGGGGGCGCATCCTTCGGGACGACCTTTTGGGTCGGGGTGGGTCTATGAAATCGCGGCTTGCTTACGCGCTACGCAGCGACCCACCGAAGTCCGAAGGATGGCCAGCTAAACCATCCGTAGGACGCGGTAAATCGCCAAAAATAGTAGCGACGAGCGGACACGATTTCCCAAACCTACTACACGCGGCCGCCGGCGCAACCCGGGAAGTGCGGTCGAGTGGCGAGCGTCACAAGCTTTTCAGAGCGCCGCTCAGCTCCGGTTGAGGGTCCCGCCGCCGTCAGCGTCAGTGATTTTCCCGCCGTCGAGCCACCTCGCGAGCCGCTTGAGGCCCCTCCACCGCCACAGCTTCTCGCACTCGAAGAAGCACAAGAAGGCGATTCCTGAGAGTGGGTATGGGAAGGCGATCGCCATCGTCGCGAGCACGCCGATGTGAAATCCGTACACGCCGAGCACCCACAAGCGCGCCGCGAGCGGGTGAACGAGCGCGAGCGGGCCGCCGAGCTCGAGCACCATCGTCAGCGTACCGATGATGGGAAACGGCCACGCGTACTGCACGAGCCACGCTCCGAACGGCGAGTGAATCGAGCCGATCTGCTGTTTGCGTAGCGCGTCGTACGCGATGTAGTTGCGCAGCGTGTCGCCATCCATCCACACGAAGCCGCTCGCCTTGAGCTTCGCGATCCCGGCGAGCACGTACACCATCACGGTGACGGCCGCGATCAGGCGCACGGGCCAGCCGAAGCGCGGGTCCGGCGCAGGCTCCGGCCGGCCGCGAGCGTCGATCGAGAGCGCGCGAGCGGCGTCGCTCAGCGCGATCAAGCACAGGTGCACGACCAGCAGGTTGTCGGTGTGGAACACCATTCCCCAGCTGTTCCGGTAGCTCGTGACCCAAAGCGCGAGCAGCGCGAAGGCCGGGCCGCTGACTCGGAAGAAGGCTCCGAGCGTGAAGAGCAGCCCGAAGCCAATGGCTGCAAGGTACAAAGCGAGGACCCAACCGGCTGGCAACGGAGCGTCGAGCACGCGCGCGAGCCCGACCGGCTCGAACTGCGTCGGTCGGAAACCCCGGAAGCTCGCCATTACCGGAGAGCGCACGACGAAGTAGATCACTGCGAACGCACCGGTGAGCACGCGAAGCGTCGCCAAGCGAGCCGGCCCTAGCGGCGCGTAGAAGCGCGAGTCGAGTGGAGCCGTGTTGGTCACGGCTGCTTCTGCTCCACGTCACAGCGAGCGTGCAGCCGCCTTGACGAAGGCGTCGCGCGACCAGCCAGGAAGTCGATGGCATCCACGCGACCCGTGACGATCTCGACGTGCTGCGCGTCGCGCAGCTTCGGGTCGCTCGCGCTCTTCAGCCGACTGGCGATCGCGCGACACAGCTCGCCGCTCTCACGCCGGCCTTTCGCCGCTGCAGCTTGGAGCGTGCGAAACGCCTGCATCGTCTCGGCGTTCGCGACGTACTTGGGCGGCACCGGCGCGCTCGCACCGTTTGCAGAAACTGCCAGCGCGCTCGTCACGCTCGCGACGCGGCCCTTCGGGTACGCAAACATCGGGTAGGTCGAGAGCGGAAACCCGTCGAGGTCGAGATTTCTCGTCGCCGGCCAACCGACGATCAGCAGCGCCGCCACACTCACCGCATAGGCGTAAAGTCTGTGCACCCGAGCAGTTGTGCCGTGTGCGCGCGGCTCGGGTCAACGCGGCGTGCGCGTTGTCGGTGCTGCTCAAACGATCCGTCTCCACACCACGACACGCGTGTCAGCCACCTGTCAGATGCTCGGACACTCTCATTTCGGCGGCATCCGCAGCGCGCCGTCGAGCCGCACCGTCTCGCCGTTCAGATACGAGTTTTCGACCATGTGCAGCGCGAGCTTTGCGTAGTCCTCGGGGTTGCCGAGCCGCGCTGGGAACGGAATGCCGGCTGCGAGCGCTTGGCGGTTTTCCTCGGGCAAAAGCGCGAGCATCGGCGTGTGAAAGGTGCCCGGCGCGATCGTCAGCACGCGGATCCCAGCTTTGGACAAGTCGCGCGCGGCAGGCAGCGTCATGCCGACGACGCCCGCCTTCGAGGCGGCGTAGGCGATCTGGCCGATCTGTCCATCGTAGGCGGCGATCGAGGCAGTGTTGATGACGACGCCGCGCTCGCCGTCGGCGAGCGGAGGATTTTTCGCCATCGCTGCCGCGGCGAGGCGGAGCACGTTGAACGTGCCGACCAGATTCACTGACAGCACGGTGTTGAAAACTGCAAGGTCGTGCGGCAGTCCTTCCTTGTTCACGGTGCGCTGCGCCCAGCCGACTCCGGCGCAGCTGACAGCCACTCGCAGCGTGCCGAGCGAGGTGGCTATCGCGAGCGCCGAAGAGACGTCAGCCTCCGAAGTTACATCGGTTTTCGCGAAGCGAGCTGCGTCGCCGAGCTCGGCTACGAGCGCTGCTCCGCGCGCTTCGTCGCGGTCGAGGATCACGACTTTGGCGCCGCTCGCGACGAAGCGTCGAACAGTCGCTTCGCCCAAACCCGACGCTCCACCAGTCACGACTGCTACCGCACCTTGGATCTCCATGACTCTCTCCTTGTGACGCCGAGCTTCCTATCACGCGCTCGCTCGACGATCTTCACGCTGCTCCCAACGAGTTCGGTGCAAGGCCTTGCGAGCTGGAAAATGGTCCCAACATTGTTGACAGTGCGGCCGGAGAGAGGAACCTACTGTTGCGTTCCAGAGCGCTTGTGCTATTCACCGCGCAATTATCGGTTCGCCATCGGAGGTGAGTGAATTGAACACAAGGGGTCGACATCTACTCGTTGAGTACACGGGCTGCGACGCGTCGGTACTGGATGACCTCAAACGTATTGAAGCGCTGATGAATCAGGCCGCCAAAGCAGCCCGCACAAACATCGTCGCATCTGTCTTCCAACCGTTCGAGCCTCAGGGAGTTACCGGAGTGGTGGTCGTCGAAGAGAGTCATCTTTCGATTCACACCTGGCCGGAGTGCGGGTATGCCGCCGTCGACTTCTTCACGTGTGGAGAAGCGATTCCCGAAATGGCCCACCGAGTTCTCTCGGAAGGGTTACGCGCGGAGCGAGCCGAGGTCATCTTCGTTGACCGAGGCATTTCTCATCTTGGACCGAGCATGCGCATGCGAAGCCACTCTACCGAACACTACGGTGAGAGGGCCTACGAGCGCGCGTCGGAACACGCTGACATCAGAGCGGCTACTGAACAGCCCCTGCTGATGGCCGCGCACCGCTCCTAAGTAGATCTCCCTCCAGTTTTCGCATCTCGGCCTGCAAGAGAAGAGCAGGTTGGGGTGTAGTTCTATGTTCTCCCCACGCCGGGTGAGGACATAACTCTGTGGAAAACGCGACTCCGAGCGCTGCAGGACGCGCGCTCGGGGTTGCGTGTATTTAATCGACGTTGTCCCTCGGCTCGTCCGAGCGAGAGGAGTTTCCCATGGCGCTTTGGTTCGACGAAACGTACGCAGGCAAGATCCGCTTCGGGCTGAAGCTCAAGCGCAGCTTGTTCTCAGGCAAGAGCGAGTTTCAGTCGGTCGACGTCGTCGAGACCGAAGAGTTCGGGCGCGCGCTCGCGCTCGAAGACGCCTGGATGACGAGCGAGCGCGACGAAGCGCACTACCACGAGATGATCGTGCACCCCGCGCTCACGACAGCGCCGCGGATCAAGCGCGTGCTCGTGATCGGTGGCGGCGACGGCGGCACCGTGCGCGAAGTGCTGCGCTATCAGGAAGTCGAGTCGGTCGTGATGGTCGAGCTCGACAAGATGGTCGTCGACGTCTGCAAGGAGCACTTGCCGAGTTTTGGCGTGCCTTGGGACGACAAGCGTCTGTCTCTCAAGTTCGAAGACGGCATCGCCTATCTGAAGAACTACTCGGGCGAGCCGTACGACGTGATCTTGATCGACGGTTCAGATCCAGTCGGACCGGCGGAAGGTCTCTACGCGAGCCCCTTCTACGAGAGTGCGAAGCGCTGTCTCGCGAAGGATGGCGTGCTCGTCTCGCAGACGGAGTCGCCGATCGCGATGGCGAGCGACTTCGCGCGAATCGTGAAGACGTTGCGCGCGTCGTTCGTGCGCGCCGAGCCGTACTTCGTGCCGATTCCGCTCTATCCGAGCGGCATGTGGAGCTTCACCTACGCGTCCGACTCGATCGAGCCGTCCGCGTTCGACCCCGCGCGCGCGAGCAAGATCGAGGCGAGCGCCCGCTACTACAACCGCGACATCCATCGCGCTGCGTTCGCGCAGCCGAGCTTCGTTCGCGCGTTGCTCGCTCGCTGATCGGGAGTGGGTAAAGGGGCTGCGTCCGCGGCTCGCCAAGAACACCCGCGGACGCAGCCAAAACCCCAGAGCTCCCCCGAAGCGATCTCAGTGAGATCGGGCTCGGGCCGAGCTCGGGGGTTAAGTCTTCATGAGTCGAGGCAGACGCCGAACAGGCACTGCTGCAAGCCAGTGCACGGAACGGCCGGCCCGAACGTGCCGTCCGATCCGCAGGTTTGGAGTGCATTGCCCAAACACTGGACATTGCCTGGTGCGCACGACACCGGCTCGACTCGGCAGATGAGCGAGCAGCCGTCACCGCTTACGACGTTGCCGTCATCGCACTCTTCGCCACTGAGCGACTCCAGGCGATTGTTGCCACAGGCTGGGGTCGTACAGTCGGAATTGCATTCCGCCGACGCGACTGGACCGCGATCACATTGTTCACCTGGGCCGACTACGCTGTCGCCACAGATCACCGGCGTGATGCCATTGCACACGTATGCGGTGTCATCGATTTCGATCGCGTCGAGAATCTGGTTGGTGTTGTCGTCGATGCCTGTCTCGACACGAACGCCACCCTCGGCACAGTGTGAGCCTGCGGGTTCGGGTTCGACGCGAACGAGAGACGAGTGACCTGCCGCGCCGGTTGGACCCGTCGGGCCGGTTGGACCTGTCGCACCTGTGGGGCCGGTAGGACCCGCTGGCCCTGCGCCGCCGGGTACCGCGATCGGCGTCCAGGTTCTCTTCACGCACGCCCAGAGGGCTGGTTCGGTACTCGAATACGCGACGTCGCCGGAGCTCGAGATCGTGCACGGGATCTCGTTCCAGCGACCGAACCCACACGTCCACAAGCTCGACGGCGAGTCGATGTGGGCGACTGTGCCGTTGAGGGCGGTCGTGCATCTCGGCAGGCGCGAGAGCTCGGAGGCCGTGAGCCCGACGGCGTATTCGATCGTCTGATCGCGCGAGACCGAATCGGCTGGTTCGGGGGCGCAGCTGACGGCTGCAAGACAGAACGCGCTGCCGACGGAGATCCGCGAAGTAAGGAACTCGGACATAGGGCACTCCTTTACAAGCTGGCTCGTGTGCGCGGAACGAAGGACGAGACGCAAGCGAGCGGAGGAGTGCTCAGCAACCGACGTGCCAGCGCTGACGCGGAGTGAGTGCAGGATTCGCGACCCTCGAGTACGCGCGGTTGCGCTCGCAGGATCGGCGAGTGCACGGATCGCACCCCATGCTGCGCAACGCCCGATCGGTTCAACGAGTTTCGCGGCTTACACGCGAATACGAAGCTCGACAGTGTCGCTGATGCGGCACGCGGTGCGTCGGGCTGGCGGTTTCGTCCCTGCTGACGAAACCTACAACTCGGCGAACAAATGCGCGCGTGGCGCAGCGTTGCGCTTTTGGACCGCCGCTAAAAACTCGCCGCGACTATGCGATCCGAAGGCGCGATACAACGCCTTCACGTGATCGTGCGCGGTGTGCGCGGAAACCTGAAACTCGTACGCGAGCTCCTTTTCGCTCGCCCCCGCGACGAGTCGCTCCATGACCTGTCGCTGTCGCGGTGTGAGCCGCGGCTGCTGCCGCTCCGAGCGGCGAAAGTCCCGCGCGAGCTCTTCGTGAAGCAACTCGATGAACAACTTTTCGCGAGCGCCGAAGCGCTGGCGGGCCCCACTGTACATCGCGATGGTCGAGATAACTCCGAAGCTTGCGACCGGTGCCATCGAAAACACGAAGTCGTCGCAGCCGTGCGCGCGGTAGTGCTGGTTTGCGATGTTCGACCGGTCCCACTGCCGATCGGCCACGACATCGGCACGCGCGATCGTGAACGTGCTTCCGTAGAGCGGCACGATGCGCTGTAGTGCGTCGTCGGTCTCGTGGTCGGTAAAACAAACCTCGCGATAGAACGGATCGCGTACGCCCGCATCGAGCCCGAAATCTGCGGCTTGCAAGACCGTTACGACGTCTGCGCAGTTCGTGGAACCGGGCGGCTCGGTAGGAACTGCGAACTCCGCGATCAACGAGACGCGCGCCTCCAGCAAGCTCTCGAGCTGCTGCGCGAGATGCGACCGCCACGCCGCTGGATCGGCACCGAGCTCGCGCAATTCGCCGAGCAAGCGCAGAAGCGCACGGACGTCGTTAGTCTCGAGGGCAGGCACGGTCACGGAGTTTGTCGCAACCCGAGCCACAGTGCACGCAACTCTTCGTCGGTGAGACCACGTGTCGCACCCCACGGCATGGCCGGGTCGAGAACCCGGCCGTTGCGACCTTTACCCTCGCGCAACGCCCGCTGGAATTCTTCGAACGTCCACGCCGCGAGCTTCTGGCTCGAAATGTCCGCGGATGGCGGCGCTCCCGGATGCACGACGATCCCTCCGCGCAGGTCGGGTCCATGACAGCCACGACATGCGGTCGATAGGTAGGCGCCGTACTCCGGAGTTACGGCAGCAACGGGCGCAGCCGCTCTCGGCGCAACGTGGTCGATTTTTTCGGCGCTGAACAGCGGCGCGTTGGCGAGCCCGAGCACCACGCGACCGAGCGGCTTCGCCAGCGTCTCCGGCAACTCCCGGTCGACCGCAGGAACGGTCTTGAAGAACGCGACGATCGCCGCGACGTCGGCATTGGAGAAGCCCGCGAGCTCCTTCGAAGGCATCGTGATCAGCGAGCGACCGTCCCGACCGACTCCCGAGATGATCGCGCGGATCCAGTCGCGATCCGTCAGCTCTCGCACTGCGCTGCCGCGGCCTCGCGTGAGATTGGGCGCCGTCAGCTGAAGGATCGCGCCGGAGTCCATCACCTTGCCGCCGAAATCCGCGCCGTGACACTCGGCACAGCCCGCGACCGTCTTCGCGAGGTGCTCGCCGCGCGCGATCGTCGCGGCGTCGCTCGCAATCGCGAGCGCAGGAGTTGCGACGCTGTACTGGCGTATCTCCCGCGCTCGAAATCGCTCGTGTCCGAAGAGCGCGACACCGAGCGTCAGGCAGCCAACCGCAGCCAGTCCATAACGGATAAGCGTGTATTTTCTGGAGCGTGGTCGCGCGACCTGACGGTCTGCTCCCGCCATTTGTGCTGAATCGATCATCGTCATGAGGCGAGTAACTTAGGAGTGTGGCGAGCCTGCTGCCATCCCCGGATCCGGGGATGGCACTCGCACACTGTCGGGTGCCGTGAGCCCGCCATCACGTGCGACCATCGCGCAAAGTGTCGGCTGCAGCCGTGGGCGGCAAGTACATCATCGAAGAGGCGCTCGGGCGCGGCGGGATGGGCGTGGTCTACCGCGTCCGCGATGCGAAGACGGGTGCGCGACTCGCACTCAAACGCGCGTGGGCCCGCGATCCAGCCAAAGCATTGAAGCGGCGCTCGCAGCTCGAGCGCGAGTTCCATACGCTCGCGCAGCTTCGCCATCCGCGCATCATCGAGGTCTACGACTTCGGGATCGACGAGGACGGCCCGTACTACACGATGGAGCTTCTCGACGGCGCGGATCTCGACCGTGCCGGCCAGCTCCCGTGGCGAACCGCTTGCAGCTTGATCTGCGACATCGCCTCGTCGCTCGCGATCTTGCACTCGCGCGGTCTACTTCACCGCGACGTCTCTGCGCGCAACGTGCGACAGACGGCGGACGGTCACGCGAAGTTGATCGACTTCGGCGCGATGTCGTCGATCGGTGTGCTCGGCGACAACGTCGGCACGCCACCGTTCATGCCGCCTGAAGCCGTGCAGATGCAAGAGCTCGATGCTCGGGCCGATCTGTATTCGCTCGGCGCGCTCGCCTATTACGCGCTGACGGGTCGCAACGCGTATCCCGCTGCGCGCGCGAGCGATCTGCGCGACGTCTGGCGTTCACGCCCGATGCCGCCGCAGCGCATGAACGCCGAGATCCCGGCCGCGCTGAGCGCGCTCGTGCTCCAGTTGCTCGCGCTCGATCGCGCCGCGCGCCCGCAGAGCGCCGCCGAGGTCATGGAGCGGTTGCGCGTGATCGCGGATCTGCCGAAAGAAGACCTGCCGCAGATCACGCGCGCGTACCTCACGACACCCGGGCTCGTCGGCCGCGACAAAGCGCTGCTCGGCGTGCGCGGTCGCATGTTGTCGCTCGTGCGTGGTGAGGGCGGGGTCGTGCTGATCGAAGGGCCGGAAGGTAGCGGCCGCTCGCGGATGCTCGACGCGTGCGTGTTCGAAGCCAAGGTGCTCGGCGCCCAAATCGCGCGGGTCGTCGCCGGCGACGACGGCACCGATGTGTGGGGCACTGCGCGCCGATTGTGCTCGCAGCTGTTCACGCTGATGCCGGAGCAAGCGATGATCGCGGCGCGGCTCGGCCGCAACGTGCTCGCGCAGGTGATCGACGAGGTGGCGAACGAGGACGGGCACGACACCGGCACGGTCTCGGTGACGATTCCGGAGCGCGGCGTGTTACTTCGCGAGCTGCGGGACTTCCTGCTTGCGCTCGGCAGCCAACAGCGGCTGGTGCTCGTGATCGACGACGCCGATCGCATCGATGAGCCTTCGTCTGCGCTGCTCGCGGCGCTCGCGGACAAGACCGAGCGCCAGAGCCTCTTGATCGTGCTCTCGATGGGCCCGGAAACGGATCAGCCGAAAGCCGCGTCCGAGCGTTTGTTGCGCAGGCTCGGCCACCGGATCGTGCTCGATGCGCTCGAACCCGAACAAACGGTCTCGCTGATGCGTTCGGTGTTCGGGGACGTGCCGAACCTGCAAGTGTGTGCGGGGCGGATTCACTCGATCGCGCAAGGTAGCCCGCGCGCGAGCATGGAGCTCGCCCAACACTTGGTCGATCGCGGCCTCGCCCGCTATGAAGCAGGGCGCTGGAGCTTGCCGAGCCGACTGGGCGACCAGGAGCTGCCGGACTCGCTTGCGGACTCGCTCGCAGTGCGCCTCCGCGGCGTGAGCGCGGACGCACGCGAGCTCGCCGAAGTGTTGGCGCTCGGGGAAGGTTTGACGTTGTCGGCAGAAAACGCGGCCCAGCTGACGGCTCACAACGATCCGCGACGCGTGTTTGCGGCGATGCAAGAGCTCGTGAGCGCGCGCGTGTTGATCGCGACGGCGAGTGAGCCTCGCTTCAGTCAGCGTGGTTTCATTCGAGTTCTGCTCGACAATCTGCCTAGCGCGCGCAGCCGAACGATGCACGGTCGCGTCGCGACGCTCTTGGGCCGGTTCGCCGGTGAGCCGCTGCGCCGCATCCACCACCTGTTTAGCGCCGGTCGCGAACGCGAGGCGCTCGAGCTGTTGTGCGGGCTCGACTTTCAAACGCACTCGCCGCCGCTTCCACTGCTCGAGCGAGCCGTCGAGTACGCCGATGCGCATCCGCAGCTCATGGCTGCGCGCGCACTGCACCGTTTGCGGATGTCGCTCCTGTCGCGCTCGTCGCTGCTGCTCGCCGCCGACAGCTTCGAGCGCTGCCTGCCGCCCGTGCTCCGCCAGCTCGAGCACGACAGCGGCATCGAGTTCTACCGCGAGCTCGATTCGCTTCCGCCCGACCAGCGTTTGGCGCAAGCCCTCACGCGCCAGCAGGAACGCTACCTCGCGACGCCGGACCGCGAACAGGTCTACGCCGTCGGTGATGCACTTCGCGAGCTCGGCAGGCTGAGCGGCGCGATGTGCTCCATGGCGGGTTCGGTGCTCGATCTCTCGCTGCTCGATCGCTTGCCCGCGCTCGAGCCGTTCTTGCCGTTGACGCCGGCGTTGCGCGTCGTCTCCGAGATCGCCGAAGGTACACGCGACATGGTGTACGGCGCGCATGGACGCGCGGCGGCGCACTACGAAGCCGTGCTCGCGCGGATCGAAGCACCCGACCGTGCCGGCCTCGATCCATTTCAACATTCGCGCACGCGGCTCGGTGTGTGTTACGCGCTGGCGTTGATCGAGGCGAGCGTCGGGCTCGACCGGGCGGAAAGCCGTGCGAAGATCCTCGAGAGTGACCGCGCACTTCGCGTGTCGGCGTGGCGCATCCGAAGCCTACTTGCGCTCAACCTGGGTAACGTCGAGGCGGCGCAAAAGTTCTCCCGGCGGGCGGAGCTGTTGCGACTGCAGGACGAGCAGATCACCCAATACATCGGCACCGACGCGGCGCTCGAGCTGACCGCCTATGAGCGGCTCGGTGATCTGTTCGGCGTGAAGAGTGCACTCGACACGATCCTGGTGTTGGGTCAGTCGTACGCGGGTTGGCGTGCGTTCGTGCCGTGGGCCCAGAGCTCGTATCGTCTCCTGCGAGGAGACGTTCAGTCGGCGAACGAGTGGATCGCACCGGCGCTCGACCAGCTCCAACCTGGGCGCGATCTGGCGTTCGGTGGCTCGGCGATCCAGCACGTGCGCGTAATGCGAGAGCTTGGACCTACGCCGGCCGCGCTCGAGCGCGCACGCACGTACGTAGCGCAACTCCGCGAACACCACCTCAGCTTGCGCTTGCAGTACCTGGAGTTGGAAGTGAGCCTGCTCGAAGCGCAAGCAGGCGAGTTCGATCAAGCGATCGAGCGAATCGAGGCTGCGACGGCCGATCGCGAGGCCGTGGGCGTGCGAGGTTTTCCGCTCGGCATTTTCTACGAGACGCGCGCGCGGATCGCGATTTGGAAACGCGATCGGGAAGCCTTCGAGGCAGCTGCGGCGAAGTGTGCGGTCGAGTACGCGAAGGATCCGAGCCCACATCTGCAGATCAAGTACGCCGGGCTGATCGACGAGGCGCGGCAGCGTCAGGTTGCGCGGTCGACCCACGATCCGATTCCAGCGGCGCTCTCGCTGCGGCCGATCCCGGAAGACGCGGAAGCCGAAGCGTTGCGCAGTCGGATGTTGGAGTGTGTCGATGCGGGCGATCGCGCGCGGTGTGCGCTCACGCTTCTGCTGCAAAGCACGGACAGTTATCTCGGCTATCTGTACGGCGTGGCGGAGTCGGGGATCGTCCCGCTCGCGGGTCTGCCGGAGACGAAGGCCGATCTCGGGCTCGAAAAGTGGCTCGCAAGTTGGGTCGTGGCAGAACGCGTGAGCAACGAAGATGATTTGATGACCGGCACGATTTCGCATGACGACGAGATCGCGGGCGATGAGACCGGGACGCTCGATGGCGGGCCGTCTGCCGCGACGATCTATACGGACGACGAAGGCCGGCGCTTTTACGCGACGGCGCTATCGACGACACGCGATTCGACGCGGACGCTCGTCGCGCTGCTGGCGGTGCAGATCACGGGCGTACACTTGCCCGCGCCGAGAGTTGCGCTATGTGCTCAGCTCGCGTCGCATTTGCTCGAGCACCGCGATGTGACCGGGATCCCGCTCACGTCGTGAGTGTTGGTCAGCGGGTCAGCTGCTGCTGACGGCTGCGGACGACGGTCTGCTCGACTGCTTCGAGTAGCGTCTTTCCGTCGTACGGTTTTGCGATCAGGCGCAGGCCGTGTTCGCGCAAGAAGCCCGATGGCAGCATGTCGGCGGAGTAGCCGCTCGAAAAGATCGCGGGTAGCTTGGGCTGCAACGCGTGGATGCGTTCGTAACATTCCTTGCCGCCCATCTCGGGCATCACCGCATCCAGAATCAGCAAGTCGAATGGCTCGTGTGTCGTCTGCACGATCCGCAGCGCTCGCGCGCCGTTTTCGGCTTCGACGACGGCGTGACCCGCGCGCCGCAGCAAGTTCGCGATCAGACGGCGTACCATCGGCTCG
>DASRXR010000638.1:0-6968 GCA_035687405.1 Polyangiales bacterium
CTGCGCGCCCGGCACGTTGAAGTGCATGGGCGGCAAGATTCAAACGGTCTGCATGGGCGATGTGCGACCTGCCACCGAGAAAGCCACAAAGCAGAACGAAACGCCACTCGACGAAGACTGCGACGGGCAGATCGATGAGAACTTCGACTGTCAGGAGGGCCAAGAGTTCCCGTGTTACACCGGTCCGGCTAACACGCGTAACAAGTCGCCCTGCAAAGACGGCAAACAGACCTGCGGTAACGACGGCAAGTTCGGCGCGTGCATGGACGAACGCAGACCCGTTGCAGAGAGCTGCGCGAACGAAGGCACAGACGATGACT
The DNA here is from genome assembly GCA_035687405.1 of Polyangiales bacterium. Lineage (GTDB taxonomy): Bacteria > Myxococcota_A > Polyangia > Polyangiales > JAFGIB01 > JADGRF01. The sequence goes on from DASRXR010000638.1 coordinate 321, forward strand.
GCGATGGGATGCAAGACGACGTTCCAAGGCGCGGAACCTCGTGCAGCAGCGCGTCGGGTGCGATGGGCGCGTGCAAAACCAACGCGACGTGGCAATGTCAGGCGGGTTCTGAAGTATGTCGGAATGGGCAGATGGCCATGGAAGTGTGCGCCGGGAACAACCTGGACGAAGACTGCGACGGGAACGTCGACGAAGGCTTCGACCTGCAGTCCGACGAAATGAACTGTGGCAGCTGCGGGAATCGCTGTGGTCCCGGCGCGACGTGTTGTAGTGGCGCTTGTGTCAGCACAGCGTCTAGTAATTCCAACTGTGGGACGTGCGGCAACATTTGTGGGACTGGGCTAACGTGTTGCAGCAGTAACTGCGTCAACCTCAAGTCGAATGGCTCCAACTGTGGCATGTGCGGCAAAGCTTGCTTGCTTGGCTGCACGAACGGCGGTTGCAACCTGCTGTAACGGTCATGACCACCGACCCCCTTGCGAAAGTACGCGACCCACTTCTCGGCCAACGAATCGATGGCCGATATCTGGTGCAAGGCGTGCTCGGGCGCGGTGGCATGGGCGTGGTCTACGACGGCCTGCACGAACAGCTGAACCGGCCGGTCGCGATCAAAGTGCTCGGTGCTGGAATCTCCGGTGATCCAATCGCGGTAAAACGCTTCCTGCGCGAAGCGCAGACGGCGAGTCAGCTGACGCACGGCAACATCGTCGACGTCTCCGATCTCGGCGTGCTCGACGACGGCCGGCCGTACCTGGTGATGCCGAAGGTGCAAGGCATCGACCTCGGGGCGCTGTTGATCCAGCAAGGTCCCCAGACGCCGCGCCGAACGGCCGAGCTGTTGATGGGGGCGGCTGCGGCGCTCGACTTGATTCACGCCAAGGGTTTCGTCCACCGCGACGTGAAGCCCGAGAACTTGATGCACGTCCTGCGCGAGGACGGCACCGAGACCACGCTGCTGCTCGACTTCGGCATCGTCGGGCTCGTATCCGCACGCTCGACGCGATTGACCGCGGAAGGTTCGGTGTTCGGCACGCCGGCGTACTTGCCGCCCGAGGTGATTCAAGGCGCAACCCCGGATCGGCGCGCAGACGTCTACGCACTCGCGACCGTCGCATTCGAGTTGATGACGGGCCGCTCTCCATTCGAAGCGGATAATCCGCTGCGCATCTTGCCGCAAAAGATCATGAGCGATGCGCCGCGCATGGACCAGGTCAGCAACATCGTCTTTCCCGAATCGGTCGAGCTCGTGGTCGCGCGGGGCCTCACGCGCGACCCTGCGGTGCGCTGGCCGAGTGCCGGCGAGTTCGTGACCGCGCTCGATCACGCCGTGCTCGACATCGAGATCGCGAGCGGCACGATCGAGCCGAAGAGTCGCAGCGCTGCGATGCGCCGTTCGGCCGTCGCGCAACGCGCGCTCAAGAATCGCACCGACCAGGGCGCCATGCCCCTCGATCCAGCGGAGCTGGAAGCGGACCGCTTCGAATACATGATCCGCGAGGCGGAGCAGCTGCGCGAAGCGCACGAGTCGGCGCAAACCTCGATTACACCGCTGCCGCCTCTGCCCCCGAGCTCGCGCGAGCACCCGACCACTCAACGGTTGGCGCCCGAAAGGCTCGCACCTTCCCCGGCGCACACACTCAGTGTGGAGTTTCGAGCGTCGCAAACCGAGCCGATGGGAGTTCACCGGCGGCGCTGGTTGTGGTTCGGCGTCGGTGCAGGGATCTTGATCGCGAGCATCGGACTCGCGGCTTGGGTAACGTTCGAGCCTTCATCGCGACCGGCTGCGGTCAGCGTGAGCGACAGCCAGCTGCCGACCGTGAGGCCGAAGCCCGAGCCCACGGCGGAAATAGCCAAGCCCGAGCAACCCACTGAAGCGCCGGCGCCGCCGCCAGCCGAGCGCTCGCAAGTGGTAGTGACGTCGCAGCCCAAGGCTGCAGCCACACGTCGCCCGAAGCGCACCGAAGCGGCGTCGACGCCCTCGGCTGAGCCGCGCGCGACCGCCGCGCCGAAGCCATCAGCTGCGACCGCCAAACCCTCAGCGCCGATGATGAGCGCGACCGCTCTCGTGCAAGCTGCAGCACGCGAATTGATCCAAGGCCATTTGGGCGCGGCGGCCGATCTGTACTCGCAAGCGACGCGACTCGATCCAAAAAGCGAGGCGGCGTACCGCGGCCTCGGCCTCACGTACGAGCGGCTCGGAAAGCGGTCCGAAGCGGTCCGCGCACTGTCGCGTGCACTTGCGCTCTCACCGAATGGGCAGAACACAGCGATGCTCAAGGCGAGGCTCGAGAAGCTGCAGAGCTCACAATAGTGAGCAAGCGATGTATGCTATAGGGCCGCCGTGTCAGTGTCTTATCCTCCGGACAGCGCAGCATCCGAGAATCCGCCTGTCGGACCTGCGCCCGAAGAAGTCGATCATCGGCCGCGCGCAGTCCTAACCGAAGGCCCGATCGCAAAGACACTTCTGATGTTCACGCTGCCGACGCTCGCGAGCAGCGTGTTGCAGTCGCTCAATGCGTCGATCAACGCGATCTGGATCGGACGGCTCCTCGGCGAACGCGCCCTGTCTGCGAGCGCGAACGCGAACAGCTTGATCTTCTTCTTGCTCGGCGCGGTCTTCGGCTTGGGCCTCGCTGCGACCGTGTTGGTAGGTCAGAGCATCGGCGCACACGACCTGACGATGGCGAAGCGCACGATCGGCACCAGCGTGTGTTTCTTCGGCGGCGTCTCCGTGCTGATGGCGACGCTCGGCATCATCTTCGCGCCGGACGTGCTCGCCGCGATGCGAACACCCCCCGATTCCTTGCCGCTCGCAGCGGCGTACTTGCGCGTGATCTTCATCGCCCTCCCCGGCATGTACCTGTATACGTTCGCGATGATGGCGCTGCGCGGCGCCGGCGACGCAAAGACACCGTTCAAGTTCCTGCTGCTCTCGGCGGCACTCGACATCACGCTGAACCCGTTGTTCATCCGCGGCGCCGGTCCGATCCCGCCGATGGGTATCGCCGGGTCCGCACTCGCGACCTTGATCGCGCAATGGACGAGCCTGATCGCGCTCGTCGTATCGCTCTACCGCCGCAAACACTTCTTACGCCTCGCGCGCGGCGAGGGGCACTACTTGCGGATCGACCGCGAGATCGTGCGCGCCCTGCTCACGAAGGGCATCCCAATGGGATTGCAGATCGTGGTCGTGTCGTCGTCGATGATCGCGATGATCAGCCTGGTGAATCGCTACGGCACTCGCACCACGGCGGCGTACGGCGCGTGCTTCCAGCTCTGGAACTACATCCAGATGCCCGCGTTTGCCGTCGGCAGCGCAGTCTCGTCGATGGCCGCGCAAAACGTCGGCGCGAAGCTCTGGGATCGCGTCGCGCGCGTCACGGTGATCGGCGTCGTCTACAACATTCTGCTCACGGGCGTGCTCGTGGTGCTCGTCACGCTGGTCAGTCATCAGATGTTCGGGCTGTTCCTCGGCGACAACTTCGCCGCGATCGAGATCGCGCAACACATCCATTCGCGTGTGTCTTGGTCGTTCGTTTTGTTCGGCGTGAGCTTCGTGCTCTCGAGCGTGATGCGCGCGACGGGCGCCGTCATTCCGCCGCTCGGGATCTTGTTCGTGTCGCTGTGGCTCGTTCGGATTCCGTTCGCGTACATGCTCACGCCTTCGCTCGGCGCCGACGCGGTGTGGTGGAGCTTCGGCGTCGGCTCGATCGTGTCAGTGATCTTGTGCAGCGTGTACTACCGAACCGGCCACTGGAAACGCGCTCACATGCTGCAAACCGTTCCGGCCACCTAGTGCTGCGCTAACGCTGCGACCGCGGATTCTTGTAGACCGAGATGATCGGTACACCGTCGTACGTCAGCACGTGCGCCGGTTTCACGGTGCCGTAGGTCGTCCAGATCTGATGGTCGATCTCGGCGAAGTGCTTCTCATGGTGCACGAGCGCGTAGTCAGCCTGCGCAATGTCCCAGGTCGCGCGAATATTGTCCGGCAACAAACCGTCGCGGACCAACATCACCCAGGCGGTGTAAATCGTGTCGCAAATATAGACGTTGCCGCCGTTCGGCAACACTTCGCGCAAATACGGCACGAGGCTGCGCGTCGTGAAGCCCCAAAACTGCCGATTCATCCCGAGCTCGGCCGCACCGGGAACCCCGCCCGCCGCGACCGTGTAGTGAGACAACCCGAACGGATGACTGTGCGCAGTCTCGACGAAGCCTGGTGCGAGGAGAAACGTGCCTGCGACGATGGGCATGCCCGGCACCCGCAACTTCGGCCAACGTTCGACCGCGAGCTCGATAAATGCGCTGAACATGCTTCCGGCAAACAGTGCGAGAAACGGGTACGCCGGAAACCAGTGTTTCGTTCCGCCGAAGATCGGCGTGCTCGGGAGCGTGATGATCGCGAGCGGCGCGAGCATCGCCCCGAACAACAGCACCGTCGTGAGTCGCGGGTCGACTCGCTGCCAGTCCTCTCCCGCAGCTGTCGGCTGCGAGCGCAACGCAGCAGCGAGCTTTTCCCCGAGCGCTGCAAGCTCGCGAATCACGCCGAGCACGCCGAGCAACAACGTCGTGAGCGGCACCGTGAATAGCGTCATCACCCACGCGTACGACATGGGAAACGGCGGCCAGAAGTAGTTCACGCCGAAGTACTCCATGTTGTAGTACTCGTGGTGAAAGTGAAATCCGACGTACCAGCCGATCCGCTTGAACGTGTCGTGCCAGAGAAACGGCCAACCGGCGAAGAAGATCAGCGGACCGAGCGTGAAACACGCGATCAGCGCGTGCGGGACGAGCGCCATGCGGCGCACGCCGGCACTACGCGCGCGCCGCTCCACGAATGCGAGACACGCGAAGTGAATTGCGAGGATGCCTGGCACGACCCACGAGTTGTGCTTCGTGAGCAGCGCGAGCCCGAACAGTGCACCACACCCGTAGCCCCAACGCCGTGATCCGAGCGAGCGATAGTACGCGTAGATCACCGCAGTATTTGCGAGCGTGATCGGCACATCGAACGCGTTCAGGTGTGAGTGGTAGAACGGTCGCGGCAAGAGCGCGTACGCCAGCGCAGCAAACAACCCGGCCGTGCGCCCGAACACGCGGGCGCCGAAGATGTAGATCAGCCAAACCAAGAGCCCGGCGCTCAACATGCCGGCGAAGCGGAACGAAGCCGACTCGGTCGAAAACAAGTGCCAGCGTTCCTGCGCGAGATGCCCGACCCCGAAAAGCACCTTCATGAGCGGCGGGTGCTCGCGGTTCACTCGGAATGCTTGGTCGATCGCTCCCTGCTCGAGCGCAGCCTTCGGCTCGTGCCACAGCCGCGCGACCCAGCCGGCGTACGACTCGGCCGCTTGAACGTAGATACCCTCATCGCGCGACATGCCGATCGCCGACGCCGTCCCGAGCAACACGCTCACGTACGCGACGCACAGCGCGAGCCCGACTCCGTGATCGCGAAGCCCCACCGGCCGCTCGGTCATTGCGCCACTCTCGGCTGCGGTCGCTCGTTCGGCACTGCCCCGGTGAGCGTCGGGCGATTCGCCGTGATCACGCTGATGTCGCCACCAGCTGCAGGTTTACGCCGCGTGCTCGCGGCCCAACAAAAGCTTCGCTTGTCGGGATTTTTGGCGCGGACGTCGATCCGCACCTCGCCGCGCTGTTCTTGCGGCGTGCCGCTCGGCACCACGATTCGCTGCCAGCCGTCGCCATCGCGATGGGTCATGCCGCCGCGCCGCCGGCCGTTGATCGACAGGTCGACTTGAATCGGGCCCCCTTCACGCATGCGCTCGTGCTCGTAATACACGCCGCCGTAGAACACGAGCTCATCGCCGAGTGGCACGTCCGCAAAGCGTACGCTGACCGGCTCTTCGCCTTGCGGGTGCTGCCATACGCAGTACCGCGGCGTGTTCGAGAGGTCCTCCATCACGATGCTGCCTGCAAAGAGCCACGGCCGGCCCGGATCGCACTCGAAGCGCTCGGGAATCGGCATCAGCACGGGGCGCCCCAACCCGCCGCCCCGCGGAACGCCGCCGGTGCGCCGCGGACAGCGATGGTCCACCCCGTTGCGTGCGAGGCTGACCTCGGCGGCCGGGAGGTTTTGCACGAAGTCCATCAACACCCGACTCTTGCCGAGTTTGTACCGGAGCACGCGCACGCGACCGAACTGGCGCTCGAACTCGGGTGTACCGCGTGGCGCATCCGGCGGGAGCGCGCCTCGAATGGACACGACCCACATCCGTTCGTAGCCGGCGTCATCGCTGCGGCCCGCCATTGCTAGCGGGATGCGATCTCCCAAGTGCAGACGCAACAGCGGATCGATATACGCCGGTGCGGCGGCGATCAGATCGCGCGGCAACAACTGTGAACGTACGAGCTTGGCGGCAGCCTCGTAGTCGCCGTCGGCGGGTACGTGCGTGACGATCAGCGCGTGTGCAATCAGCTCGAGCGCGGCTACGACCACCACGAGCCCTAAGGCAACAGTCCAAACCCGTAGCATGCGGCGGCGAGCGTACACCGAGTGTCCGGACACTGCGACGGACAGGCGAAGGAGCCGCACGCTTGATCGCGCGGGACGCGGACTTCCTTGCGGCCAGACGTGGAGCTGCGGCTGATCAACCGTGGCACATGTGTTGCAGCGGCTCGATTTCT
>DASRXR010000639.1:0-3450 GCA_035687405.1 Polyangiales bacterium
GTGCGCGCCCGCGTGTCCGCAGCGCGATACGCGAGCACGACGAACACGGCGATGGCTGCAGATGCGAGGATCATCCACCAGCGCCGCCCCGAGAGCAGGTCACCGAGCCAGCGGCTCTCGCGCTCCCACGGCAAACGGATCGTCGAAACTTTGTAGCGGCGCCTCATTGGACGAACTCGTTGATCTGCATGAGCGGCATCAAGATCGACATCGCCATACCGCCGACGAACGTGCCCATGATCACGATCATCACTGGCTCCATCAGCGACGTCAGAGTTTGCAGGCGCACCGTCACTTGATTGTCGTAGGCGATCGCGACGTGAGTCAGCATTCCCTCGAGCTCGCCGGAGCGCTCACCGATCGCGATCATGTGCGTGACGATCGGGGGAAAGCGGCCGCTGCGTTTGAGTGGAGCGGCGATACTTTCACCTTCGCGAATCGACGCGCGCGCTTCTTCGACGACGCGCATCAGCTCGGCATTGCCGAGCACGTTGCGCGCGATGTCGAGCGCGGTGAGGAGCGACACACCGCTCGCGAGTAGCGTCGAGAGCGTGCGCGCAAAACGCGCGACGGCGATCATGACTTGCAACTTGCCGATGACCGGTACGCGCAAGATGCGCCGATCCCAGGTCGCGCGGCCCTTTTCGGTGTTCAGCCAGCGCCGGAACAGGAAGATCACGAGGCCGATACTGGTGAGGATCAACCACCAGTAGTTCACGAACGCGTTGCTCGTGAAGATCAGCAGCCGCGTGTTCCACGGCAGCACTTGGTTGAAGTCGGCGAAGATCGCGGAGACCTTCGGCACGACGACGACCATCATCAGGGTGATGACGCCGAGACCGAACACGGCCATGAACGCGGGGTAGAAGAGGGCGCCGACCACGCGGTTCTTCAGCTGCGCTTGTGAATCGAGGTGGTCCGCCAAGCGCTCGAGCACGAGGTCGAGCGTGCCGCTCGCTTCGCCGGCCGAGACCATGTTGATGTACAGCGGTTCGAACATCTTCGGGTGCTCGCGAAGCGATTCCGCCAAGCTCGTACCTTCGTTGACTTTGTCGCGCGTCTGCGTGAGCGCCGACTGCAGCCGCGGGTTTTCGACTTGTTCGATCAACGCCGACAGCGCCTCTACGAGCGGCACGCCCGAGTGAAGCAAAGTCGCGAGCTGTCGCGTCAGCAGCGCGAGGTCTTGTGCGCTTACGCGTTCGAAGATCCGACGGAAATCGATCTCGCGCGCGAGCCGGGTGCGCGCGACCGAGTCTTCTTCGATCGACGTCGCGAGGATGCCATCTTTGCGCAGCAATGCGCGGACGACCTTCGCATTGTCGGCATCGCGCACACCTTTTTGGTTGCGCCCAGCTTTGTCGATGCCTTGCCAGCGAAAGACGGCCACGGATTACTCCAGATCACCGGCTTGCGTCATGGCCAGCACTTCTTCGACGCTCGTCTTACCGGCGAGCACTTGACGAGTGCCGTCGACGCGCAGCGTGATCATCCCGCGCTCTTGGGCAGTGCGAGTGATGGTCTTGCTGTCGCTGTTGTTGAGAATGTCGCGGCGAATGGGTTCGTCGACGACCAAGAGCTCGTAGATACCGACGCGGCCGCGGTACCCCGTGCCGGCGCATTGTTCGCAACCGACCGGGCGATAGAACACGGGGCGCGGTGCTTTCGACGGCGTGCCGTTGTCGAGGATCACGGCGGCGAGCGGTTGGTTCGCGAGCGTGATCTCGTCATCGATGTCCGAGTCGTGCCCGTTGCCGCTGCCGTTGCCCTTGGTTCCGGTGCTGCCGAGAGCGGCGGGTGGAATCGACCCGGGTGGACGCTGTCCTTCGAGGATCGGCAGCGGCGGACCGAACGCTTTCGCATCGAGCTCGAGCGAACGCAGGTCTTGATCGGACGGCACGTACGGCTGCCGGCACTCGTTGCACAAGCGGCGCACGAGGCGCTGTGCGAGCACGGCGAGCAACGACGAGGCGATCAAAAATGGCTGCACGCCCATCTCGACCATACGTGCGATCGCACCTGCGGCGTCGTTCGTGTGCAGCGTGGAAAACACCAAGTGACCGGTGAGCGATGCGTGGATCGCGATCTCCGCGGTTTCATGGTCGCGGATCTCACCGACCATGATCACGTCCGGATCTTGGCGCAAAAACGAGCGCAACCCAGCGGCGAACGTGAGGCCGATCTTCGGCTGCACCGGCATCTGCGAGATGCCGCGCAGCTCGTATTCGACCGGATCTTCGACCGTCAGGATGTTCAGCTCGGGTGAGTTGATCTTGTTCAAACACGCGTAGAGCGTCGTGGTCTTACCGGCACCGGTCGGCCCCGTGACGAGCAAGATCCCGTTCGGGCGCGTGATCAAATCTTCGATCACCGACATCTGGTCGCGGTCGAAGCCGAGCGCGGGCAGATCGAGGAGCGCTTGCTCCTTGTCGAGGAGACGCAACACGATGCGTTCGCCGCGGTTGGTCGGGATCGTCGAGACGCGGACGTCGACCAGCTTGCCTTTGATCTTCTTCGTGATGCGGCCGTCTTGTGGTAGCCGCTTTTCGGCGATGTTCAAGTTCGCCTCGATCTTCACGCGCGCGACGATCGAAGACAGGAACGCTTTGTTCGCGGCTTTGACTTTGTAGAGCGTGCCGTCGATGCGGTAGCGGACGACGACTTCGTTGTCGGCCGGCTCGATGTGAATGTCCGAGGCGCGGTCGCGCACGGACTCGTAGAACAAGTTGTTGACCCAGCGAATGACCGGCGCTTCGTCGGTCATGTCGATGAGGTCTTGCAACTCGTCGACGTCGTCGTCGGAGTCCGACTCCGCGAGCGAGTTTTGATCTTTGCGCTCGTAGACCCGATTGATCGCGGCCTCGATCACTTCGGACGAAACGACGACGGGTTCACAGCGCTTGCCCGATAGCGCGCGAAGATCGTCGAGCGGTGAGAGGTCGAGCGGGTTCGCGATCGCGACGCGCAACACGTCGCCCGAGATCGACAGCGGTAAGAGCTCGTGTTGACGCGCGAAGTTGATCGGCACCAGGTCGATCAACTCCGCCGGGATCTCGTCGACCGATATCTTGGTGATCACGGGTAAGCCGAGGTCGCGTGCGAGCGCCTCGACGTATTGGGCTTCTTCGAGGATGTGAGCGCCCGCGAGGACGTCTTTGAGCTTGCTGCCGCGTTCGTCGACGATCGACAAAGCTTGCTCGAGGCGCTCGGGCGTGAGCGCACCTTGTCGTACCAGGATCTCTCCGACGTAGCGTTCTTCCATGACGTGTACTCAGGGCTCAGGAGCGTTCGGCGCGGCCGGCGGAAGGTTCGCCGGTGGAGGCGGCGCATTGGACGCCTCGTTTCTCGGGGGTGCGGCGGGCGCCAGTTGCGCGGGTGGTGCCTCGGATGGCGGCGCGGCGCCGGGTGGGGCGGCCGCGGTGTTGTTGAAAGCATTGCCGGCGTTCGTCTGCG
>DASRXR010000640.1:0-6239 GCA_035687405.1 Polyangiales bacterium
GAGACAGATCACCGGGATGTTGCCGCTCGCAGCTGCGTTCACGATCGTCGCGGTTCGCGATTCGTCCGGAATTGCCAGGCTCCTAACGCCGAGCGAAAAGAGCTTCCCTTGAAGCTTTTTCGCAGCGGCGCGCGGGTCGCCGTCTGGATGCAGGCCCAACACCACGATCGGAGTCAGCGAGAGCGTGTGCAAAAGACGCAGGTCGAGCACGACGCCGTCGAGGTTTTCACGCATCGTCTCTGCGTCCACGACCAGGGTCGCGAAGCTCTCACGCGCGCGCGAACGGAAGAGACGGAGATAGAACTCGGCTTCCGATCCCTTACCGACGCCTGCCAAAAAACGAAGAACGGCCTCTGCAGTTTCCATGATGCGCTGTGCTCGCGCCGAAGTGTGCCACACTCCCCGCCGTTGAGATGAAGTCAGAGCTCGATGCCGTCGTCGTGGGTGCGGGTCCGAATGGGTTGTGTGCGGCGATCGCGCTTGCGCAGCAAGGCAAATCGGTGCTGGTCGTCGAGCGCCTCGCGACGCCCGGTGGCGGCCTGCTCAGTGCGGAGCTGACCCTTCCAGGGTTTCTGCATGATGTCTGCTCGGCGGTTCATCCACTCGGCGAGCTCTCGCCGTACATGCGCACGCTGCCGCTGGCCGAGCACGGCCTCGAATTCGTGCACCCGCGGTTTTCGGCGGCGCATCCGCTGGCGAACGGCCAAGTAGCGCTGCTCTCGCGCTCGGTTCAAGCGACATCGGACCTGCTCGGGATCGACGGCCCTGCTTATCGCGCGTTGATGGCGCCGCTCCTCGCGAACCCGGAAGTGCTGCTCGCCGATCTGCTCGGCCCGTTCCGCATTCCGACGCGCCCGGTCGGGTTCACCCGCTTTGGGCTCCACGGCATGCGGTCCGCGGTCGGCCTCGCCCACAGCTTGTTCAAGCGGCCGAACGCACGTGCACTGCTCGCGGGCTGCGCGGCGCACGCGATCATGCCGCTCGAGAAGTATTTCTCCGGCGCGGTCGGCCTCATGTTTCTGTTGTCGGGTCACATGACCGATTGGCCGATGGCGCGCGGTGGGTCGATCGCGATCGCGCAGGCGCTCGTGCGCTATCTCGAGTCGCTCGGCGGTGAGGTGCGGACGGGCGTCGATGTCTCGTCGCTCGCGCAGCTGCCGGCTGCGCGCGCAATTCTGTTCGACCTCGCGCCGAGTCAGGTCGCGAAGATCGCCGAGGCAGAGCTACCGGAGAGCTATCGCCGCCGGCTCGCCCGCTACAACTACGGTCCGGGCGTCTTCAAGATCGACTATGCGCTCTCGGGTCCGATCCCCTGGCGTGCGGCAGCGTGCGGCCAAGCATCGACGGTGCACGTCGGCGGGACGCTCGAGGAGATCGCGCTGTCGGAGCGGTCTGCGTTCAATGGCACGGTTGCAGATGCACCGTTCGTCATGGTCTGCCAGCAGAGTCAGTTCGACTCCTCACGCGCGCCGGCGGGCAAACACACCGGCTACATGTACTGTCACGTGCCGTTCGGATCCGAGGTCGACATGACGGATCGGATCGAACGTCAAATCGAACGCTTCGCGCCAGGGTTTCGCGATCTGATCTTGGCCCGCAGGGTGGCCACGCCGGGCGACCTCGAGCGACACAACCCGGCGTACGTCGGTGGTGTGATCGCCGGCGGGTCCGCGGATATCACGCAGCTTTTCACGCGGCCGGTCGCGCGGATCGATCCGTACTCGACCCCCAATCCGAGACTGTTTTTTTGTGGTGCGTCGACGCCTCCGGGCGGCGGCGTGCATGGGATGTGCGGGTACTTCGCCGCTCAGAGTGTGCTGCGGCGGCTCCGGGCGTAAGCCTGTTAGACGCCGCCTGCGGCTTGCATTGGCCGAGAATTTGCTGCTAACCGTGCTGCGCGCAGCGGCGTGTGGGTACAATGAGCAAAGCCAAATCTCGGGACCTCGCGAAGCAGGAGACTCGCTTGGCCTTGATTCAGGCGGGGATGACCGCGTTCTCGGAAGAGGGCGTCGATCTGCCGAGTCTCGATGCGATCTGTGCGCGCGCCGGCTTCACGCGCGGTGCGTTCTACGTGCACTTCAAAGATCGCGAGGACTTCTTCGCGGCGGTGGTCGATCAGGTCCTACAGGACTTCGTCGACTGGGTGTTGTCGGCGGGTGGTCAGCCCAGCGGGTTGAACGACGTCATCGATCGGTTCATCGATGTCGTACGGGACAACAAGTTGCCCGTGAACGATCGCCATCGGTTGTTGATGCAGCTCGTCGCGCGCGGGACCAAACGTGGCGACCCTGCTGCGAACCAACCGTATCGCACGTTGATCGAGGAGGCGATCGTCCGGCTCGCCGATGCGGCACGTCAGGGCCAGGCCGACGGGCGGTTGAAGCGCGATCTCGATCCGACGCAGCTCGGGTTGATGTTGGTCGCAGCGTCTGTCGGTTTCATCGCGGTCGTCGAGGCCGGTTACACGCCGGACTTCGAGAAGATCCGCGGCTTCATGCATTACCTGCTGATCGCGCCCCGCTCTTGAGCAGCCTTCGCGTGCTTCGCAGAGTTTCGTCGCGTTCGTCTCACGTGGTACGCATTTCGCTCAGCACGAACGACGCGAGCAATGCTAATACTCGGTCTGCATGAAGACGCCGTCGAATGGGAAAGTGGCGCGCGGCAAAGTTGCGCGGGGCAATGGGCGGTCCAATGGCCACGGTGTCAGCGGTGTTAGCGGCAAGACGCTGGCCTTGCGTGCCGCGGGTGCCGCGCGATCTGGCGTCAAGCCACCGCCGAAGTTGCAGCTGCCGATCTTGAACGCCAATCTCAAACCGAGCGAACGCTTCGGCTGCGCGCAGTGCGGATTGTGCTGCACGTACGTCGCCATCGAGGTCGATGGCCCGACGACGGTGAAACGCGCGACCGAGCTGCTTTGGTACCTCTACCATCAGGGCGTCAGCCTCTACTTGAACGACGACGACTGGATGGTGCAGTTCGAAACGACGTGCCGGTATCTGACTGCGGATCGTCGCTGCGGCGTGTATGCCACGCGGCCCCACATCTGTCGCGAGTTCAGCGAGAAGGAGTGTGAGGTCAACACGGGCGACGACGGGCAGACGTTCTACGACGCGACTGCGTTCGTGGCGTACCTCAAACAAGCGCGCCCGCGCGTCTACGCGCTCGTGATGAAAGACTTCGCGCCGCCGGTGGACGAGAAGCCCGAGGTGCATCCGTTCCAGAGCAGGCTGAGCGACGTGTACGCGCGGCGCACCGCTGCACTGGCCGCGCCGCCGAACAACGCCGGCCCGTCGGCGCGCCCGCGGGCTGCAACGCGTACGTCGTTGCCGCTCAAAAAGTCCCGGGGGTCGAGCGCGTCCACTGACACGCTTTGAAGCGTGTCGTTACGCAGCTCGGCGTGTGCGCTGACGCTGACGCTGACGCTGACAGCTGCAGGCGCTGCGACTGTACTCGAGGTCGCGCGGCGGCTGGAAATGCAGCTGATGGCGGCCATGTGGGATGACGTCCGCACAACCTGTGTTGGCCAGACCAAACACCGATTGCGGGTGGGTCCGGCCGCAGTAGACTAAACGGACGCAGTACGGATGTCGTCCAAACCCCAATCTCAGGCAGTAGAAGGCGTTTGGGCGCCTCGCGCTAGTGTAGTCGGCATCCGGGAAGACGCGCGAGGTAGACCCAACACCATCGCGCGCTGGTCGGACGAGCCCATCCAAGATGCCTCCGGCGAGATCATGGTCGGCTGCGTGTCGATCGCCGACCTGAGCTGTGTCTATCAGCCGATCGTCGACCTCCAGACCGGAAAAGCCTTCGCATACGAAGTGTTGGCTCGCTGTCGCGCCCAGGGACTGACGAATCCGTCAGTCCTGTTCAAGCGCGCTGCCGCAGAACGTTTTTGTGGTCTGCTCGGGCGCACCTTACGCAAGCTCGGATCCGAGAGTTGTCGCGGTGTTCCGTTGTTTTTGAACGTACATCCGGCCGAGTTGAGTGACCGGTTCGTGATCCAGCTCGACGACCCGATGTACTCACATGACGACGACGTCTTCGTCGAGATAACGGAATCGGTGCCGTTCTCGCACTACGATTTGTGTTCCTCGATGCTGCGCGAGATGCGCGAGCGCGGTGGCGTCCACCTCGTGGTGGACGACTTGGGCGCGGGCTACTCGAATCTGCGGCGCATTGCCGACCTGGAGCCGTCGATCGTGAAACTCGATCGCGAGCTCGTCACGAACATCAATCTCAACCGCCGTCAGCGCACGCTGGTTCAGGCCGTCGTGCGAATGTGCGTCGACCTCGGCGCACGCGTCGTCGCCGAAGGTCTCGAAACCTGGGACGAAGTTCGCGCGGTGCGCGACTGCGGCTGTCATTTTGGACAGGGATACGTGCTCGGCAGGCCGGCTCAATTGGCGAGCCCTCCGATCTGGAAGCTCTGAGCGGCGCTTTCGCGCTGTGATCCGATTCAGCCAATCGACTCCTGAGCGAGGGCCGGCGTCCGTTAGTACGCGACCCAGCCGGCATGCTAGAGAGCGTACATGCGTGATCCCAAGAGTCTGGGGCAGTCGCTCCTCGACATCGCTTCGCGGCACATGCCGGCGGAAGTCGCACGCTTCGTGGCGCAAGGTGTGCCGCAGCCGGGTCAACAGCTGCAACGCGGACTGTTTTTCGGGTACTTCGCCGGCGTCGGGCGCCGCACCCGCGAGCTCGATTTCAAGCCGACCGCGGCGGAGCGGGGAGAGCTCGAGGCGCTCGGCATCATCGCGCCGGAAGCGTTCACGCTCGGGACGCTCTCGCGCGTCGCTCTGCTGGCGCTCGGTTGTTCTGCGCTCGAGCCGCGCGACCACGCGTCGCTGCTGAAGGACGCATACGGGAAAGGCGACAACGGCGAGCGCGTCGCGGTGCTGCGCTCGCTGATCTTGTTGCCGGATCCGCGGCGTTTTCTCGATATCGCGGCCGAGGCGTGTCGCACGCACGTCCAGGACGTGTTCGAGGCCATCGCCTGCGACAATCCATACCCGGAGCACTACTTTCCCGACGCGAGCTTCAATCAGCTCGTCATCAAAGCGCTGTTTACGGATGTGTCACTCGCCCGCATGCGGGGCTTGAAGGCGCGCAAAAACCCCGAGCTGTATCGGATGGCGCGCGACTACGAAGCGGAACGCCGCGCTGCATCCCGGACCGTCTCCTCCGACCTCGCCTACGTTGCACACGATCTGGAGAATGAACCATGAAGATGTTCGACCCCCACGTGCACATGACCTCGCGAACCACCGATGACTACGCAGCGATGGCCGCTGCCGGGATTCGCGCGGTCATCGAACCTTCGTTCTGGTTGGGGCAACCGCGCACGCACGTCGGTTCGTTCGAGGACTACTTTCTGTCGCTGCTCGGCTGGGAGCGCTTTCGTGCGAGCCAGTTCGGGATTCGCCACTTCTGCACGATGGCGCTCAACCCGAAGGAAGCGAACAACGCCGACATCGCCCAGGGCGTGATCGACCTCTTGCCGCGCTACCTCGAGAAGGACGGCGTGGTCGCGGTGGGTGAGATCGGCTTCGACGAGATGAGCGAAGCGGAGGAAGGTTACTTCCGGCAGCAGGTCGAGCTCGCGCGCACGTTCGAGTTGCCGCTGCTCGTGCACACGCCGCATCGCGACAAGAAACGCGGTACGGAGTTCACGATCTCGCTGATTCGCGAGATGGGTTTTCCGGAAGAGCGCGTCTTGATCGATCACAACAACGAAGAGACGTTGCCGGTCGTGCTCGAGACGAAGTGCTGGGCCGGCCACACAATCTACCCGCACACGAAGATGGACGAGCAGCGGATGGCTGCACTCGTCAAGAAGTACGGGCCGGATCGGATCTTGGTCAATAGCTCGGCCGATTGGGGCGTCTCGGATGTGCTGAAAGTGCCGAAGACAGTCGCCGTGATGCGCGAGCAGGGGATTGCCGAGGCAGCGATCGAGAAGATCGTGTGGGACAACCCGGTCGAGTTCTTCAGTCAGAGCGGCCGGTTGGATCTGGCGCGAACGAAGATCGATCAGAGTCAGTTGTTCGAAGGGAACTCGGTGTTGCGCGGGCAATCACCGCAAATCGAGACCTGAGCGCGCTTGTACGCTTGGACCCTGTACGCCCACTCGTACACGCGGTGGGTAGTCGTAGTCACGGTGCTGCTGGTGACCGTGCGGACGGCGTTCGGGTGGAAGTTCGGTCGGACCTGGTCGCGCGCGGACGAGCTGTCTCACAGGG
>DASRXR010000641.1:0-3738 GCA_035687405.1 Polyangiales bacterium
CCGATCCGCGTTCCCGGACCGGGCGCGCTCCCACCCGGCAGCGTGTAGATCAGTTCGTAATCTTCGCCACCGGTGAGTGCGAGCTCGAGCGGGTCCCGCCCGAGGCCACGGGCCAGGTCCGCGAAGCCCGGCGCCATCGGAATCGCGACCGCGTCGAGATGCGCGCCTACACCGGAGGCCTCGCAGATGTGGCTCAGGTCTTGAAGTGCGCCGTCGGACACATCGATCGCGGCCGTGGCAATGGGGACAAGGGCCGCGCCTTCAGCGATCCGAGCAACCGGTTTGCGCCAGCGCTCGACGAACGCTCGGCCGTGCTCTGGCCTGCGCGCTTCGAGCAAGACGAGTCCGAGTGCGGCCGCTCCGAGCGTGCCGGTGACGTAGATGTCGTGACCGGGCCGCGCGCCTGCTCGCGTCAGACCGGAGCCTTCGAGCTCGCCCATCACCGTGGTCGTGATCGAGAGCTCGGTGCCTCGGGACAGGTTGCCACCGATCACGGGGCAGCGATATTCGTCGGCAGCTTCTGCGAAGCCGCGAATCAGCTCGACAAATGCGGCGTCGTCCAGCGTCAGCGTGACGATCAGCGCCATCACTGCCGCTTTCGGCTGCGCGCCCATTGCAGCGAGGTCGCTCAACGCGGCGACGAAGGCCCGCCCTCCGAGCGACGCCCAATCGGCGAACTCGGGCCGAAAGTGCACGCCTTGGACCGAGGCATCGACGCTCACCGCGAGGTTGCCGTCTGGCTTCGCGAGGACGGCCGCATCGTCGCCGATCCCGATCAGCAACGACGTCGCGAGCTCGGGCCGCGGTGCGAAACGGGCGCGTAAGTGCGCGATGCGTTCGAATTCGTCCATCTGGGACGCTGAAGCTCCCCCGGACACACCGCTGGGTCAAGCTCGCTGCACGCCGTGCCCTGCGTTCGTCGATCGTTCGCCCGCGGGAAGAGACCTCGCAACGAATTGCAGCCGACCGCGGCAGCGTTCCGCGACTCGATCGCCCCGGTTCGCTTTGTCGGTGATCGATGCAGAAAATGTCTGCGTTGAAGGATCGAGTTCGTGCTGCGCGTGCTCGTCAGTTTCAGCGGTTTTGCGTGAGTGCGTGGCAATATCGATGAGCGTTGCCGGCGCGCGTTCACATGGAACTACCGTGTGGCATTCCAACTCACTGCGCGTTTGCCCGATCGTTCGGATCGCTAGATTTGCGTGCGGGAGGCTTGATGACGAACCGTAAGATCCTCGTGGGGACGCTTGCTCTTCTGTCACTTCTGATTGCTTGCGGCGACGACGACGAACCGAGCAAAGATGGTGGCGCCGATGCGAGCCGCTCGGATTCCGGTGGGTCCGACGCAGGCAAGGGTGGCACCGGTGCCAAAGGCGGCGCTGGCGGTCAGGGTGGCGAAGGCGGAGATAGCGGCGCGGGTGGTGACGGCGCCGGGACGTACAACATCAAAGGTCAAGTGTCAGGTCTCACCGGTATGGGGTTAGTGCTCCAGAACAACGGTGCGGATGATCTGACAGTCGACGCAGCCGGTGAGTTTGTCTTTGCGGCGAAGCTCGATGAGGGTGCGGACTACGCAGTCACAGTGAAGACGCAGCCTCACGATCCGACGCAAGCGTGTACGGTTGCGATGGGCAGC
This sequence comes from Polyangiales bacterium, assembly GCA_035687405.1. Taxonomy (GTDB): domain Bacteria; phylum Myxococcota_A; class Polyangia; order Polyangiales; family JAFGIB01; genus JADGRF01. Next base: position 1,634 of record DASRXR010000641.1, read on the forward strand.
GGCAAAGTCGGAACCGAAGACGTGACGAACGTCGCGATCACGTGCGCGACGAACAAGTACACGATCGGCGGGACGCTCACGGGCCTCAGCGGGACCGGCCTCAAGCTCAAGAACAACGCTGGCGACGAGATCACGCCGAGTGGCGCGACGTTTACGTTCGGCACTTCGCTCGATAGCGGCGCCCCCTACGACGTCACGATTTCAGCGCAGCCGTCGGGTCAAACCTGCGGCGTCGCGAGCGCCACCGGATCGGTCGGCGGCGCGAACGTCGAGAGCGTCGCCGTGACCTGCTACGTCAATCCGGGGCTGGTGGTCGAGCCAGAATTCGCAGGTGCGTTCGCGACCTGGGCGCCGACGGGCGCGACCTCGTACACGCTCAAAGCGACGACGGACGCGGCGTGTGATCTCACTACGATGAGTTGTCCGAACGGGATCCAGACAGCGAGCGCGGTGTCGCCTGCTGCGATCGGTCCACTCATGAACGAAACGGTTTGGTACTTCCAACTGATCGCGAATCACCCGGGCGGGGTGACTGCGGTTTCGAACAAGACGGCGACGCGTCCGACTAAGCCCAAGATCGACAACTCCATCAACGTGCTCGCGACTTCCAACGGGGTCACGTACGCCGGTGGTGCGTTCACGCGATTCAGCGTGCACAGCGGCGGTGCCGTGCCCGTGCAGAAGGCGACAGGTTTCCCGAGCGAGCTGCCGAACTTTCCGATCGTCGAAGGCAACGTGTTTGGTTTAGCGGCGGACGGAACGGGTGGCTACTACATCGGCGGAACCTTCACCAACGGTCTCGCGCACATCAAAGCGGACGGCACGCTCGACACGGCTTGGGCACCCATGGTTACCGGGGGCATCGTCAACACGATCGCCGTGAACAACGGCACGGTCTACGTGGCAGGTTCGTTCACCAATATCGCCGGACAAAATCGTGCGGGCCTCGCGGCGATCGCAGCCGCAGACGGCGCGGTCTCGATGACCTGGAATCCGAATCCGACGCCGGCCAACTCGGTGAATGCGATCGCGTTTTGGAACAACTTCGTGGTGCTCGGCGGGTCGTTCACGAACATTGCGATGACGGCGCAGTCGTTCATCGCGATGGTGGATGGAACTAGCGGCTTGATCCGGAGCGGTTGGAATCCGACCCCGGACGGAGTCGTGCCGGCGGTCGCGGTCAACGGCGACACGATTTACGTGGGCGGTGAGTTCCAAACCATCGGCATGCAGCCGCGCGATCGAGTTGCGGCGCTCAACGCGACGGGGACCGACGCGGCGAAAGCAATCGCGGCGTTCAATCCGAGCGCGAACAACTCGGTCTACCAACTCGCCTATGCGAACAACACCGTCTACGTCGCGGGGTTGCTCACGAGCGTGGGTTCCACGCCGACGGCGCGTTCGGGTGTCGCGGCGTTCAATGCGGCGGACGGAGCGATCAAAGATTGGAACCCCTCGATCGTCCCGATCACCAGCGTGACTACGCTCGCGGCATCCGCGGACACGGTCTACATCGGGGGCACGTTCACGAGCATCAATGACACGCCGCGCAACAATGCTGCAGCCGTCGACGGCACCACCGGGGCGCTCACGGCTTGGGATCCGAACCCAGACGGCGTTCCGGAAAACTATGCGTTCGTCGGTGACTCGGTCGTGATCGGCGGCCAGCAACGCGGCATTCGCGGCATCGTGCGCAACCACTTGGCGGCGTTCGACGCGATTGGAAACCTCATGGATTGGAATCCCGGCGCGGACAACGACGTGTACGCACTCGCGCTCTCGGGTTCGACGATCTACGTCGCGGGCGAGTTCGGGACCTTGGGTGGCATGCCGCGAGACTTCGTCGGTGCACTCGACACCGCCGGCGTTCTCTCCCCGTGGGATCCAGACGCGGATGGCCCGGTGTTTGCGCTCGCAGTGACTGGCGACGCTGTGTACATGGGAGGCAGCTTCGATGGATTTGGACCTACGCCGTCCGCGCATTCGAAGCTCGCAGCATTCTCGTTGGCGGCGGGCACCAGTGTAGGCGCTCCACTGGCCTGGAATCCGAGCGCAAACAGCGTGGTGCGCGCGATCGCGGTCAGCGGAGCGAACGTGTACGTCGG
>DASRXR010000642.1:0-9339 GCA_035687405.1 Polyangiales bacterium
TCGCGGTGCCTTTGTTGCGTCTCGCCTCGAACGCGGCCGTGCGCGCTTCGCCTCTCGCGACCGCGGCGCGTACCAAGGCGGAAGGCATCGTCTTGATCAGGGTCGTGTCAGCGATGACGGTGTAAGGAGCTTCGCTGCGGCTGGCCCAGTCACAGAACGCGTCGTAGAAGTTCTCGACTTCGACGGCTGCCTCGGGTGAGTTCGAGTTCGCGGGGTAGCGTGCGACTAGAATCGGGTACGTACTGACGTCGAGCCACGGGTGCAGTTTCGCCATAGTTAAGTTGCCAACTGATGAAATAGACCGAACCGGATGGTGGAATCTATCTGGGACGGGAGCCCCAAACCGCCAGTGAGTCGTCGAGCTCCTTCGCCATGGTGTCACACCTCCTGCCGTACCACAGAGTCTTGTCGCCGAGTGCCGCATGGTGAACGCGTGTCTTGCATGACGTTGCTCGCCCTGATGGGGACCGGGCCGGCACTCGCCGGTTGAAGTCGCCCAAGTGTGAGACGCGGTTGCTGGCCCGACTGCCCGAGACGTGCCATGAGCAGCGCCCATGCGGCCTGACCACGTCTTGTGTCGACAGCACCTCCCACGCAGGCGGCTACTCGTACTCGCGGTATCCGCACTCGCGTTCGCGGCCTGTGAGGACGCGCAGCCGTCGCACCGGCCCGCCGCGACGCAGCGCCTGCCGGCACCACCCACCCCACCAGCTCCTGCGCCCACCGCACCACCCACCGACCTCAAAGAGATCGACGCGCCGGCGTTGTTCGAGCAGATGCGCAGCCGAGGAAAGCGCGGCACAGTCGTGAACGTGTGGGCGAGTTGGTGTGGTTCGTGTCGTGAAGAGATCCCGCTGCTTCTCGAACTCGAGAAGGCGATGGCACCCGAGGGAATCGGCTTCCTCTTCGTCAGCGCGGACGAGCCAAAAGATTATCTGAAGGCGATCGAGCTCATGCGCTCGTGGTCCGGGCCCTTGCCGGTGTTGGCTGTTCCCGGTTCAATGAAGCCGTTCAAGCTTGCGATGCATCCGAGCTGGAAGGGCGCGATTCCGGCAACGTTTTTGTTCGATGACGCGCAGAAGTTACGCCACTTCTGGGAAGGCCCCGTGTTGGAACACGAGATCACTCCGATTCTGCAGGGCTTCCTAGCGGGCGATCCGATCGACGGCGAAACCCGTCCGCGAGTCACGGGTGGAAACGAGTAGCGCTCTAATCGCAACCTGACTCTTACTCGAAACTAGACGACCAAACGTAGTACTGGCCGCTCTGGAAGACATCCCAGATCGCGACTGCGTTTCCATTTAGATCGACCGCGATCTCAACCGGCGAGTTTTGAGACGGAGTCGCTGTAGTGTCTGTGCTGAGTGAGAAGACCTGGCCAAACCCGATGCCTTTTTGCATGCGCGATGCACGGATCACGCGCGAGTTACCGCTGATCTCGGACCACACGCCAAAGCCATCCCCGCTGGGATCGAGCTCGAGTTGTGGCGTGGGATCGGCCGTGCAACCAGCTGAGCTGAGCGAAACCTCGTCACTCCAGTGGGCCAACACGTCATCGTAACTGCTACCCCAAACTTGAAAGGTAGGGATTTGGAACTGCGTCCAGATTGCAGCACTGCCCCCACCGGGTGAGAGCGCGACCCGCGGCATCGCGCTCCTGATGTCGGAGCCGCCAGAAGCCAAGCTGATCGAATCGCTCCAGCCCGCGCCGGGCAGATGCTTGCTTGCGCGAATCGAGACCAAGCCATCGGTTATGCGAGCCCACACCGCGAGCGCATCCGTGTTCGGGCCGGAGGATCGGATCTCAGGAAAACCAGCCGTACCGCTGTCGTCGAGTTGACTCGGCGAGCTCCAACGACCGAGCGCGGCATCGAACCGCACGTTCCACGGGGATGACCGAGGAGTCTCGGTTGCAGACAGATGATATTGTGTCCAGACCAGGTGGGCGTTCGACTGTGAGTCCAGCGCAACTCGCGCGCCAAATGCGTCATCACCGGTTGCACTGTCGATCGGTTGCGCGCCGATCCAGCCCTTGTCAGTCGACAATCGATTCGTCCAGATCATCGAGTGCGTACCGTCCGACTGCGTCCACGCTGCGATCCCAGCGCCATCGTCGTCGAACACCACCGATGGATCGGAAACATCGGCGGCTCCGCCGCCGTCGAGCTGACGAGGCTCATCGAAGTTTAGGCCCGTGTAACCAACCGCCCAGATGCTTCGGGATGCGGCGGCCGTCTGAACCCAGACGATGACACCGCGGCCGCTCATACCCAGCGCGAGACGTGGGGCGCTAGGAGTACCCGGATTCGTGAGCGCCAGCTTAGTCGCGTCCGCTGCCCAACCACTACCGGCCACGTATCGACGAGTCCATAAGCTCGTCGACTGGTAGTCTGATTGTGTCCACACCGCGAGGCCGTTTCCCTCTCGGTCGAACGCAAACTGGGGTTGCATTGGCCACGTCGACCCTGCGGCGCTGAGCGATTGGGTCGGTCCGAAGGACCCGCATGACTTGCGATCGGCTTTGAGCCACTCGCCGACCGGGCACGCGCACGCGCTATGACCCGAAGATTCCAGACACGTGCTCTCACAGCCACCGTTGTCCGTCTGACAGTCAGATGCTTCGACGCAAGGTCCGCGTTGACCGTCGTAGCCCGGGTCGCAATGACAGCTGTAGCCGCCGGATGTATTTTCGCAGCGGCCGTGATCTCCGCACGGATGCGCTTGTGCGCAATCATCGATATCGACGCATCCATTCGCTCCACTCACGAAGCCAGGGTCACACGTTCCGATCGGTCCGGGGACGGACGCACCCGAACCAGCCGGCGTTCCGAATCCCGAATCGACGTCGCTGCTCGCGGCATCGGATCGTGTGACGTTTCCGGTCGCGCCGGCGTCAGGCGAAGTGACCACCGGTTCCGGCGACGTTGCGCAGGCGACCTCCAACCTCCGAGGTTGGTCCCGCGCGCGACCGAGGTCGTCCGCCGCGAGCTGCAGGCTCCAGACATTGCATGTCTCGTCGTTGCGGCAGCTCGCGAGTGCTTTGACGCAAGCGTCGTGAATCAACAACGTTGCATAGCGTGTTTCGTTGGCGACAAAACCCGTCGCGAACCGCACTGTCATGAGCTGACGCTCGGTTGCATCTCGGCCCTTCACCTCCAGTGTGAAATGTCGGCTTGTGTCTCCGTTTTTCGGTGCGAGCACCAGCTTGATCGGCCACACCGGTTTGTGTGTCTCGACCGAGGTTGCGGGCTCGCGAGGATCAGTCGGTCCGATCGCCTGAACCATCACGTGGGCCAGCGTGGCTCTCGCCTCAGCTTCTGCATCGACCCAGACGATTGTTTGGGTGAGGTCGCCCGATTCACGACATGCGCACAATATTGCAGCGAGTGCCCAGGAGCGACTCAGTGTTCGAAGGTGGCGTCGCATCGCTGGCGTTGGAGCCTTCCTCAGCCGATGCCCGCGACGAGTTCACGTTGTCGAGGACGTCGGGAAGCGAACTACCGTCGTGTGTAGAGTGCTATGCGCGACCGCAGCGATTCTTATGTAGTCGGTTGAACTAAATCCGATTTGGATCAGGATCGGCCATGTGCGGTCGGCCATGTCCTCGTCCACCGGCTCGATGTTCGCGCTGCGCCGGGGTTTGACACCCTTGCTGCGTGGTTGAGCGTATGTCGCCGGATTTACGTCGAACCTAGTCTCGGCTCGGTCAGCACACTCTCGATAGTGCTGCCGCTGGGCGCAGCCCTTCGAACACTTCACCGGCGCGACTGAGGCGACTCCATCGGCCGACTGAAGCGGTGCGAGTCCTGCGGCGCACCCTCGAGTAGTCGCGCTGCTGAAAGATGGAGCGGCTCCATTCCGAGCTTCGTCGCAGTCGCGCGGGCCTGATCGAGGAGCTTCCTCGCGCGCGAAAAGTTTTGCAGATCGCCAGGTTCCAGCAGCAAGGTCGCGAGCTCACAGCGTGTGTGCGCAAGTTGAGACGGAAGGTCGAGTCGCTCGTGCTCGCGCACGGCGTCCTCGAAGTGAGCGAGCGCCGTCGCTCGCTCGCCAAGTGCACGGGCGAGAATCGCGAGAAAATGGGCCACAACACCGTAGAGATGCAGCGATACCGCTGCCACACAGTGCCGTGGATACGGCAGCAAGAGCTCGTACAGCGCCGCCGCGTGGCCGAGTGACTCCGTCGCGACGCTCGCGACCGCAAAATGCCCGAGGGTCGCGAGGTAGTCGCGGCTCATCGGTAAGGCGTACAAGTCGGCGACCGGAAGCCCGCGCAGCGAGATCGAGACCGCGTCCTGCCACCCCAGCTGCACCATGCTCCGCAGCTTCAGCGCGCGGACGTTTGGAGGCTCGGACGCTCGCGGCTCCAATAGCCGCGAGAGTTTGGAGTCGACCGACTGGACGTCCGACGTCTGACGCTGCAGCTCTGCCCAATCCAATGCCTCGAGCGCGCGCCGCGCATGCAGTTGCAAACGTTCTGCCCGCCGCTTGAGCTCGATCAGCTGAAGCTTCGCGTAGGCATATTCGCCCGCGTTCATGCGCATGACCACGCGCATCCGATCGCAATGCCAAATCAGCTCGGCATGCTTGAGCTCGCGCGCCGCAGCGCCGAACACATCGACTGCGCGTTCCGCCTGCCGCAAATCACCACGCTGGAGCATCGCTACGATACGTCCGAGCTGCGGCTCGAGCGAGCGCACCGCCTGTTGGCGCGAACCTCGCGTCGCCGGGATGCGCTCCATCTCGGTCGTGATCGAAAGCGCACGATCGTAGTCGTCCGGTCCGCCCGCGAAATAGAGCGCGGCGCGCAGCACGGTTCGTCGCGCGGGACAATCCGCAGTGGGCGCGAGCCGATCCGCCTCGTCTAGCAATCCTCGGACGCGCGCGATGTCGTTACAGTGCGGTGGCGTCCAAGATAGATGTGCGAGCATCGCCGCGCGTTGCTGCGTGTCCCCGGCAGCCAGTGCACCGAGTGCGGCTTGAATCACCCGCGCCGCACCGTCATTCGAGAAGATTCCTGGTGCGTTGCTCATCAACTCCCCCGCCTGGCAGAGTACGTTCGCGAAGCGATGCTGCATTGCGATCGTCAGCGAGTCCGCGAGATGCGATGCAAAAGGCTCTCCAGCACCGCGCTCGCACTGCGCGAGCCCGAATAGCAGATTGCAGGCGATCGCGGGATCGCGAACGGGTTGCAGCTTGAGTGCATCCAAGGCGCGACGCAGAAATGTGCAGGCATCGGCATATGCACCAACTGCAGACGCGGCGCGTGCGGCGCGCTCGGCCCAGCGGACTGCATGAAGTGCATCGCCGGCTGGCAGCGCCGATAGAAAATGATGCGCGAGCTCCGCTGTCGGTACTTGGTGGCCCGATTCCAGGAGCGACGTCAACACTTCGGATACACGCTGGTGCAGCCGCATCCGCGCGGCGATAGTCAGATCCTCGTACAAGACACTGCGAATCAGGTCGTGTCCGAACCTCAGCTGAAGACACGTGTTGTCGAGAGGGACGAGGACATGCGCAGCGATCGCGTCTTCGAGCAACTCGACGACTTCGGCGCTCGCCCGTCCAGTCACAGCTGCGAGCACGCCGATCTCGATGCGCGTTCCGATCGCGGCCGCTGCGGCTAGAAGCTCCAGCGTCACGAGAGAGAGGCGGCGGAGATTCTGACGCACGATGTCGAGCGCGGGACCCATCAGCGCGAGGTCGCTCGCTTGAATTGGTCGGTCGTGAGCCCAGCATCGGAGGAGCTCCACCATGAAGAACGGGTTGCCTCCGCTTTTTTCGAAGACCGCTAGAGGAAGCTCGTTGTCGCTCTCACCGAACAGCTTACGCGTGTAGGTCTCGACCTCGGGCAGGCCCAGCCGTGTCAACTCGATGCGTTCGCAGTCGCGATGCCCGAGGACGTAGTCGAGCGCGTGCCGAGTACTTGGCTGACGCGGGAGTTCGGTGTCACGCACAGTGATCAGGATGAGCGCAGGCAGGTGTGAGATCTCTGCAGCGAAATGTGTGAGAAGTTGGAGCGACGCCGTATCCGCCCGGTGAACATCTTCGACGATGTGGAGCCACGGCTTGCCTGCACGGAAGTGCGACGCGATCTCGGCAAACCACTCGATCGTCTGGGAAGAATCCGCCGAAGGCGGAGTGCCCCAATGAAGGGCGTGCGTATCTGCCACTGCAGCAGAGTTCGACGCCCGCTCTAACAACTCGCGCGCTCTCTCGGACTTGCACTCACGGAGCACTTGCAACCACGGCCATAGCGGTGGCACGTCACCAAACGCGTGGCAGCCACTCCACGTGACCTGAAAGTCCGCCTCGAGCGCGTGTCGTTCCAACATCTCGGCCACCCGCGTCTTACCGATCCCCGGTTCACCGAGTACCGCGCAGATGCCACCGCGCCCCAAACGAGCTCGCTCGAGTGCACAGCCCAACCGAGTCAACGCAGCGTCGCGGCCGACGCACGGCCCGAACCATCCCGCTGCCGCGGTCGTGGCTTTGGCCCGGAACGCCGCACCGGCGACAGTGCCGATGATCTCGACTGAACGCAGGAAGCGATAGCCACGACCATACACATTGACGATGGTGCGGGCTCTCGGGCCCCCCAACACTTTTCGGAGCTTCGCGATGCTGACGCTGAGGATGTTATGCGCGAGCGCTCGGCCTTCCCAAACCTCGGCGATGAGCTCGTCCTTCGTGACGACGCGCTCCGGATTGCGTAGAAAGTAGTCCAGCAGCCGCAGCAGCTGACCATCGACCTGCAACGGTACGCCGCAGCGAGAGAGCGAGACGAGCTCGTCGTCAAACACGAAATCGTCGAACTTGAACGCGGGCATACTACTCCTTCGACATCCGGCGATCCCGACTCACCGCGCGTTACCTCCGACCCAAGCTGAGTGCACAACCTACCGACAATGGTTGCTACTCGACAGAAGCGGATGACCCTGAAAGCAATTTGTAGCGAATGGAATCAGACCAGCTGCGACTGGGACTGTTCGCCGGCTAGGGACCAACGTTTAGCCGCCTATCGCCAATAAACAGCCAGGATCGGCGCTCACTCTGCCTGCAACGAAGCCAGCTCCAAACGCGCTTGCTCGGCGGACGGCTTGAAGCCCGCCTGTTCACACAGCGCGCTGCCGAGTTTCAGCAGCCTAATCGCCTCGATCGGGTGTCCGAGTCGATGCGCAAGCATGCCTCGCAATTGCGCGACGGAGCCCTGACAAGCGAACGCGACGTGCGCTGCGAAGTGGCTCTCGTACGGCGCTAGCAACTCGTACAACGCAGCCATGTAGTCGAGTGCGTCTACGGCAAGCGCCGCATGCACCAGGGAGCCGAGTGTTCCTAGATAGTCGCGATCGCACGGCAGCCGAGTGAGTTGCTTCGCCGGAAACATCGAGAGTGCGATATGCGCTTCGCGACGATCCCCACGTGCAGCGAGAGCGCGCACCTTGATCGACCAGATGCTGGGCGGGTCCGCGGGATCGGGTGCGAGCACGGTAGGTTCCGTTTCGTACGCGGCGCCCGTCGCACTACGCAACACGACCTCTCGATCGTACACGCACAGCAATTCAGTACCGAGCAGCGAGTCCTGGCGCGCGCGCCGGTGGAGCTCTTGAAGATTCGTTATGCCGCGCTCGCTGTCGCCGACGTTGATGAGCGCATGCGCAGCGAAGCGCAGTGCGTGCCAGAGCAGCTCGCGACTCCCGACAGCGCGCGCGAGTTTCTCAGCCCGCGCGAGGGCAGTGTCCTGCGCGAGCAGGTCGCCGTCTTGTTGTGACGTGATCGCGCGGTGCAGTTCCATGAAAGCAGGCGGTAGCGTTAGCTGCTGCGAATACTGCTCGCACAGCTCGCGTAGCTCCTGCATACAAGCAGTCGCTTCGGCGCGATGCGCCGGTCCACCGCGCAAATACAGCTGCGCGCTGAGCGCGGTGTAACGTGCGAGGGGGGGCTTGGTATCGCCGATCAGTGCGCGCGCACTCGCGACTTGCTCCCCGCTCCGCTCGGAGTCGTAGGCATCGGGTGCGCTGGTCGCGCGCCGTGCGAGCACGGCCGCGCGCAACCCGCGCTCTTCGACGGGAAGCACGGCGAGCGCGCCATCGAGCGCAGCACGCGCGCCCGGCACGGGTGGAAACCCGGGATGCGTATCGAGCAAGAGCGCTCCGCGCGCGAGCATGACGGCGTCGCGTTGTACGCCCGCGATACGCATGACTTCGTAGATCAAGCGCTGGTAGTCAGCGGAGGAGTACGCGCGCGCATACAGGGCCTGGCCGAACACCAACTTGAGTCGAAGGCGCGGACTGCCATCCGGCAGCAGGTCGAGCGCTTCACGCGCGTGGCCCAAATACCGTGCGCCGTCGGCATACGCGTACGCGGCGCCCGCGTCGGCGGCCGCTGCGATGCAATAGCGAATGCACACGCGCAGGTCACTGTCCGGCAGCGCGGCATGCAAGTGATGCGCGAGCGTGTAAGCCGAAACCCCTTCGCCCGCTTGCGCGCGTTGCTCGAATGCCTGCGCAACCGAGCGATGGAGCCGGCGACGTTCCGCGGGCGACACGCTCTCGTACAAGGCTTCGCGCAACAGGTCGTGATCGAACGCAAAGGCTGTACGCGAGTCCGGCGCGGGCACTAAAATGTCGCTGCCCCAGGCAGCCTCGAGGCTCGACATCAGCTCGCCCATGCCGAGACCGGTCACGGCCTGCAACAACGGCAACTCGAAGCTGCGGCCGATCACCGCCGCGCACGAAAGTACTTCACGGGTGGTCTCGTCGAGATCGTGCAGGCGCTGACGCGCGAGCTCCAGCGCGGCTTTTGATGCGACCAGCGCTTCAGGATCGCTGCTCGCGTTGTCGGCGAGCTGCCGCAAGAGCTGATGCATGAAGAAGGGGTTGCCTTCACTCTTGACGAATACCGCGTGGCTCAGGCTGGCACCCCGTGCACCCAAAGCGGCCATCACACAGTCGGTGACGTTCTGCTCGTTCAAGCGCTGGAGCGTGACCGATGAGCAGTTGCGGTGTGCGATCAGCGGACGCAAGCTCACTACCGATGCTGCGCCGAGCGGGCTTCGCATAGTCGCCAGCACTAGCAAGCGGCTGTGACCGATTTCATCGACCAGATAGCGCAGCAGCTCGAGCGTTGCTGCATCCGCTTGATGCAAGTCGTCGAGCACGAGCACGCTCACGCGAGGCGTTGCGGCCATCAGCAGCAACTGAGTGACGGCGTCGAACAAGCGATGCTTCGCGCCGAGATCGACGTGCCCCGTCTGCGGTTCGTTCGCATCTGGAGCGCTGTCCGTCGCATCCAGTTCGGGGACCAAGCGGCCGAGCTCGCGCAGCGCCATGCGCACGCGCT
>DASRXR010000643.1:0-7502 GCA_035687405.1 Polyangiales bacterium
GACCGCGCAGGCGTCACGCCACGGCAACGGCGCGAGCTGCTGCAAGTCGCCTCCCGCGACGAGCTCCATCGTATAGAACGGCCCCTCGCTGTCGATCCCGTAGTCGTAGACCTGCACGATGTGCGGATGCGCGAGCTGCTCGAGCGTTTGAAACTCGCGCTCGAAGTGCTCCGTCGTGCGCTGCTGCTGCGAGACGTCACCTTCGAGGCGCAACCGCTTGAACGCGACCTTGCGACCCGTTGCGAGATCCGTCGCGTCGTAGACAGTCGCGGTGCCACCGCGCCCGAGCGTGCCGTGCAGCGCATAACGTTCATCTGGCTGCCGAATCGGAAGCCACCGGCTGTGCGGCAGCTCCCCCGTCGGCTGAATCGACCGGATGCGCGAATCCACGTCGCAATGTTACGCGGGTTGCCGCACGTAGCTGCAACAAGACTCGCAGCCCACTTATGCCCACACGTCTGCAGCTAGCTTTCTAGCTTCAAGGCACGGCAATAGCCGCGTCGAATAGCTTCAAGAACTCGCCGCGCGCGAAATCTCGCTCCGCCTGCGCAGCAAACACAGTCCTCAGCTGCGCCTTGGCGCTCGGCAGCGCATACGGACTCAACTTCAGAATCTCCGCGTACGCCGCGATCGCCGCGGCCCAACGCAGATCCTGATCCGCCGAATCGAACAACGCACCGATCTCCGATGGCGCCAGCTTCTGCACGACCTCGCTCGCGGGATCGCTCTCGGTCGCATTCGGCAACTTGTAGCGAACCTTCACCCGCACGAGTTCACCTGCCTCGACCTCGCGGTCGCCCTCGACCGGGTCGCCGCTCTCGGCTGCAGGAGCCCCCATCGGCGCCGGCACCGCGCCACCCTTGCGAACTACCTCGTACAGCGCGGTCACGCGGTGCCCCGCACCGACCTCACCCGCGTCCACCTTGTCGTCTCGAAACGACTGATCGGCGATCGCGCGATCCTCGTAACCGATCAACCGATACGCCTCGACCTCGGCCGGGTTCCACTCGAGCTGGATCTTCATGTCCTTCGCGACGTAGCGAAGCGTCGCCAGCATACGCTCTTCGGCGTAGCGACTCGCTTGCTCCTGGCTCGTCACCACGCTGTAGATGCCGTTGCCCGCGTTGCTCACACGCTCCATCAACTCGTCGTTCAAGTTCCCGAGCCCGAACCCGAGCGCAGTCAACGTGATCCCAGTCTTACGTTCGGTCTCGATGAACGCCACGAGCTCGTCCGGACTCGAGATGCCCACGTTGAAGTCGCCGTCCGTGCACAGCATCACGTGATTGATGCCGTCCGCGATGAATGCCGATTGCGCTTGCTGATATGCCAGCTGAATCCCGCCCGCACCGTTCGTGCTTCCACCTGCGACGAGGCGATCGATCACCTGCGTGATCTGCTCCTTCTGCACGACCTTCGTCGGTGCAAGTTGCACCGTCGCAGTCTCCGAGTAGGTCACGATCGAGATCAAGTCGTCGGCACCCAAGATCTCGAGCGCGTGTTTCGCCAAGAACTGCACGAGCGGCAGCTTGTCCTCCGCTTGCATGCTTCCCGACGTGTCGATCAAAAACACGAGGTTCGTCGGCTTCTTCGCAGACGCCGGCGGATTTTCCGCTTGAATGCCTACCCGCAAGAGCGTCGTGTCGCGACCAAACGCGTTTGGCGCAGCCGCGAGCGAGATCTGAAACGGATGTTCCGCGCCTTCAGCCGGCGCGGGGTAGTCGTACTTGAAGTAGTTCACGAAGTCTTCGACGCGCACCGACTCTGGCGACGTCGGGACTCTGTGCTCCACGTTGCGACGAAAAATGTCGTAGCTCGCCGTGTCGACATCGGCGCCGAACGTCGAAAATGGATCGTGCGCGACGAGGACGAAAGGTTGCGTGCCGACGCTCGGATACTCCTCGGCATCGGTGCTGGGCAGCGGCGGCGCGATCGGCGCCCCCGCGCTCGCGCCTGCAGAAGAAGCCTGGCCACTGGGCGTAGCAGCGGGCGGAGTCATCGCAGCAGGCAGCGCCGGCGGCGCAGCGAGGCCGGCGGGATTCGTTGACGTCCCAACCGGCGTCGTGCCTCCGGGCGCGGGAGTAGTTTCAGCGCGGCTGCCGCTCCCAGCGGCATTCGCGTCGGTGGAGGCCACGCCAGGCGCCCTAGTCGCGGCATCCTCACTCTCGTCACCGCAGCCGGCGGCGAACAGAGTAACTGCGAACATCACTGACCATCGAGCTCTGGCGTGCATTTCCCACCCTCCGGGAATGCTCGTTCAGCAATCGACATGCCAGCGCAAACACACCCATCTACGCCGCGTTTTTGCGACATCACGTGTGCCAGAGTGTGCCTGCAACGCACGCGATGCAGCGATTGGCGGCGAGCTCAGGCGCCCTTCGTGCGAGCGTCGCGCTTCTTCCCGAGATGCTCCGACGCCATCAGCAAGAACCGCTGGCGCGCGGAGTCCAGGTCGATCCCTGGTTCGGGATACGTCTCGCCGAGCTTCACACCGGCATCCGCGAGCACCTTCGCCGGCGCCCGAAATGGCGCGTGAATGTACTTCGACGGCACTCGCGCGAGCTCCGGCACATAGCGCCGCACGTATTCGCCCTCCGGATCGAACCGCTCGCCCTGCGCGATCGGATTGAAGATTCGGAAGTACGGCTGCGCATCACAACCCGATCCGGCACACCATTGCCAACCCATGTTGTTTTGCGACTGGTCGCCGTCCGTCAACCAATGCAAGTAGTGCGCTTCGCCGCGCGCGTAGTGCATCGCGAGCTGCTTCGTCAAAAAGCTCGCCGCGATCATGCGCGCCCGGTTGTGCACAAAACCTTCCTCGAGCAGCTGGCGCGCCGCCGCATCGACGATCGGATAACCAGTTCGCCCCTCCACCCATGCGAGCCAATTCTGATCGTCGTCGATCCACGGAAAACCTTCGAAGTCCTTGCGAAACGGCCGCTCGAGCAGCTCCGGTCGATCGAACAGCGTGTGATGCGAGAACTCGCGCCACAACAACTCCGCGCGATAGCGCTCCCACGCAGACGGCGCCGATTCCGCGAGCGCACGCTCCGCCGCCGCAAAGATCGTCCGCACCGACAACGTCCCGAAGTGCAAGTCCGCACTCAGCCGACTCGTCCCCGGCAGGTCCATCCGATTGCGCTCTTCGTCGTACTGTTTGCCGTGTCGATGCAGGAACTGCTGCAATCGTTCGCGCGCCGCACGCTCACCGCCGCGCTGCAACTTCGGATTGCGCGCGATCCCCAGCTGCTCGAGCGTCGGCACCTCCGCACTCAGTTCAGTCAGCTCCACCGGCAGAGCGGGCAAGCTACGCGGTGCAGCCATCAGCGGCGAAAGCTCGAACCCCGCCAGCACGGCGCGCGAGAACGGCGAGTAGACTTGAAACGGGCCGCCCGTACCCGAACGAATCGAACCTGGCCTGCGGAGTGTCTCGAACCCGCACAGCTCGAGCGGCACCGGCAACTTGCCGGCAACGATCTTGTCCCGCCGCCGCGCCGCCGGTTCACACGCACCGATCGCAAACACGCGCTCAGCCCGCGCGCGAGCCGCAAGCTCGGGCAGGGCCCGCGACGCCGGACCTGGAAGGATGATCAGATCCGACCCGAACGACCGCAACGTTCTTTGCAGCTCCGAGAGCGACTCGAGCAGAAACTGCAGCCGGTGAGGCGCACGCGAAGCCGGTTTCGACCCTTCGAAATAATCTGGGGCCAAAACGAAGACGGGAATCACCAGACCGTGCTCAGACACGGCGCGAGCCAACGCAGGATGATCGTGGACCCGCAGGTCCTTTCCGCGAAACCACACGACGGAACGCATGGTCGAGACATCGGTGCAATGGCTAGAGCGTCAAGGCGCGTGGCGAAACTGCCACCGGCAAACACACGCAAAAACTCGTACCCACGCCCAGCTCAGTCTCGAACGACAAATCCCCGCCATGTTTGCCCGCAATGATGTCATGCGCGAGCGCCAGCCCCTGACCGGTGCCCTTACCCTGAGGCTTCGTCGTGAAGTACCGCTCGAAGATCCGAGCTCGGACGTGCGCAGGCATGCCACTCCCGTTGTCGCGCACCGTGATCTCGACCGTGCCCGGCGCACCCAGGCCCGTCGACACGACGATCCGTCCGGGCGGGCCATCCCCGCCGCGCCCTTGAATCGCGTGAACCGCATTCACGACCAAATTGATCAGCACCTGCGACAGCGGCCCGGGGTAACACTGCACCGGCGGCAAATCCGCCGTGAGCTCGAGCGTCAGCTCCGCGGCCGACTTCCACTCGCCGCTACACACGGTCATCGCCGACTTCACGAGCTTGTTCAGATCGACTTCGCGCGCTTGCTCGTGATCGGGATGCGAGAGCTCGTTGATCGCGAACACGATCGCAGCAATCCGTGACAACCCTTCCGACGACTGCTCGAGCGCACGCGGAACTTCTTCGACCAGAAAGTCCAAGTCGAGCTTGGCTTCGATCTCCGCGAGCCGCTGATGCGCACTCGGCGCGAGCGTCTCGGCCTCGCGCCGGTATGCCGCGAGCAACGACATCAAATCCGCGAACGTCTCCTGCAGAAAGCGCACGTTGTCGCTGACGTACTGCGTCGGCGTCTTGATCTCGTGCGCGATGCCCGACGCGAGCTGACCGATCAGCAACTGGCCTGTGCGCACGTCCGCGACAGGTGGCACTGCGTCGGATGATTCGTGTCCTTCACGCATATCGCGAAAGCAGCCAAGCGCCGCTTGCGCCAGTCTTCGGATCGTCGCGGCGAGTTCCTGAGTCCGGGGTCTCAAGAATCTCGCGCACAGTCCGTTTTCTTCCGCAACGGATGGAAACGCCTGAGTCCAACAGCCCGCGGCGTGTGCTGTTCGTCGACGACGAGCAGCCGATCCTCCAGGCTCTGGCCCGGATGCTGCGCCCGCTGCGGCACGAGTTCCACGCCGAGTTCGTCCAGAGTGGCAAAGACGCGCTCGCGTTTCTGGCGAAAGATCGCTTCGACGTCGTCGTCGCCGACATGCGCATGCCTGGCATGGACGGCGCGGAGCTGCTCGCCGAAGCGCAAAAGCGTCATCCGTATCTGATCCGCATCATGCTCTCTGGCCACTCGGAGGCCGAAGGCGCACTGCGAGCGCTTCCGGTCGCGCATCAGTTCCTCGCAAAGCCGTGCGATGCCGAGCAAGTGCGCGGCGTCATCGCACGCGCGGTCAGCCTGCACGAGCTCTTGGCGGACCCCGCGCTGCGGAGCGTGGTCGCAGGCATTCGACAACTACCGGCGCGCCCGAAAGTCTTCAGCGAGCTCACGACCCTGCTGGCTGAGCCGGCCTCGGGCGCGATCGAAATCGCGAAACTCGTCAAGCGCGACCCCGTGCTGTGCGGGAAGCTACTGCATGTCGTGAACTCCGCGTTCTTCGGATTGCCACGCCGCACCACGTCGATCGAGATCGCGATCAACTATCTCGGCACGAACATGCTGCGCGCGATCACGCTCGCAACCGCAGTCGATGCTTCGCTCGGTCCGCGCGCTCGCGCAGCAGGCTACGACTTCGACGCCGCCCAACTCGAAGCGATCCTCTCGGCCCATCTCGCCGGCCAAATGTTCGACAAGCGCCCGGTCGCGCAAGACGCATACGCCGCCGCATTGCTTCAGAACGTCGGAGAAATGCTGCTGCTCCTCGAGCGCTCCGGCGATCTCACGCGTGCGATGGCATACGCACGCGAGCACGGCGTTCAGCTCTACGACGCGGAAACAGCGCTCGGCGTCGTCTCGCACGCACACGTCGGCGCGTACCTCCTCGGCGCTTGGGGACTGCCGTACGGCATCGTCGAAGCCGTCGCGCACTCCCACAATCCCCTCGGGCTCCCGCACGAAAACTTCGACATCGTCGACGCGGTCTACGCCTCGACTCTGATCGCGCGCCACTACCTCAGCAGCGATCCGACCGCGCTCGAGCGCGCCTCCGAACACTTGCAGCGTTTCCGGGTGGAAGCGCTGCTCACCAAGCTCTGCCCTGCGGCCGAGCGCTGGCTTTCGACCGAAGCTGCCGAACACGGCGGGCTGCAGGCTCCGCGAGCGGAAAGAGGACGAACGTGACCACCACACAACTGCCGCGCGTGATACTCGTGGACGACGAGCCCAACGTCATCGAAGGGCTGACGCGCCGTTTGCGGCGCGACTACCAGATCTTTTCGGCGCAAGACGGCGCACAAGCGCTTCGGCTGCTCGAGCAAGAAGGCGAGATGCACGTGATCATCTCCGACATGCGCATGCCGAACATGAACGGCGCGCAGCTCTTGGCCGAAGTACGGAAGTGGTACCCGGACATGGTTCGCATCCTGCTCACGGGCCAAGCCGATCTCGAGTCTGCGATTCACGCGGTGAACGAAGGCCAGATCTTCCGCTTTCTCGCAAAGCCGTGCCCGGCCGACATCGTGAAGAACGTGCTTCAAGCCGCAATGCGGCAACACGAGCTCGTCACGGCGGAACGTGTATTGCTCGACAAGACCCTACGCGGCGCGCTCCACGCACTCAGCGAAGTGCTCGCGCTCGCGATGCCGGAAGCGTTCGGTAAAGCGACGCGCATTCGCACCCACGCCGCGGCAGTCGCAAAAGCAGTCGGGCTCGAAGACGCCTGGCGGATCGAAGCCGCGGCGAGTTTGTCGCAAGTCGGCGCAGTCACACTGAGCCCCGCCGTCGCGTCGAAGCTCTACCACGGCGCGCGACTCACCCCGGAAGAGCAGGCCGCAGTCGCGCGATTGCCCACGTTCGCGATCGAGCTTCTCAGCACGATTCCGCGGCTCGAGCCGCTGTGCGATTTGATCGCGGTGGGCTTTGCCGGGGAGCCGAACAAAGTACCAGCCTCGACCGAGGCGCAAATCTTGAAGCTCTGCGCGCAGTTCGATGCGCTCAGCACGACGATGAAAAGCGGCGCCGAAGCCGCAGCACGGCTGCAGGCCGACTCGCGCGGCTACGATCCGCAGGTGTTGCAAGCATTCTTCGCGATCATCAACGCCGAGGAGCAAGGCGGTAGTTTGCACGAGATCGGCGTGAGCGAGCTGCGAGACGGGATGGTGCTCGCGGAAGACCTGTATAGCTCGACTGGGACGCTGCTCCTCGCGCGCGGGCAACGCGTGCGCGGCAACGTGATCGCGCGCTTGCAGGCGATGAAGAGCACGCTCGGAAACAAGCAAGTCGTAAAGGTGCGCCTGCAAGACAACTGAGATGGCCTCCGCAATCCGAGCAAGCGAGACTCCGGAAGACGCAGGCTCAGCCGCGCGCGTCCGAGTCTTGATCGTCGACGACTCCGCGGTCAGTCGCGGTGACGTCGCGTCAGTGCTCGCGGAGCTACCGAACGTCGAGATCGTCGAAGTCGAAAGCGGCGCCCAAGCACTGCGCGAACTCGCAGACGGCGACATCTCACTCGTCGTGTGCGACTACGAGATGCCGGACATGAGCGGGTTGCAAGTCTTGCGTTTCGTGCGGCAAAAGCACAGCGGCGTGGAGCTGCCAGTACT
>DASRXR010000644.1:0-5044 GCA_035687405.1 Polyangiales bacterium
ACGTACGCCTCACGCTCGTGCTGCTTCGCATTCAGCACGTTGTGCTGGATGTTCGCGCGCGTCAGCATGCGCGCGAGCGCGTCCGACTTCTCGACGCTGGTAGTGCCGACGAGCACCGGCTGGCCGCGCTCGTTGCAGTCCTTGATCTCGTTCACGACCGCTTTGAACTTCTCGCGTTCGGTCTTGTAGATCAGGTCTTCCGCATCGGAACGTTTGATCACGCGGTGCGTCGGGATCACCGCGACGTCGAGCGAGTAGATCTTGTGGAACTCGCCGGCCTCGGTATCGGCCGTGCCGGTCATGCCCGAGAGCTTCTTGTAGATACGGAACAAGTTCTGGAAGGAGATCGTCGCGAGCGTCGCGCTCTCTTCCTGAATGTGCACGTTCTCTTTGGCTTCGACCGCTTGATGCAAACCGTCCGACCAACGCCGGCCCGGCAACACGCGGCCGGTGAACTCGTCGATGATCAACACACGGCCATCTTCGGTGACCATGTAGTGCTGGTCGCGCTTGTACAGCGTGTGCGAGCGCAAGAGCTGCTGCAGAATGTGCAGCGACTCGAGGTTTACCGGATCGTACAGGTTCAGTGCTTCGGTCAGCGTGCGGCGATACAACTCGCCTTGCGCGAGCTCGATGCCGTCCTCGGTCATCGTCACCGAGTGCTGCTTCTCGTCGACCGTGTAGTGTTCGTCCTTGCGAAGCCGCGGAATGATCTCGTTGATCGAGACGTACTTCTCGCTCGCGCTCCGGCCGCGACCGCTGATGATGAGCGGCGTGCGGGCCTCGTCGATCAAGATCGAGTCCACCTCATCCACGATCGCGTAGTGCAGCGGCCGCTGCGCGTAGTCGTAGATGCTGAACTTCATGTTGTCGCGCAGGTAGTCGAAGCCGAACTCGTTGTTCTGGCCGTACGTGATGTCGGCGCGGTACGAGCGCTTCTTCTCGCCGTCCCCCTGCTGACTCACGATCACACCGGTCGACAAGCCGAGAAAGCCGTAAAGCTTCCCCATCCACTCCGCGTCGCGACGCGCGAGGTAGTCGTTCACCGTGACGACGTGAACGCCCTTACCTTCGAGCGCATTCAGGTACGCCGAGAGCGTGGCGACCAGCGTTTTGCCTTCGCCGGTCTTCATCTCCGCGACCCTGCCGCGGTGCAGCGTAATCCCACCGACGAGCTGCACGTCGTAGTGGCGCATCCCTAGCGCACGTTGTGCACCCTCGCGGCAGACCGCAAATGCTTCCGGCAAGATGGAGTCGAGCGGCTCACCTTTCTCGATACGCTCCTTGAACTCGAACGTCTTGCGACGTAGAGCGGCGTCATCGAATTCCTTGGTCGAGGCTTCGAGCGCATTGATCGCCTCCACCATGGGGCGCATGCGCTTCATCTCGCGCTCGTGCTTGGTACCGAAAATCTTACGAAGAATTGGCTCAATCATTGCCGAAACTCGGATACTCCGAAGGCGGCACTGTAGACACGGGACCCCACCTACGCAAGGCGCACAGGCCGGTCACAGAGGCCAGAGAGCATGTGCGCAGGTGGCGACAATCAGGGCCCCCCACGGGCTACGACGTAAGCGCCGAGAACCACGAAAACCAGCATCAGCGAAAGCACGCTGAGCGCCAGCGAAAGCATCGACCTCGCACGCGCGCGGCGGCGGACCGGACCGCTGTGTCCGGCATCGAGCAGGATCGCGTCGGCTCGTGCGACCGCCTTCAATCCGCTCCGGCCCACCGCAAGCGCCAGCGAAATCGCACCAAGTACGAGCGCGAGTATCGAGAGCCAGCGTAGCTGCGCCTGCGCACGTGCGAGCCGTTCGAGCGTCGCAGCATAGCCGGAGACCGCGTGCGGCAACTCGATCACGCCGGCCTCGAGTGCGGCTGCGAGATAACCGAAGCCCGCCGCGTCCAGCTGCAGCGCGCTGTCGTCGGCGCTGACCATGCTCTTCGCAAATCGATCGGTCGGGTCGAGCGCTGCGACCCGGCGGGCGAGCTCGCGCAGTGCCGCGCCTCTCGTCTCGGCCGGCGCGAGCACGTATGCGAGTGCAACGCCTGCCGTTCCAGAAGCGTAGGGATCACGCCGGGCTTGCACGCGATACACACCGGGCGGCAGTGCCGCGATCGGCTGCGGCTGGGCGCAGCTGGGAGCGGAGCTCGTTCGGATCCAACGCCCCTCCCGAAACACGTCGACGATGCAGCCACCATCGCCACCCAACACGTGCATGGACAGCCGCTCATCCGCAGTCACGACAGCCGCTGTCAGCCGCAGCTGCGCTGCACCGAGCGCGATCGGCAATCGCACCGAGCGATGCGCGACTTGCGTCCCCGCGCGATCCGCACGCAACCACAGCTGCGCTTCGGGTCCGTGAGTGACGACCGACAACACGCGCACACCGGGACTCGGATCGGAGACCGGCGTCGACGCTGCTTGCGGTGTGACCGTCGAGTTGCCCTCGATCCTCACGCTCGCGGCGGGCGAGCCGACGTGGACGAAAATCCGGCACTCTTCTTCCGGCACACACGCGCCACCCGCGATGCGCACGCGAAGCAGATCCGGCGCGACCGCACCGGACTCCGGTTGAAGTGGACCTTCCGAGAATTGCTGGAGTGCCCGCAGCGGACGACCTTGCACCTCGTAGCTCGCAGCTGCTCCAACCGCGAGCGGCCGCGCTACTTCGACGCGAACCGTGTCGATCTGCGTGATCCCGCGTAGCCTAAAGTCACCGTGCAGTGCAGCAGGAATCCGCAGCGATCCCTCGATGTCCGCGTGCCCCCCGCGAGCAGGTGTGAGTCGACCGCGCGCTCGAACCTGACCTGACCGATCTTCCAGTTGCACGTCGAGGGGTCGGGCGGACAATCGGGGACCCTCGATAGATCGTAAATTTTCGTACAACAGCCCGCGCATCGGCAGATCGTCACCGGGCTGCGCGGCTTCGGGGGCGGTGAGCTGTAGGTCGTAGTCCGTGTCGCGTTGCGATCCGAACAGCACGATTCCAAGCGCGAACCAGGCGAGCACAGGGGCCGTGGCGCGCGCCATGATCGTGCGCCATCGCGCGGAACCGCGAACGGTTCGCGAGAGCGTTGACGACGGATCCGAATTGCCCGCGTCGCTCGGGGTTTCCGATCCGTCACCGATGCGCAACTCGTCGAGATTTCGCTTCGCCATCCGGGCCACCAAGCCTGGCTCCGCGTGCTCAGACCCCTCGACACGCCGGCATCGCTACCTTATGACATACCACTGGTTCCCAAAGGCCCGGGTATGATGGGACAAGTCACTCGAACGACAATGACGCAAAACACCGTCAACGACCTTCAAGGTCAGCTAACGGCGTACATGGAGCGCAAAGGCCTGCGCTCGACGTCGCAGCGTCGCTTGGTGTCCGAGACGTTCTTCCGCGTGAGCGGCCACCACTCGATCGACGACGTGCTTGCGATGGTGCGCGCCAAGGATCCGAAGGTTGGTTACGCAACCGTGTACCGGACGATGAAGCTGCTGGTCGAGTGCGGGCTCGCGAGCGAGCGCCAGTTCGGCGAGGCGGTGACGCGCTTCGAGATCGCGCTGCACGACCACCATCACGACCACCTGATCTGTGTCGACTGCAAGCGCATCGTCGAGTTCGAAGACGACGAGATCGAGTCGCATCAGGACACGCTCGCGAAGCGGTATGGCTTCACGCTGCTCAGCCACAAGCACGAGCTCTACGGCGTCTGTGCCGACTGCCGGCGCAAGCGCAAGTAGCGCGCACTGCATGGCTGGCGTGGGCGTGGGCATGGGCGCAGCGCAGCGGGTGTTGCGAAGCGCAACTCGTGCGCTATCCGTTGCGAAGTGCCTGACAGCCTCCGATCGATCCCTGGCCTGAGCCGGTGGGCGCTGGTGTGCCGAGTCCGGAGCTGCTCGCGTTAGGCGCGGGGCCGTCACGGACGGCTTGCACCGGTTTCACTCGTACGTAACAGTTACCCGGTGTTGTTGAAAACGACTTTCAATTGCGTCATCGATTGGCGACGCAGGCTCTCCCCGGGGGCCGCGCCTGCCCGGACGTTCGCCGCTGCGGGTGCCGCAGCCCTGGCCCTCCTGCTCGTAGCGGCCCCGGTTTCGCTCGCGGAAACCCCGACCTCGGCCAACCTGGCCGCGAAAGACGGCGGCCTGCGGCAGGTCGCAGGCATTCTCGACTACATCGGCGGCGACTACCGCGGCGCAGTCAGCGCCACTGGGCAGGTGCTGGACGAGGCCGAGTATAAGGAGCAGCTCTCGCTCGCGAAGGACGCCGACGCACTCGCGGCTCAGGCCGGCCTCGGCACCGCAGATCCAGTCCGCGTTTCACTCGCCGAGCTGACGCGCGCGCTCGAGGCTCGCGCGACACCCGAAGCGGTGCAGAATCTCTGTCGCAAAGCACGCGAAGTGCTCGTGACCACGCAACACGTGAACCTCGTGCCGAGCCAGGCACCCTCGCGCGACGAAGCCGCGCAGCTGTACATGCGCCAGGGTTGCAACAGCTGTCACGGCTCGGATGGAAGCGCCCAGACGCCGACAGCTGCAACGCTCAATCCGAAGCCCGCGAACTTTCTCGATCCAGAACGCATCGCCGCCGTGTCGCCCCATCGTGCGTTTCACGCGCTGACGTTCGGCGTTTCTGGAACCGCGATGATCGCGTACCCCGGGCTCAGCGACGCGCAACGCTGGAGCCTCGCGTTCTACGTGCTGTCGTTGCGCCACCAGAACGCGGATCTCGCGCTCGGCCGTCGCGCGTTCGACGCCGGTGCGAAGCCTGCGCCGACGGATTTCGCGACGCTCTCGTCGATGAGCGAAGAGGACATCGATGCGAAGCTCCAAAACCTAACGGATCCCAAACAACGCGCGGCCGCACTCGCGTTTTTGCGCGTCGAAGCGCCGTTTGCGAAGAAGGTCACCGGCCCGGCGCTGAGCGCGATCCCGCTTCTCGATCGAGGCGTGA
This sequence comes from Polyangiales bacterium, assembly GCA_035687405.1. Classification (GTDB taxonomy): domain Bacteria; phylum Myxococcota_A; class Polyangia; order Polyangiales; family JAFGIB01; genus JADGRF01. The sequence goes on from DASRXR010000644.1 coordinate 4,950, forward strand.
AGCTCTACGCGAGCGGCGACCACATTCAAGCTCGCAAGGTCTTCATCTCGGCGTACCTCGATGGGTTCGAGCCGCACGAAGCCGGCTTGCGCGCG
>DASRXR010000645.1:0-8053 GCA_035687405.1 Polyangiales bacterium
GGACTGCTCCCAGCCGAACAGCAGTGCAGCGCCGAACTCGTCTTTGCCGACACGGCGGATCAGACGCGGCTCGAGCCGATGGAACGTGATCGAGATCGCTTGATCGGCTTCGTCGGCGACGGAGAACGAGTCGTAGCTGCCGAGCGCGACGAGCTCGAAGCGGTCGATCGAGGAGAGCTTCGCAGCGTAACGAAACTGATAGTCCCAATACGCCAGGCTGACTTGTGGACTGAAGATCGTCAGGAGCAGCGCGGGGTATCCGTAGCGGACCGCGGCGGTGACGTCGCCGCCGAGGCCTTGGGTCTGCAGGTAGCCGGAGACGTCGAGCAGACGCAGCTCGGCTTCCGCATGGGTCTCGCCATCGGCAGGCGCGGGCCCTTCACCTACGACGACGCCGCCGGTGAGCCGGCCGTAACGCGCGGGCGCGACGCCCGAATACAAGCGGATCGGCCCGACCATGCGCGGGTGAATCACCGCGGGGCCGACGGCCAAGTGGTAGAGAGTCGGAACTGGGATGTCGTCGTAGAAGTAGAGTGTTCCGGCGGGCGGCGAGCCGCGTACGAAGAAATACGGCAAGCCGGAGAGTACCGGCACGATGCCGGGAAGTGCTTCTACCGCGCGAAACGGATCGCCGAAGGCGCCGGGAAGATCGCGCATCTCAGCGAGCTCGAGCCGCCGCATCCCCGGTGCGTGGAGTTGTTGCGCGCGTGCTTGAGCACCGTAGTCGCCGCGCGAACCGAGTCGGGTTGCAGCTTTGGGTGGCGAACCATCGGCCGGAATGTCGTGGACCGCAGGGCTCGCCACGGGTGCAGCTGGCGCTGATTCCGCGGGCGCGGCGCCGGCCGGTGCGGTCGTTACCGCAGCGCCGGATGAAGTCGGTGCGGCGTTGCTCGGAGTGGCAGGGGGAGCGTTGCCAGCAGCCGCCGGCGGCGCTGGTTCCGCGACCCGCAATGCGATGCTCACGCGCGCGGCGATCGGCTGGCCATCGCGCCGCGCCGGTTCGAATTGCGCGTGTTCGATCGCGTCGCGAACCAATGCACAGATCTCGGTTGCGGCGAGACAAGCCTCGACGCTTGCGTGACCATCGATAGCCACCGAGATAGTCGCTTCCACGAGGCCTTGTTCGGGCAGCGTGACACCTTCCGGAACCGTCAGCTCCGGCAGCGACAACACGTGTGGAGGCTCGATCGTCTGCGCGTGGACCACGACGCGACCCAGCGACGCGATGCAAAGTGCCATCGCGATCCAGCAAGTCGCACGCTGCGTCGGCTGAGACCAGCTGCGCAATGCACGCAACTGCAAAGTGGCTACGGTAGCGAGCAACGAACGGGCACCGATCGCAACCATTCAGTCAGCGACACTAGTGCGGCAAACAACTGCAGGCCAGTGCGAAGCGAAGCCGAATCGACTAATCGAGCAGCCTCAGGTCAGCGCTCAGCACGAAGAAAAAAGATTGAAAGGATCGCGACGCTGCGGCCAAGCGTTAGTTAGAACCGCACTACTACTTCTTCTTCGCCGCCTCTTTCATCGCCTTCAAGCGCGCGCGCAGCTTCGCGCCGAGGCCTGGCTTGTTCACTTGCCGCGCGCGCCCGATCGCGAGCGCGTCTTCCGGCACGTCTTGCGAGATCGTCGACCCCGTGCCGACGTACGCGTTTTTTCCGATCGTGACCGGCGCGATCAGCTGCGAGTCACTGCCGATGAACGAGCCGTCTTCGAGCGTCGTCGTGAACTTGTTGTAGCCGTCGTAGTTGCAAAAAATCGTGCCCGCGCCGACGTTCACGCCGCGCCCGATCACGCCGTTGCCGAGGTAAGCGAGGTGGTTGGCTTTGCTGCCCTGCCCGACTTTCGTCGCTTTGGTCTCGACGAAGTTCCCGATGTGCACGTCGCGATCGAGCTCGCTGCCGGGGCGCAAGTGCGAGAACGGCCCGACGCGAGAGCCTCCGCCGATCACACTCTGGGTCGACACGCAGTACGGCAAGAGCTGCGCGCCCTCCCCTACGTCGGTGTCGATCAGCACGCAGCCGACGTCGATCGTCGCACCGGTGGCGATGTGAGTCGTTCCACGCAACTCGACATCGACGCCGATCACCGCATCCGGCTCGATCGTGACGCCAGGCTCGATCCGAACGCGAGCCGGGTCGCGCAGGGTCACGCCCCGCTCCATGTGCTCGCGCGCGATGCGTAGCGCCAAGTCCTTCTCGCGCTCCGCGAGCTCTTCCCGATCGTTCACGCCGTGAAGCTCGGCGACGTCCCACGGAAGTCCAGCCACACCGCCGCTCGCACCTGCCGACTTGCCGCTCTCAGCGGCGAGCGCGACGAGGTCGGTCAAATACAGCTCGCCTTGCGCGTTGTTCGGCGTCAGACGAGTGATCGCATCGCGAAAGAAGCTCGCCCGAATCGCGTACACGCCCGGATTGAACTCTTGAATCGCAGCTTCCGCTTGCGAGCAGTCCTTCTGCTCTTGAATCCGCGTAATGGCGCCGTGCGCGTCGCGAATGATGCGACCGTAGCCAGTCGCATCCGACAACGTCGACGTCAGTAGCGCGACTGCAGCGGACTCGGCGCGCGCGTGATCGAGCAGCGATCGCAATGCGTGCGACGTGATCAACGCACTGTCGCCGTACAAGATCACGAGGTAACCCTGAAACTCCGGCACGAGCGCTTGCCCGCAGCGCGCGGCATCGCCGGTGCCGCGTTGCTCCGCCTGAAGTGCAGTCCGCACGCGCTCGCCGTAGCGCTGCGCGAGCACTCGCGACACTTCATCCGCACCGTGCCCGATCACACACACGACTTGGCTCGCGCCCGCAGCGAGTGCGGCATCCACCGGGTAACACAGCATCGGACGCCCGAGCAGTGGATGAACGACCTTCGGCAAGCGGCTCCGCATCCGCTTGCCTTGTCCTGCAGCCAATACCAACGCGACGAAGTCCTCCCCAGCGCTCATCGAGCCTCCCTGTTACTGCGAGCTCACCAGATAGTCGGACAACCGCGCGAGCGAGCCGAGCTCGTGCACGTCTCGGTCGAACGCGGGCACTTCCACGTACGGCAAGTCGTCGCCGACGCTCTTGCGCAAACGCTTGAGCCCCTGCAGATCGCGCCGTGCCATCGTGAGCGCATCTTCGGTCGCACTCTCCAACCCGCGAAGCAGCGTATCCGGATTGTTCGCAAATCCACGTGCGGTCAAAAACTGCGCGAGCTCCTCGCGAAGCTCCTCTGGGTCGGCCGCACCGACTTCCGGCGCCGCGTGCACGCGATTGACGACCATCGCCTTTGGCTCGATCCCGTACTCGCGCAGCTTGCGCGTGAAGTAGATCGCTTCAGCGACGGTGAGCGGCGACGGGCTCGTCACGATCACGAACGCGACTTCCTTGCCTTTCAAGTCCTCGTAGACCGACTTTGCGCGCTCGCGAAAGCCGCCGAACAAGCTGTTCAGCTCCGTCACGAACTGACCGACGTTCTGCAGGAACTCCATCCCGGTGAAGCGACCGAGCCCCTTGAGCACAAACGCGGCGCCGCGGCCCATGATGCCGAAACCTGACGCGCTCTCGAGTTGCTCGACGAACCAACGCATCACGGGCGAATCGATCGCGCCCACGAGCTTTTGAGGCGCATCCAAGAAGTCCAACGCGTTCGTGGTGGGCGGAGTGTCGAGCACGATCAAATCGAAGCGTTCATCGTGCCGCACTGCGTGCAACTTCTCCATCGCCATGTACTCCTGCGTGCCGGCGAGCGACGTCGACACGTACTGGTACAGGCGATTGCCGAGGATGCGATCGCGCTGCTCGGGCGAAGACGCATGCCCGGCGATGAGGTCGTCGAACGTGTGCTTCATGTCGAGCATCATCGCCGACAGCGATCCGCGCAGCGGTAAGCCGTACTCGGCGAACAACTCGGGTGCGACCGCTTGCTCGCTGCCGTGAAGCTCGTCGAGCCCGAGGCTTTGCGCCAACCGCTTTGCCGGATCGATCGTCAGGCACAAGACGCGGCGGCCGGTCGATGCGGCGTGCACTGCGAGCGCAGCCGACGTAGTCGTCTTCCCGACGCCTCCAGAGCCGACACAAACCACGATCCGGTGCGCGGCGAGGACTTTGCCGAGGTCCGCGGGCGCGGGGCCTCCATCGGTCAAACGCGGCGAATCGACTTCCGGCGGAACCGGGTTCGCCGAGTCGGATACGGAAATATTGACGTCGTAAGCTCCAGCCATGACCATTTAGTTCCTACTTTGCCCTACATCAAGGTCGCCCGCATGACCAGCATTCAATCTCCCGAGCGTCGCAAACAACGCAGTAACCATTCTTCCACCGCGCTACGGTATCAGCTGGAGAGTACGCGTAAACGCGGCAGAATGACTGCCCTCGCTTTGACCGATAGCCAAGGAGTGCTCGTGGCCTGGTCAGGCGAAAACGGCTTGTGTGAAGAGCTCGGGGCGGTCGCGCCGCTGCTCGCGCGCGGAGCTCCGCACCAGATCTCCCCCGACGCATCGAACCTGCACGACGTCGCGGTGCGTGCGATCGATTGCTTCGGTGAACCGTTGTTCCTCGCATCCGTCGGCGGCGGAGTCGCACGCGAAGCGCTGCTGTCGCACTCCGCGCGTGGGATACAGCGCATACTGACGTCCAATTGACGACTGCACGCGCGCCTCGCGCGGGGCCATAGATGAGCTAGTCATGCGTTGGGTTGTCCCCTACGCTTAGAGCGTGGACGTCGACTCGCCTTCTGGACCGCTCGCGAAAGCGAAGCCTGCGGCGTTGCGGGTCGAGAGTGCCGAGTGGGAGACGAACCCCGTGACGGGGCGGGCGCGCGAGGCGCAGAGCATCGATGTCGAGCTGTCGCGTGTATTTCTCGCGACCAATGATGCGTTGCCGGTTGGAACCGTCGTCACGCTGAACATCCGACTTTCGGAAGACGCACCTCCGCTCACCGGGCTCGCGCGCGTCGAGTCCGTCGAAGCGGGTGAAGAGGGGCGTCGGCCGGCCGGCATGCGGCTCCAGTTCCTCGACGTCTGGGGCAAACAAGCAAACGAGCAGCTCGCGCAGTACTTGGATGAAGCGACGAACTCGCGAAACGAGCCGACTTCACGGCGCTGGATGAGCGGCTTGCGCGTGCTCGTCGTCGACGACGACAACAGCTACCGCGAGAAGGCGGCGCAAGCGATGCGCGACGCCGGCTTCGAAGTGATGACTGCAGCCAATGGCTTCGAAGGCCTGAGCGCTGCGCTCAAACATCAGCCCTCGCTGATCTTGAGTGACGTGACGATGCCGGGCATGGATGGCTGGCAACTGCTGCGCATGGTCCGCGCGCGGCCGACCTTGCGGCGGACGCCGGTCGTGTTCTTGACCGATCTGCAGAACGACGAACAGCGGTTACGTGGCTACGCGCTGGGCGTCGACGACTACGTCGCGAAGCCGTTCACGTCGGTCGAGCTCATCGCACGGGTCGAGCGTGTGATCGAGCGCGCGCAAGACGCAGACGAAGGTGTCTCGAACGGGATGCGCGGCGACTTGTCGAAGGTGCCGATCAGCAGCCTGCTCGCATTCGCCGAGATGGAGCGGCGAACGGCCGTGGTTTCGCTCGCCCGCGAAGGTGAGAAGGCGACGTTGCACTTGAAAGACGGCGCTGTAATGCGCATCGACCTGGATGCCCGGCTCACGCACTTGAAGGGGCTCGAGCGCTTCTTTCACATCTTGGAGTGGGAGCGCGGTCGCTTCGAGCTGTCGAGCACGGAGGTGACGGCGGAAGATCAGTTGGGTCTGCCGACATCGTTCGCGCTGCTCGAGCACGCCCGCCGACGCGACGAGGCCGCCGCGAGCTCTTAGCGGGCCATGCACGTTCCCGCTGGGGCTGTGCTATAGCCCGGTCGCCATGAAGGTCCGTCTCGCCACACGTCGAAGTGCGCTCGCGCTCGTGCAATCACGCTGGGTCGCCGCGCAACTGCAAGCAAAGTCGCCGGGGCTCGAAGTCGAGCTCGTCGAAGTCGTCACGCAAGGCGACCGGATTCAAAACGTCTCGCTGTCGGAGATCGGCGGCAAAGGTTTGTTCGTGACCGAAGTCGAGCAGCTACTGCTCGATGGCCGCGCCGAGCTGGCAGTGCACTCGATGAAAGACGTGCCGGCCGATCTCGCGGAAGGGCTCGTGCTGGGCGCGATCCCGGAGCGCGAAGATCCACGCGACGTGCTGGTCACGGCGGAAGGTTTGGCGCTCGACGACCTCGAAGTCGGCTCGAAGATCGGGACGAACTCGCTGCGGCGCAGCTTGCAGCTCGGACGCCAGCGCAACGACCTCGAATACGCGTTGTTGCGCGGCAACGTCGACACGCGCCTGAAGAAGCTCGCGGCGGGCGACTACCGGGCGATCGTGCTCGCGGCGGCAGGGCTTCGCCGCCTCGGGTTGTTCGATCGGCCGCTCTGGCCGATGCCGGTCGAGCTGTCAGTGCCGGCCGTGGGCCAAGGCGCGCTCGCGATCGAGGCACGCGGCGACGACACCGCGACGCTCGCGCTCCTCGCCAAGATCGACCACGCGGAATCAAACGCGTGCGTGACTGCCGAGCGCGCGTTCTTGTCTGCGTTGGGCGGCGATTGCCATACTCCACTCGCGGGGCACGCGCGCCTGCTCGACAGCGGCACACGCCTGCACTTCGAAGGTTGGGTCGGCGCAGCCGACGGCGGCGAGCAAGTGCGCGCGTCGAGCGACGTGTGGCTCAGTCCGAACGCAGACCTCCCACCGAACGCGTTGCGGCTCGCAAAAGAGGTCGCGGAAACACTGCTCTCGCGCGGTGCTCGCGAGCTGATCGTCGCGGCGCAGCAGCTGGTTGCAGCGGCCAAGCGCGACCCGCGTTCGGCCCCGCGCAGCTAGTGCTCAAGACCGTTTCGCGTCGGAAGCGAGCTCGCCTTCCGCGCGTGCGACTTGGCTCGCGGACGACATCCGCACCTTGTCTTCGAGCTTGAACAGGCGTTGCACCGCTTCGACCAACGCCGAGCCGTCGTGACTCGACGCGCTGTGCTTGAGCTCCGTGAGCGGCTGGTGGAGCAACTTGTTCACCATCGCTTCGCACATCACCTCGAGCTTCTGCCGTTCGGTTTCGGCGAGGCCGAGCTTCGGGAAAGTCTTGTCGAGCTCGCCGCGCAATATACCCCTGACGCGCTCGCGCAATGCGACGATCGTCGGCGTGAGCTCGACCGACTTCGCCCACTTCTCGAGCTCGTCCAACTCGAGCTCGATCAGGTGCTCGGCCTCGTGCACCGCACGCTCGCGCGTCGCGAGGTTCTCGCGGGAGACCTTCTGCAGGTCGTCCATGTCGTACAAAAACACGTTGCGCAGTGAGTCGACGCGCGGGTCGACGTCGCGCGGCACCGCGATGTCGATGATGAACAGCGGCCGGAAGCGCCGCATCTTGCACACACCCTGCATCAGCTCGTGTGTGATCACGAAGTCTTGCTTGGCAGTCGACGAGATCACGACGTCCGCTTCCGCGAGCTCGGTCGCGAGCGCTTCGAGCGGGCGCGGCACACCCCCGCACGCTTGAGCGAGTGCTTGCGCGCGCTCGGGGCTGCGATTTACGACGAACAAACGCGCGCCTCGAGACGTGAGCGAGCGCGCGGCGACTTCGCTCATCTTGCCGGCGCCGATCAACAAGATCCGTCGATCTTTCAGATCACCGAAGATGTTTTCCGCGAGGTCACACGCGATCGAGCTGACGCTGACGTTGCCGGCAGCGACCGCAGTCTCGTTGCGCACGCGTTTCGCGACACCGAAGCTGCGCTCGAACGAACGGTTCAACAGCGAGCCGACCGTGCCTGCGCCGAGTGCGAGCGAGAAGGCCTCTTTCACTTGGCCGAGGATCTGCGGCTCGCCGAGCACCATCGAATCGAGACCGGACGCGACGCGAAACAGGTGCCGCGCCGCATCGCGACCGAGGTAGCGGTAGACGCTGCCATCCATCTTGTCCGGCGCGACTCGGCCGTTGAAGTACGCGAGGGCGCTGCCCACTGCGGCTTCCGGTGTGTCCGTCGACGCGACCACTTCGACGCGGTTACACGTCGAGAGCAGCACACCT
>DASRXR010000646.1:0-5369 GCA_035687405.1 Polyangiales bacterium
TCGACGAACGACACGCCCGCGAGCACCTCGAGGTCTTCGCGCGGCGCAACCTCGACGCCGACCCGCGCGAGCAGATCCTTCGCGGAGTTCGCGTCGAGAATGCGGTAGCTGGCGTCAGATTCTTGGCCGTTCAGCACCGCCAGCGCATACCGCAGCGGGCCGTACCCACCGTCGATCGCCGCGCCGACATCAGCTTCCGAAGGGAAGAACGCGAGGGATGCGGTGGAGCGTTCGGCGAACAAACGCTGGCGTGCGCCCGCCGGCAACTCGTAACCGAACGGCTGATCCAACAGCCCGGCCTGCGCGCGTACGTAGGGCACTGAATCGGCATCGGGACCCGGCCAAAACACCGCACCGGCTGCGCGTCGCAACCCGACGTCGATGCCGCGCACCGTGTTGGCGTCGAGCTCGAGGTCGAGGCCTGCGTACTGCCAGCTCCGCTCCAGTCTCACTCGTGCGCGCCGGACTACGAACCGATCACGATTCAGCGGCTCACCACCTTGCTGAAGCTGATCCTCGGAGGCCTGACTCGACTCGTACTGTGCCTGCAGATACGCCGTGAGCTTGATCCCGAGCCAAGGCTCTGTGATTTCACCTGGCGGCGTGGGGGGCGGCTGGGGCGCGGCGTCGGCGCTTGCCGCTTCGGCGGCTTCGAGCGCAGCGATTCGAGCCTCGAGCGCCGCGACGTTTGCGGCTGATGGCGGCGGAGCTGCGACTGCAGCCTCGGTTGCCGCTGGCGCCGGCGTCACCGCTGCTTGTGTTAGCGCCGTCGGCGGCGTCGCTTCGACTGCGCGCACGCCAGCGTCCGGCGCTTGCCCTGCAGCTGCAGCTGGCGCGGGCGTGGCCACGACCTCTACGTCGTCTTCGATCTCGATTGCCGCGGACGGCGGCGCGACCGGCGTCGCCGGCTGCGCCTGCGCCAGGAGCGAGCCCGGCAGCGCAAAGAACACGACGCCTGCGAGGCGGCTCAGCCAAGTACGTCTCAAGTTGAACTCCAGGTCATTAAGTCGGATCAAGGGCGTGAACGCGCGCCGGAAGCGATCGGCTTCCGGCGCACGCCGCACGGTTCAGGGCAGGGCGGGTAGCTTGCCGTCCTTGAGCAGAGGCAGCCGCGTCGCGTTGTCGAACGGCTCGCACTCCGAGTCGGTGCAGTGATTCAAGTACTGCAGCGTCTCTTTGGGCTCGCAGCTGTAGCAACCTTCAGGGCCTTCGCAGTTCTTACCTGGGTCCTTGCCGCCTGCACCGGCTTTGCCTGCGCCGCCGGCTTTGCCTGCAGTCCCAGCGTCGTCGTCTTCGCCAGACCCGCCTTTGCCACCGCTGCCACTGCGACCTGCGCGGCCGCTGCGACCACCCCGACCCGCATCTTCACCCGCATCGGAGTCGTTCGACGAGTCGTCGTCGCCGCAAGCGGTCCAGGTCAATAGTGAGACCAGCGCCAGCGCCGCGAACCAAGCAGTTTTTCTCGTGTGAATAAGCATCTCACTTCACCTCGCAGTAGCCGTGGCGGCAGACCTTGGCGTCGCCGGATGTGCAGTCGTCATTGCCGCTGCACGTCTTGCATTCCGTGCTGCCCGAGGCTTTAGCCTCGTAGTAGCAACCGCACGGTTCGTCAGGCTGGAAGCTAGCGAGCGGACCGAGGTCGCCGTCGCGTTTCACTTGCATCGCGCACACGGGGATGTTGCCGTTGCTGATCGTGACGTCGAGCACGTTCACGTCGTCGGGCGGTGCCACGCTGCCTGAGAGGTAGCCGAGTAGTTTACGCGCGCTCTCGTCGATGACTTCGCCCTTGTCGTCGACTTTGGCGAACAGGTGTGTCGGTCCCCACAAGTGATATTGACCGTTTCGCACGTTGATCTTGTCGAACTTGGTCGGAGTCGAGTCCGGCCAGTAGCCGCACTTCTGATCCTTGTGTTGATACGCGAGCGTGCGGACCGTCGCGCGGTTTTGATCGGCGTTCTCACCGCTGACGAAGCCGATCGCAGCCTCTTTGTCAGTTGCATCGGCAACGAACTTGATCGAGTTCGCGTTGGTCATCGCGTCGATGCCCTTGAACTTCGAGGCGGGCACGCCGGCAGCGAGAGCGACGTAGAGCTGAACCGCCGAAGTATCGTTGCGACGGATGATCAGGTTGTTGTCGGTCCAGGGCGCAGCCTGGCCTTGATCGCCGAAGCCGAACACGAAGTAGGCCGCCTCGGCGCTGATCGAGTTCTGACTCGATTGCACCGGCACGATGAAGTTCGTCGTGCTGATAGGTCCTAAAAAGTCGCCGACACCGTCGAACAGCTTTTCCACGTTGGGACACAACGTCGGACCGACCTGCATGCTGCCGAACGTCGCTTTGACGCCTGCCGCTGGTAGCTGACACGTCTTCTCCGTGCCGTCTCCGAGCGTATAGTTGGCGGTGCCGGTGAGCTTGTAGTCCTCCGCGGGATCGAAGGCATCCATCGCGAAGCACGCACCCGGTGAAGCATAGACCACCGTCAGTGACGACGAGGACGCAGCCAGCTTCGCGCCCAGCTTGCTGAACAGCGGACGCTGTGCGCTGCCGCCGACGCCGTACACGAGCGGCTTGGGCAACGTTTCGCAGTCCACGTTCTGAGCGCTGGCGCGTGAGCTCCAAGCCAAGGCTGCACTTGCGCCTGCCGCCAGGATCAGGACTGCGATCCTGGCGCGTCTAAAGTTCTTCATCGGATGATTCTCCTTAGGTGCGCTGCACGGGTGGATGAGCGGCGTCGAGCGCCGGCGTAAAACCCCGCAGCGGTTGCCGCCATCAGCAGCAGGTGTGCCAAGCCTTGCCGAGGCAAATTGTCCAATCATCTGTTAGTTGGACAGCCGTGTGCTCACGACCCGCTGGGTCAGATCACGGGATGACTAACAGCTGACACGGAGTTTCCATGACCCGGCACGATTCTGGATGGATGTCGGGCCAGCGTCCGGGAGTCCCATCGCGGCGGCCGGCGGCACGGACAATCCCTGAATACCCGGTTCAGCCGTGTGGGATCCCGGCCGTGGAGGCAGCTCGGCGACGCCCCAGAAAATGAGCCAGAGCGGCCCATGATTCGTTGCGTCTGGGCCGAGCTGCCGGCTCTCAATCCTGGAGGTCGCTCGACCGAAACGCGATCAACGCGTGGCCTTCGACGATCTCCTTCACGTTGCCATCCGGGCCGGCGTGACGCGCGATCAACGTTCGCACCTCACCGGCGAGGTCATCTTCGCGCGAACCAGGGCGGCCATCCCAGGCGGCTCCGAACGAGAGCGCTCGATCGACGAAACGCTCGATCGGCGTGTTGCGCACCTCGAGCACGCTGATTCGCTCCAAGTGATCGAAACGCGAACGCAAGAACGTGATCTCGTGAGGCGCCGCCTCGCGCGTGCGCGAACGCGCGGGGTCGTTCGTGGCGTAACTATCGATCAACGCCTGAAACTCCTTGTGCCAAGCGTTCTCGTTCACCTCCGGGTACTTCTCCCCGAACAAGCTGACCGCACCCGCGTGCTCGACCAAGCCATCGAGCGCCGCAAGCGTTTGATCGCCATCCATCCAGTGGAACGCTCGACCGATCGTGACGAGTTTGAAGCGGCCGAGTTGCGGGCTGAGCTCGAACGAGCTGCCCTTAACGAAGGTGACCTTCACCCGTGCACGTTCGGCGTTCTGCCGCGCGGCTTGCAACATCTCGTCCGAGGGGTCGACGGCCGTGACCGATCTCGCGAGCGGCGCAAAATCGATCGCGAGAAACCCAGGCCCGGTTCCGAGATCGAGCACCGCGTCGTTGTGCGACACCTGGACGAGCGCCGCAACGCGTCGCGAGAGCCGCTGCGGATATAGCGGCCGTCCCGTGGTGTAGTAGCGCGAGGGATTGATGAATCGGTTGGGGAAGAGGATTTGATCCGTCGTCATATAATTTCTTTGTAGAGCGAGACCCGGTGACAACGCCGAGATACGTCGCGCGCGAACCGGGCACGTCACGGCGCCGGATTGGGATACCGCGCGTGAATCGCGTCGATCTGCGCGAGGATCTCGGGCGACAACGTGAGCTGCACGCTTCTGAGATTTTCTTCGAGTTGCGCGAGGCTCGTCGCGCCTAGGATTGTGCTGGCCACGAAGAACCGCGAACGCACGAACGCAAGCGCGAGCTGTGCCGGCGAAAACCCGTGCTCTCGCGCGAGCGCCGTATACGCTGCGACGGCTTCATCCACATTCGGCTTCCGATAACGAGCGCCGAACGTGTCGAACAACGCGAACCGCGAACGCTCGGCAATGCCTGACACGTGTTTGCCCGACAGCAGGCCGAACGCGAGCGGGCTGTACGCGAGTAAGCCGATGTGCTCGTGTCGCGTCGCCTCTGCGAGAGGCCCATCGAAGTGGCGATTGATCAGGTTGTAGGCGTTCTGAATGCTGATCGGCTTCGGCGCGCCGAGCTGCTCGGCGACGCGACTAAACTCGGCGACGCCCCAGGCAGTTTCATTGCTCAAACCCCAATGCCGAACTTTGCCTTGTTTGATCACGTGGGCGACGGCTTCGACTTGCTCTGCAGTCGGAGTGCTCGGCCGCTCGAGCGCAGGCTCGTACGCAACCGCGCCGAATTGCGGCACATATCGATCGGGCCAGTGAAACTGATAGAGGTCGATGTAGTCGGTTTTCAGGCGTCGCAAGTTGGCGTCGACGGCTCGCTGAACGTTCTGACGCGTGTACTCGAGCTTCCCATCGCGCACCCAATCGATCGGCCGGCCTGGGCCGGCCAGCTTCGTCGCGAGGATCACGTTGCCGCGCGTACGCTTGGTGAGCCACGCGCCGACGATCTCTTCCGTGCGGCCTTGCGTCTCGCCACGCGCGGGCACCGGGTACATCTCCGCCGCGTCGATGAAGTTGATCCCGAAATCCGCGGCGCGATCGAGCTGCGCGTGCGCCTCTTCGAGCGTGTTCTGCTCGCCAAACGTCATCGTACCGAGACAGAGCTCGGACACGCGCAGATCACTGGTACCGAGAGCGTTGAACCGTAGCGACATGGCGCGACGCTACGAAAATGTTGTCTCGAATGCAAGACCAGTCGGCGCGGACCCCGAGGGCATGTGATTGCGCTCGAGAGCGCCACTTGCCTTCAGCCGCCGCGCGCGATCCGTCGGAAGCGAAAACTAGGATCCAAATCGGAGCCGCGCGGCTTTGCAGCCTTCCAACCCATCTCGCGCGAGAAACTTCCGAGCTGCGCAGCTTGCGCAAGCTGCGATTCATCGACCTCGACGTGCTTGTCCGCGAACGGGCTCACGTACAGCGCGTCGACCGGACAATACAGCTCGCACATGAAGCACGTCTGGCAGTCTCCCTGGCGGGCGATCACGGGCGGCGCGTTCGGTTGCGCGTCGAACACGTTGGT
>DASRXR010000647.1:0-2310 GCA_035687405.1 Polyangiales bacterium
CCCGATCGTGCACGGCGTGAACGGCAACCCGGTCCTGCGCAGTCTCGGCCTGCGCCTCGCACCGGTCGCGGCCGGGCTCCTCGTCTCGGCGCTCGCGGACAATTGCGATGGCGGCCACGAATGCGCGTTCGACGGCGTCGCCGAGGGCGTCGCCTCGCTCCTGATCACCGTGCCGGCCGCGCTCCTGATCGACTGGTTCGTGTTCTCGCGCTAGCCCCAATGCTGGTCACTTAACGCGTTTCCTCGACGAGGAATTGACGGGACGCTTCCGCGGATAGTTGCTCATCTTGATCTTGACCTCGCGTTTGTAGCTGCGCGGTCTGCGTTCCGGCAGGACGTAGTGCCCAAGGTCCTCGCGCAGGTTGATGAGTCGCTGTGGGGCGCGGCCGAGGTTGTCGGTGCCCCACGATCGCAGTGCCGATTCGATCAGCGTCAGGGCCGCGACGAAGCTGATCCGGGTGGGTGATACGCCGGCCTCTTCGGCGACACGCTCAGCTTCGTACCGGACGAGGTTGTATGCGATCGCCAGCCCCCACAGTTCCTGCGCGACACCACGTGGGCTCTTGCTACGCGTGGATTCTTCCCGTCGAAGCATCACGCGCTTCACCTCGTTGTAGCCAAGCTCGATCTCCCAGCGCTCGTGGTAGAGCGCCACAACCTCGGCCGCGGGATACCGCGCCGGGTCCAGGAGGGAGGTGAGCAGAAGCTGCGGTGCGAATCCGCGACGCTGGTAGCGGATCGCGCGCATGCGCCAGGTCTTTGGCATGGAGGGATCTTTGCGCTGTGCTTCGCTGGAGACGTTCAGCTCGATGAGCTCGTCGCTCGCGCTGAAGCGTTCGATGCGGGAGTAGGAGAGCTCCGATCGAGCGCGTGTGAGCCAGTGGCGTTGAATGCCGCCGCGCTCGAGTCCGATGAGCGTGCGCGCCGACAAGAAACCGCGATCGACGATCGTCACGGAGTTATCGGGAACGAGTGGCCAGAGCGCCTCCGCCAGCGGACCTTCCGCTGTTGCGTACGGTCCGAATTGGGCGCCGGCGAGGATATGGGAGCGCAAGGCCATGAGCGTGACTACGCGCGCCAGCGGATAGCCGCTGGTGCTGTTCCAGCGTGTGTGCTGGCCGCCGAAGTGCTCCCGATTCTCCGTCGAATCGGGCACGCGCACCGTCGTCCCATCAGCACCGTAGATCGCGAGGTTTCGCCACGCGTGGGTCCGCGCACTCGCATGTGCCCAGGTCGCGCCAGTACGCTCGAAGAGCCACCGCAAAGGTTCGTCGCCGAGGCGTTCGCGCGCCTGCACAATCGAGCTCGGAGCAACGCGGATCCCGCGACTTCCTGGCAGCGCGAGATCCATTGTGGCGACGAGCTCGCGCATCGAGAGGTCGCGGAAGATGCACATCCCAATCACCAGCCACACCACCTGCTCGGCAGGTAGCCTTCGGCGACGAATCGTCGCTGTTCCTGTTGCGATCAGTGCCTGCTCGATCCACTCGGGGTCGAGGCTCGCCACGAACTTCGGCAGAAAGTCCTCGCTCGGTGCAGCGAGGATCCGGTCGGACATGCGCCCCATCGCGCAATCCTGATCCTCCGGATCGACCGAAACCAGCCTCCCGTACAACAGCCGGAATTCCGGAACAACGTCAGACGCTTGCCGCTAACCGATCGGCATTGCGCTTAACCGGGTGCCGGGAGAGGTGAAGCAGCAAGTAGAAGTAGTAGTGACTGACCCCGTTAACACTCGCGGCGGTCCTGCGTCCTCCACGCTGAAGGAGCTGCGCATGACCAAGAAACCCGTGAGGAAGCTGTTTGCCGTGGTCGCCCTGGCGACCGCGACCGCCGCCGCGCCCGCCGCGGCGGGACCCGAGCACGCACATCACAAGCACGCCGACGTGACGCCGATCGCCAGGCCGGTGGCGGCACCGGTCGCTGCACCGGTGGCTGCACCGGTCGCTGCATCGGTTGCACCCATCCCGGCCGCGATCGCCCAGGCGATCCTCGCGCTGTTCGGCATCTCGCTGCCGCGCACGCTGCCGAGCGGGGCGCCGGCGTGCGGCAACCTCGGCGCGAAGTCGCAAGCGCGCGCGGATTGCGAACGAGCGCGCAGGTGATCTTCGAGCTCGCATGGCGCGGCGGCACGACCGAAGCGCGGCTTCACAAGCGGCGACCCGGCATCGACGAGCTGCCGTGGGGCACCATCGCGCTCGCGGGCTATCCCGAGCTGCACGCGATCGAGGCGCGGCGGATCTGGAGCAACGGCGTGTTCACCGAGTACGCGAGCGCGGCGGCATTCTCGTCGCTCACGACCGCGATGCT
>DASRXR010000648.1:0-7840 GCA_035687405.1 Polyangiales bacterium
CCGGCGCGCTGTCCGGATCGGCCGTGTTGCCCTTCGCCGTCACCGCTTCGATCATCGCGTGCTTCTTGTCGCCGACTTCACGCGAGTTGGTCCGCAGCTGCGCGAGGTTCCCGACGGTCGACTTCTGCTCGAACACCAAGCAGTAAAAGCCGTAAAAATCAGTCTGATCGACAGCGCGCAGGCGCGTGCCGTCGTCCTGCCACTCGAGCCAGTGACGCTCACCGGAACCCGGGAGCAACTCGCCGCGCGCTTCCTTCGCCGGTCCGAAGCGCCGCGTCACCGCGCTCGAGAACGTCGCGAAGCTATCGGCGGGGAACACTTCGGCGTCGAAGGCTTTGTACCACTTCCACAATTTGCCTCCGAAGAAGAAGTAGAAGTTCTGCGAGTTCTCGTCGCGCATCACGAGCATCGATTCGTCGTTGCCGTGCGTGAACTCACCCTTGAGGAAGCTCACGTCCCAACCGGTCGACGTCCCTTTGAACTCGACGAAGCTGTCTTTGATGCGCTTGATCTCACCCGTCGCCGCTTCGCGCAGCCGGTCTTCTTCGACCGCATCTCGCGTCTTCGCGACGAGCGGCTTGTAGTGCTCTTTGACCTTGTCGATCAGCTCCTTCTGGAGCTCGTCCTTGGAGATCCCCCACTTGAGATCGCCCATCGACTTCGAGATTTCGGCACTGACCGGGACCTTCTCCTCTTTGGCCTTGCCTTTCTTCTTGCCGCCCTTCGCCGGCGCGGCTTGTGCGACTGTCGCGAGACAGAGCACCGCGACGCCAACCAGGGACCAACCAAACGAGGAACGTTTCATGAGGGAGCCTCCGAGGAGCAGTTCACCTGCGCCTACCTACGTACACCACCGTAGTCGATGTGCAATAACCGCTCAAGCGGCGGGTGGGTGGCGCGTCTATCGAACCCGCTTCCTGCGACCGACAGCCTAACCCAGGGAAGTATTCTAGCAGCTGTGGCGATGTGAGCCCGTGCGATCAAAAGTCCGCCGCAATTAGCTGCAGAAACGCCACGATGATTGCTTTGCGGGGTCCGCGTTTGGCACCCTGGACGTCCCATGATTCGCGTTTCGTTCGCGGTCGCGTTCCTGCTGGGCGCGAACGCTTGCAGCGGTTCCGAACACAACGGGGTCGTCGGCACGGTTGACCTCGGAGACAACTTCGTGGCGCCGGATCTCGCGCTCGACGAAGACTTCTTTTACTGCCGGATCGAACCGGAGGTGATCCAGAAGTTCGGCTGTGCAACTGGCAATGCCGGAGAACGCGGACAATGTCACGACAGCCGGTCCGCGCTGCAGCTGATCGACACGAGTGAGAAGGCGACGTGTAGCAACGGTCGCCTGACCGGCGCGGTGCCTGACGCGTTCGCAGCGAACTACGAAGCCGCGCGATTCTTCGTGCAGACCGATCCGCTCACGAGCCCCCTCTACTTGCGACCGACGAATCAAGCCTCGCATCCGCGAAGGATCTTCGCCACGAACGATCCCGCGGCGCGACTCATCACGGAGTGGATTACAGCGGGAGCCCAATAGGTGCGCTGCGCCATCAGCTTCGTGCTCGCGGTGCTCGCCTTCGGCCCGCTCGGCACGAGTGCGCGTGCAGACTCGGACGCGACCGTCTATGCGCGCGTCGTCGTCGATCGCGCGGACGTGCGTGCCGGGCCGAGCGCGACGTATCGGCGAGTCTACGCAGCACGGCGCGATGAAGTCTTTCCCGTGCGCGGCCGCGCGACGGCGGGCTTCTGGTTTCAAGTCGAGCTGCCCGACGGAACGACGGGCTTCATTCGCGGCGACGTCGTCTACAACCACGAGATCGGCCCGAGCGAGCACAGCTCCGGCCGCTTCCTGCCCGAGGTGTTCGCACCGCCTCCGCTCCTCGAAGCGCACGGCGAAGTGGCGCTCGTCGGCGGCTCGCTCGGTGGCGGCGGCATGATCGCGGTGCGGCCGAGTTGGTTGCTCGATCCGAGCTTCGGCTTCGAGCTCACGGCGGGCGCGGCTGTC
Source organism: Polyangiales bacterium (assembly GCA_035687405.1). GTDB lineage: Bacteria > Myxococcota_A > Polyangia > Polyangiales > JAFGIB01 > JADGRF01. Next base: position 2,003 of record DASRXR010000648.1, read on the forward strand.
GCGCGCGGCGGCCGGTTGCTGCTCGCGACGCTCGGACCGGTCGTGAATCTGTTTCCACGTTCGCCGATCGTGCCGTTCTTCACGGTCGCGGCCGGCGTGATCTCGAGCAGCCCGAACGCCGACACGTTCCTGCTCGACGCCGGCAGCGTCGCGGGAATCTCCGCCGGCGCTGGACTTCGCATCGGGCTTCGCTGGCGGCTCACGCTTCGCCTCGAAGCGCGCACGTACCTGATGTTCGAAACCGATCGCTACGTTCGACAGGAGGAGCTCAGTGCAGGCCTCACAGTGTTCTTCTAAACCCCATCGCAGGCGCAGCGCGTTCTGCGCAATCGCATTCGTTCTCGCACTGGGTGCTGCGCTCAGCGCGTGTGCGACGGTGCGACCCGAAGACAAAGAGTATTTGGCTGAGCCTTCGATGACGTGGGCGAACTCGAGCTTTGCAGCGCGGCACGAGAGTCACATCGTCGACAATCGCGAAGGATCGACCGGCGGCAGTCAAACCAAAGGCGGCGGCTGCGGATGCAACTGAGGATCGCGCTCGCGGCGATGTTCGGGCTTGCGCTCGTGCTTCTGCCGCACGCGGTATCGGCTGACCCGAAACTCGGGGTCGGCACGACTTACTTTCACGAGTCGGGCGGGCCGCTGCACATGGACGTGCTCATGCCGGCGGCCGAAGCGAGCGTGGATATCGGCGAGACCGCGACGCTCGGCGTGAACTGGAGCGCAGACATCGTGAGCGGCGCGAGTGTCGCAGTGGTGGACGCGCCGGCGGCGAACGTCGACGCAATCTCGTCCGCGAGCCTGCACGACGCCCGACACGAGTTTGCGGGCCAGCTGACACTGCGCGATGGAACAGCGAGCGTCGACCTCGGCTACAGCCACGCGTTCGAGCACGACTACATCTCGAATGGCTTTTCAGTCGCGGCGCGTTCGGAGCTGTTCGATCGCAACACCGTGCTCAGCATCTCGTACGGTCGCGGCTTCGACCGCGTATGTGACGTCGCCGGCACTTTCGATCCGGTCATGAAGCCCCGGCTCGATTCGTCGAAAGGCTGCTTCGACGACGCAACCAAACGCGCCGATCGCGATCTAGCAGTGCACACCTGGCAAGGTGGCTGGTCACAGAACTGGACGCCGCTCCTGACTATGCAGCTGACGGCGACGGGACAGTTGCTCCATGGGTTTCAGTCGAACCCTTACCGCGCGGTTCGGATCGGTAAGACGGCGGCGCAGGAACACCACCCGAAAGATCGGGCCCGGTACGCGGTCGGCGCCGGCTTGCGCTTTTGGGTCGTCCCCTTGAACGGCTCCCTGCAAGCGGAATCGCGCGTGTACCGTGACACCTGGGACATCGTGTCGTGGAGCGGCGAGCTCGCCTACGAACAGTCGTTGCCCGGGGCGCTGCGCTTTCGAGTCCGCGGTCGCTACTACAGTCAGACTGCAGCCGCGTTTTATTCGGACGACTATGTGCTGGAACCGAAGGGACAATACTTCACGGGCGACCGCGAGTTGTCGGACATGCAGAGCGCGCTCGTCGGCGGCCACCTAGTCTGGAATGCGCTCCCGAACTCCGACGGAGAGGTCTTTGGATTTCTGTCCGGCTTCGAGCTTGGAATAAAAGGCGACCTGCTGAAGAGCTGGTTCGACCATTTCCACTACGACCGCGCCGAAGTGCCGAACACGCTCGCGCTCATCGGAGGCGTCGAGGCGCACGCGACGTTTTGATCATCTTCGATTTGCGCGGCGATAGTGCCCCGTTCTGGCCGGGCTGCAGCTTGCGCTCACGGCCTCCCCTGCATACGGTTCGACGCCATGGGTCGTGGTCTTTAGTTGAACCAAACTTGCGCACTCCGCATCTTTCACGTAGGGGCGAACTGGTTCGCGACGTGCGCGTGTGTACGTGATGTAGTCAGCCTGCGAGGGACCCAGACGCACGGCGGGAGGAACTGAGCATGCAGCAGGACGTATATGCCGTAGTCATGGCCGGCGGCTCTGGAACCCGCTTCTGGCCGCAGTCACGCCATGCTTGGCCGAAGCAGTTCCTCGCGCTCGCGGACAAACAGCTATCGCTGCTGCAACAAACCGTCGCGCGACTCAGCGGTTCGATCCCTCCCGAACGAATTTTAGTCGTCACTTCCGAGCGTCACGCCGAAGCGACGCGCGAACAACTTCCGACGCTACCGCCTGAAAACGTCCTCGCGGAGCCGGCGGCACGCAACACTGCGCCGTGTGTCGCATGGGCTGCCGCCCACGTCAGTGCGCGATCACCGCGCGCCGTGATGGCAGTGCTGCCGTCCGATCCGCACATTCAAGACGAAGTCGGTTATCGCGCGGTGCTGTCGCGCGCGCTCGAAGCTGCGAGCGACGGCGGGCTGATTACGATCGGCGTCTCGCCGACTCGGCCGGAGACTGGTTACGGCTACATCGAAGTCGGACCGACACTCAAGGAAGGCGTGCATCGCGTCACCCGGTTCGTCGAGAAGCCGACGCTCGAACGCGCACAGGGCTTTTTGCACGCAGGCAACTTCCTGTGGAACAGCGGTATGTTCTTCTTTCGTGCGGACGTGGTGCTCGACGAGTTCGAACGCCAGTTGCCGGACTTGCATCAGTTCGCCCGTGGCAGCCGTGAGCTGCTGGCGCGCGGCAGCTCGGACACCGACTACGCAAAGGCGCGGTACGCCGAGCTCACGTCGATTTCGATCGACCACGGGATCATGGAGAAGGCGCGCGACATCCGCGTCGTTCCCGGCGCGTTCGGCTGGTTCGACATCGGCAGTTGGACGACCGCCTACGAGCTCGCGGCGAAGGACGACGACGGCAACACGCAGCACGCGGAAGCCGTGCTGCTCGACTGTGAACGCTGTTACGTTCGCGCCGGCGACGGCAAGGTCATCGCGCTCGTTGGACTCAAAGATTTGATCGTGGTCGACACCAAAGATGCGCTCTTGATCATGCCGCGCGAACGCGCGCAGGACGTGAAGCGCGTAGTCGAGCTCCTGCAGCGCCGCGATCTGACGCGACACTTGTAACCTGCCGGTGCGACGGGGGATCGCCGCCATGGGGCGGCATGCGCTCACGTCGCACCACTCACGACCGAGGAGAAGTAGCCCGATGAATCCGCTTATTTTTCGCGAATACGACGTGCGTGGAGTTGCGGACCGCGATCTCACCGACGAGCTCGCACTCGATCTCGGCCGCGCGTTCGGGACGTTTCTGCGGCGGCGCGGCAACCAGCGCATCGTGGTCGGCCGCGACTGTCGGTTGAGCTCACCGCGCTTGCACAAGTCGCTCGTGAAGGGGTTGCTCGAAACCGGTGTCTCGCTCGTCGACATCGGCGTCGGCCCCACGCCGATGATGTACTTCGCCGTGTTCCATCTCGACACCGACGGTGGCGTTCAGATTACGGGTAGCCACAACCCGCCCGAAGACAATGGCTTCAAGCTGATGTCGGGCAAACAAACTCTCGCCGGCGACGAGGTTCGCGAGCTGCGGACGTTGATCGAGAAGCGCGACTTCGACTTGCCCGGTCGCGGCGAGCACGCGCACTTCGATCCGCTCTCGGCCTACGCAGGCTACATGCGCGGCAACATTCACCTGACGCGCACCGATTTGAAATTTGCGATCGACGCCGGCAACGGCGCGGGTGGGCCGGCTGCACTCGCTGCGATGCACGCGCTCGGACTGCAACCGATTCAGATGTACTGCGAGATGGACGGAGCGTTTCCGAACCATCATCCCGATCCGTCGCTTCCCGAAAACGTCGAAGAGCTCGTGCAGCGCGTGCGCAGCGAGGGGCTCGAGCTCGGGATCGCGTACGACGGCGACGCCGATCGCATCGGGGTCGTCGATGACAAGGGCACGATCATCTACGGCGATCGGCTGATGATCTTGTTGTCGCGCCAAATCCTGAAGCGTCATCCCGGCGCCACGATCCTGGGCGAAGTGAAGTGTTCGCAGACGCTTTACGACGACGTCGCGAAACACGGCGGGCGCGGGATCATCTGGAAGACCGGTCACTCGCTGATCAAGAAGAAGATGAAACAAGAGAACGCGATGCTCGCAGGAGAAGTGAGCGGGCACATCTTCTTTGCCGACCGCTACTACGGCTACGACGACGCAATCTACGCGTCGCTCCGTCTGCTCGAGATCGTCGCGGAGAGCGGGAAGCGGTTGAGCGAGCTCCTCGCGGACGTTCCGGAGACCCACGTCACACCGGAGATTCGCGTGGACTGTCCGGACGAGGTGAAGTTCGGGGTCGTCGACCGCGTGCTCGCGCACTACAAAGCGACGCACACGGTGTTGGATGTCGACGGCGCCCGCGTGACCTTCGAAGGTGGTTGGGGCCTCGTGCGCGCGTCGAACACACAGCCGGCGCTCGTGTTGCGTTTCGAGGCGCAAAGCCCGGCGCGCCTCGACGAGATTCGCAGCGAAGTCGAAGCCGTCGTGAAAAACGCGCGCGGCTGAACGCGGGTACGGCGTAGCTGCCGTTGTCATCGACGCACGCTTTCGCTTGAACGTCTCTCACGAGATCGACGCTCGCGCACACGCCGTTCGAGCCACGCGTCGTCGATCTCGCATCGCCAGGTTATGGCCGTGCGAAGACGGGAAATCGCGAGCGCGGAATGGATTTACCGCGGGTGAATTTTGCCGGTCAGCCTGCACCTGATCTGGGCCGCGCCAGAACTCCGTGATGGTATGACCAGTGGATTACACGGATTTTCCGTGTCAGAATTCATGATTGGGCCAGCACAAATCACGGATTGCTTCGTATTTGCTCGAATTTGTTACGGTTCTCGTGGTGGCACGGAGAGTGCTCAGGAGGCCGCACATGATGCCTCTTTCTCTACGGCGCCCGTCGCGCAGCCCTTGGCTTTTGGTCGCTGTCGCCACCCTCTTTGCTGGATGTAACAGCAAACCAGCAACGACGTCCGGCGCGACCGCGCCCGCAGCCAAGCCCGCCACCGAACCCGTGAGTCTCACGCTCGGTGCGTATACGACCCCGCGCGAAGCGTACGCCGAGATCCTGCCCGCATTTCGCCCGCAGTGGACGAAGGACCACCCGGAAGGCATCGAGTTCAAAGAGTCGTACCTCGGCAGCGGCGCCCAAGCGCGCGCAATCGTCGGTGGCTTCGAAGCAGACGTCGCCGCGCTCTCGCTCGAACCCGACATCGACACGATCAAGAAGGCGGGCCTGATCACGCACGATTGGAAGGCGCGGCCGTATCAAGGCATGGTCTCGCGCTCGATCGTCGTGATCGGCGTTCGCGAGGGCAACCCGAAGAACATCAAAGACTGGGACGACCTCGCAAAGCCCGGCATCACCGTGCTGACGCCGAACGTCCGCACGAGCGGCGGCGCGCGCTGGAACATCGCCGCGATTTGGGGCGCCGCCATCCGCGGCAAGACCAGCGCCGCAAAGGACTCGCCGGAAGCAGCCACGAAGTTGCTCAGCGCGGTCCTGAAGAACGTCAAGAACATGGATCCGGGCGCGCGTGAATCGCTGCTCAACTTCGAGCGCGGCGTCGGCGACGCGATCATCACCTACGAAAACGAGATCTTGGTCGGCAAGCAGAAGGGTCAGAAGTACGAGTACGTGATCCCGAAGTCGACGATCCTGATCGAGAATCCCGCCGCGCTGATCGACACGGTCGTCGACAAACACGGCGCGCGCAAAGCTGCCGGTGCGCTCCTCGACTTCCTGATCACGCCCGACGTGCAGCGCTTGTACGCGAAACACGGCTTGCGTCCGGTCGTCGACGAAGTCGCGAAGGAAGTCGCCACAAACTACCCCGCAGTGGAGGACCTCTTCACGATTCGTGACCTCGGCGATTGGAAGGG
>DASRXR010000649.1:0-3994 GCA_035687405.1 Polyangiales bacterium
GATACGTGCTGCAAGGGCGCCGATAGTACCTACAACATTCGGGTTGGGCGCTCGAAGGCCGTGAACGGGCCGTACGTCGATCGCGAAGGCACTGAGATGCTTCGCGGCGGCGGAACGATGCTCGTGCAAGGTGACTCGCGCTGGAAGGGCCCGGGACACAGTGCGGTGCTCCACACGGAAGCCGGCTGGTTCAACGTCTATCACGCGTATGCCGCATCGAACGGAGCATCATCGCTTCGCATCAGCGAGCTCGTGTGGGACGCAGATGGCTGGCCGACGTCAGCAGGCCCGTGAGCCGCGCACCCACGCAACCGGATACAACGAGTATGAGTCGCGATCGCGGCTCGATGGCCTGTCACGCGAATCGTGCTCGCCCGAACAATCGAACCCGGTCTGGACGGGGTCCAAGCGTGATCCGCACCGCGCTGGCGCTACGGCCGCACCAACGTCAGCTCACGCGTCGCCGTGGGCGGCGGAGCCAGCCTGTGCACTCGCAGTTTCGACTCCGGCAGCGCCTCCCGTGCGAGCTCGCACAGGCGTTGGTGATGCGTGAATAGCAACACCTGCGTCACACTCGCGAACTCGCCGAGTGCTTGCAGCGCCGCCTTCGCTCGATCGTCGTCGAAGTGCACCAACAGGTCGTCCATCACTAGCGGCATCAACTCGCGCGCCGCCGACAGCTGCTCGATGCTCGCTAGCCGCAACGCGAGGTACAACTGATCGCGCGTGCCCGCACTCAAACCGCGCACACCGACGCGATCACCATTCGAACGGACACAGATCAGCACCGGCTCGTCGGAATCGCCGAAGTCCGCTTCCAAGCCCCGCCACGCACCTTGCGTCAGCTGCGAGAATAAGGCGCTCGCGCCGCGCAGAATCGGACCGGTGTGACGCTCGCGATAGCGCTCCACCTCGCGCGCGAGCACCCCGAACGCAAGCTTCACCCTCACGTAACGCTGCGCGAGCAGGCGCGCGTTTTCGAGCTCGGCTCCGGCGTCGAGTGCGGCATCGGCTGCACCCCGACTCTCCCGCAACCGCGCGAGACCGGCCCGCCGTGACTCGAGCGTGTGAACCGCAGCCTCGCGCTCGACCTCGACGCGTTCGAGCGCGTCTTCGACTTCCTGCAGCCGCGCTTGGACTTCGGGCACCACTGTGCTGCCGAGCTCACCCTCGAGCGCTGCAGGCTCGAAGCCATCGGCTGCAGCGAGCAACTCGGCTTGGACTTGCGCGAGCGATTCATCGAGCACGCGCGCGCGGCGCGCAGCTTCTTCAGCCGCTTCGAGCGCTGAAAGGTTCGTGACGCCGGCCGATTGCATCAACACCGCAAGCTCTCGCTCCGTCGCCGCGTGCTCGTGCAGCGCGCGTTCGCGCTCGGCGCCACGCGCGGTGAGCTGCGCCTCGAGTTGACCTCGGCGGTCGGCCGCGCGGCGCTCGGCGTGGTCGCGAGCGAGCAGCGCATCTGCCACCGCATCCCAAACAGCGGGTTCTGCGTCGGGCAACAACCGCGCTTGCAACACCGCGAGCTCGCGTTCGAACGCTGCGACCTCGTGGGCGAGCACCTCGATCTCACGTGAATCGTTCTTCGTCGCGTCGAGCCGCGCGAACACGTCGTGAAGCCCGGTAAGCATCGCTTCGACTTCGGCGACGCTCGCATCGGCCGGACTACCGATCTTCGCGACGAGCTCGTTCCAGCTCGTACGCCAGTTTTCTTGCTGCGCCGATTCGGTTTCGACCTCGCGTTCGAGCCGCGAAGCTTCGCGTTCGAGTGAATCGAGCCGCAGCGCTTCAGCGCGGTGTTCAGTCAGGAACGCACGCATCAGCCCGGGCGCGCGCGGGGCGACACCGGCCCGGGAACACAGCTCGAGCCAGCGCCGCTCGGAGTCGCGAGCGCGCTCAGCGAGCGCAGCGGCCGCCGAGCGAAGTTTCTCGAGTTGGCGTTCGCACCCGGCATGCGCTGCGCGCAGTCGAGCAAATTCAGCGACGCGCGTAGCTTCGCGGCGAAGCCGGTCGGCGATGACATCTGCGGTTTCACTCTGCGCATCCAGTAGCCGCAGTAGCTCTTCAGCACCGGCGAGATCGAACGGTTCGCCAGCTCCAAGCACCGCAGCCGGCGAGCCGCCGACGCCGCGCGCGCCAGCGTCGACCGGCAACTCGAGTGACCGAGCTCCTCGCACATTCGTGCGGCGCACGTCTTCACTGCCCGCTTCGGGAGCGTTGCCCGCGTTCGCCACGCCAGACCTCGCGCCAGGTGTGACAGACCCTGCGACGCTCGATTGGGAGCGCACCGCCCGCTCACCACCGGCGGCGCCACGCGCGTTCACCCTCAATTCTTCGCGCAACCGCAGCGACAACACCCGGCGTTCTTCTCGCGCCGCTGTCAGCTGCAGCTCCGTCGGCGGTTGGCCCGCATTCGCCAGCGCTTCCAAATCGCGCCGCGTCCGCTCCAACGCCTCCTCTTCCTGCCTCAACTTGTCAGTAGCGGCTCGCAGCTCTCGCTCGAGCTCTACCGACGCACGCTCGAACTCAGTCACCTGATCGAGCGTGAGCGACACCCTCTCCGGCGACAACGGTAACTCGATCTGCCGCACCGTCGAACCCGGATCGAAACGACGCGCAACCAAACCACCACGCTGCTTCGCCGCCTCGTCTCGCTTCGCCGCCAGCTGACGCGCCAATTCCGCGCGACGCGAGATCACTGTTTCACCACGGCGCGCGTACTCACGAATCTTCGCTTCGAGCGGACGACTGACCCGCAGCGAATCGATTTGTGCAAACTCGACCTGCAACCCGAGCCGCTCGAGCATCGCGTGCAGCTCGCCCTGCGCGCGCGACAACGCATCTCGCCGCACCGGCAACGTTCGCTGCGCTCGACGATACTGCAACAACCGGTCGCGCAACTCCGAGAGCTGAACCTGGTTCACCGGTTCCAACCAGGCGTCGTTCACGGCGAGCGCCGCCCGCGCCTCTTCCAGCTTCGCGATCTCACCGTCCACATGCTCGATTCGCAAGCTCGCGTCACGGCGCGCACGCTCCAGTAACCGGCGATCCTCCGTCGCCGAACCCGGCAACGCCGCAACTTCGCCGAGCTCGGCGCGCTGGCGCCGCAACTCAGCGCGCTTCGCGAGTAACGGCAACACGCGCCGCGCGCGCTCGAACCGCACGCGCTCCGCCATCAGCTGCTGCCGTTGCAGCTGTAAGCGGCTGGCATCTTCTTCCGCCGCTTCGATCGAACGCTGCTGCTCGGCAAACGCCTCCGCCCGAATCGATTGTTCACGCACGCTGCGCTTCGCGTCTTCGAACGCAGTGAGTGCGGCATTCAAACGCTGCGTACGACCCCGCGGCCGATACAGCGCATCCGCTTCCTGGCGCAGCGATTCGAGCACCGCGTGAGCACCCACACCCCCCGTGCCTGCGCTGAACAGACTCTGCCCGAGCTCGCCCGCACTCCCGAGAAGCTCATCCGCACCTTGCTCGAGCGTGTCGTAGCTGAGCGCGAACATCGAACGAAACTGCGCTTCAGGCATTCCCGCCGTGATCCACGACGCATCGGCGCCTGCGAGCGGAGTGCCGTCTGCAGCCGCGAGCGTCTGTTTGCGCCCCTTCCGCCGCACCACATACAGCTCGCGCCCGCGCGCATCCTGCAGCAGCGCTGCCACGCGAAGCTCGCTCGCGCGAAAGCGATGCGCATCCGGCGTAGCTTCTGGGATTCCGTAGAAGAACCCATGCAACGCACGAAGCGCGGTGCTTTTACCTGCTTCGTTCGGCCCATACACGAGATGCAGGCACGGCGCCTCGCTCGCAAGCTCGATCGTCGTACCCTGCAGTGGCCCAAACGCCAACAAGTCGAGGCGCAGCAGTTTCATGCGGGCGCCTCCATGCCGAACAGCCGCACGAGCAGCAGCTGCTCGACCGCATCGAGCTCCGCGCGCAGCCGCTGCGGATCATCGAGCCGCAAACCGTCTTCACCATCGCGAAGCTCCGCCGGCAGCTTCGC
>DASRXR010000650.1:0-13933 GCA_035687405.1 Polyangiales bacterium
TAACGACGCGCTCATCGCTCGACTGAATCGTTGCGTGAAGGAAGACCGAGACGTCACCGCACGCTTGCTCGTTCACCTGGGTGAAGTCGACGTTCGCGGACTGTTCCGAGATCTCGGATTCAGTTCTATGTTCGACTACGCAGTTCAAGCACTGCACATGTCCGAATCCGAGGCGTGGCTCCGGATTCGAGGCGCACGACTCGGACGCGAGTTCCCAACCGCACTCGCAATGGTCGCGCGAGGCGAGCTGCACATGACCGCACTGAAGTTGCTCGCACCGGTGCTGACGCCTTCCAACATTGAGCTTCTCGACCAGGCGCGCTTCAAATCGAAGCTGGAGCTCCAGAGGTTGATCGCAAAGCACTTTCCGCAGCCCGATGTTCCGAGCGTGATCCGAAAACTGCCCACTCCAAGGCTACCGGCACCGGCTTCAGCGGCGCTACCGGCACCGGCTTCAGCGGCGCTGCCGGCATCAGTACCAGCGCCAGCCGCGGCTCACGTACAGCTCGCGAGCGCACCACAGCCGTGCCGCGCAGCGAGCGGCTCGAACGCCGAGCCGCTCACGCTCCCAGCCGCGCCGGGCGCGACTGCACAATCGTCCGAACACGCGCTGCCCGCGACGAGTGTGCCGCTCTACCGCGGAGCGTTTCCGCCTGACCCCGCGTTCGCTGCTACGGCACCGGTCCAAATTGATGTTTGGCAAACTGACCGCGCGCACGCTCCAACCGCATCTACCCACTGCGATGTTTCGCCAACTGACCGCGCACGAGGCCCGCAAACCATGGCAGCCCGGCATCCCGGCACTGCCGCGCGCATCTGCTGCGAGCTCGATCGTTCCGCTGCGCGAAGGACGCTACAAGGTACAGTTTACGGCGTCTCAGAGTCTGGTCGACATGTTCAGCGAGGCTCGAGACTTGTTCCAGAACCAACTGCCGACCGGCGACTTAGCCAGCATCGTCGAACGTGCGCTCGCCCTTCTGATCGCGGAGCGAAAGAAGCAGCGCTTCGCGCAAACGAACAAGCCACGGGTGCCACGGCTTTCCGAATCTCACGCCGCCGCAGACAAAGTCGACGCGACCGCATCCGTGGTTCGCGCTGAATTCCAACCGGCGAAACCGACTACCCAGCACATCGCGCACGCATTGTCTAAGCCACCCGCGGACGAAGCTGACCCCACCGCGTCCACCGTTCGCGCCGAGTGTCAGCCGTCGAAACCGAATCGCCGGCACATCGCGCACGCGTCGTCTGAGGTGGCCGCGGACGAAGCTGACCCCACCGCGTCCACGGTTCGCGCCGACCGTCAGCCGTCGAAACCGAATCGCCGGCACATCGCGCACTCATTGCGTCGCCAAGTTTATGCTCGCGATGGTGGACGTTGTCGCTTCGTTAGTCGCGACGGAACACGCTGTCGCGCACGGGGCAATCTCGAGTTTCATCACATCGTTCCGTTTGCCCGCGGCGGAGAAGCTACCCTCGACAACATCTGCCTCATGTGCCGCGCACACAATGCTCTTCTCGCGGAGCGCGACTACGGCCGCTCGTTCGTCAAACGACGCATCGCTGATCAGACTGCTGGGGCGCCACGAGCGCGAGTGCAAGAGAGAGGCGGGCCTTACAACGGGTCGCAACGGTGCGAGAAAACCAAGGCGTTTGCCTCGGGAACTCCGGTAAGCACGCGTACGATTGGACTGGGTCCAGAACCAGACTGATCCACAAGAAGTGTGGCTGAACGCCGCCGGCCAACTAGATCGCGTTCAGGATCCAATCGCACCGGTCGCACGCGAACGTGCTCACGCGCGCCCTCGCTCATCGCTGCGAACGCGCGATTTCGAACACCTTCCGATGTTCACCGATCGGCATCACGCCCTTGCTCGTCGCTGCCAGCGCGCGATTTCGAGCACCGTCCCGTGTTCACCGATCGGCATCACGCCGTCGCTCTTCGCTGCTAGCGCGCGATTTCGAAAGCCTTCCGGTGTTCGCGACCAGAGCTCTAGTGGCCCGCGTGCACTGCTGGTTTGCCGTCGATGATTCCCTGAACCCAATCGACCATCTTCACGTTGCCTGCCATCGCCGTGTAGAAACTGTCGCCACCCAACCAGGTGTGCTGCGTGCTGCTGGGATAAAATGTGCTGAAGCCCGGGTAAGGCTTCACACGCTCGCGATACTCCAAGAGCCCCGCCAAGAAGTCGTCGGTAGACATCGACGTGAGGAGCAAGATGCCCATGCAGTCGTTCGCGCCATTGTTGGTTCCGATGCCGTAGAAGCCCCGAATGATCGCGTCCTGATCCGACTCGATCAAACCATTGAAGCGATTGGTCGCGCGCTTCGCAGTGTAGTCGAGGAACTGAACTGAATAGTCGGCGTCAGCCATGCACGCACTGCCGCAGTCGTCGAGGATGCTCTTGTCGAGCCCCCACGTCTTCACGTACGTCTGCGTGAGACACGTCGGCAAGTACTTGTTCGAAAACGTCGGGCCCGAGTCGTCGACCACGGTGATCGGAACCTCGCCGAACGCGTACTGCACGAACGATGCATTCGAACTCGCACCGAAGCCACCCGCACTGACACCAGTGAGCAACACTTTCTCGGGGCTTTGAAAGGTCGGAATGATGCGATGCAAGAACGCAGTCAGATTTGCGCGACCGACGAAGTGCTGCGTGCCAGTAACGCCCGCGACCATTCCGTCGTCTTTCGCACCCATGTGCACGTCACCAGTGCAATACGGCACGTAGACGTAGTTCCAATCCTTCACCGGATTCGCAGCCTGGCTGCGATTGAACACGCCAGCGCCGCCTGGATTTTGTGAGCCGACTGCATCGGGATTCGAGCCGCAGGTCTGCGAGTCGAAGCAGGCGCCGCCGCCTTCGAGATAGATCATCAACTTCTTCGAAGCGGAGTTCATGTTCACGCTGATGCCGGCGGGCGATCCGCCGCGGCACTTCGAGTTATCGAATGGCACCCAGGTCCACATGTTGTCTGGCGCCATGATCGGCATGCCGGTCGCCATGAACGGAGGCTTGGCCCCGAGGCCGTCGGCGTCGCCGCTGCCAGCTGCACCCGCAGCTCCGGTTCCGGCTGCACCCGTGCCCGCTGCGCCGGTGCCGGCCGCACTCGTACCGGCCGCACCCGCAGTCCCGCTTCCGCCGCTCCCAGCTGCACTCAGCTGGCCCGCTGCGCCCGTCCCCGCAGTGCTGGTCGTCCCCGCAAACCCGGTCGACGTCGAGCCGCCGGTGCCGCCGACGGCGGTTCCGGCAGTGCCGATCGTGCCCGCGGTGGGAACGGCCAGACCACCGGTTCCTGCTCCAACAAACGGCTGTTCGTCGGTGCCCGAGTCGCTGCAAGCGACCGCAATCAAACCAAGACTCAAGGCCAATTCGAGGCGGAAAAAGCTTGTGCGCATACGCGCCGTGAACCTACTTGGCGCAATGCGACAGTCAAGACGAGGGCATCCTACAACCGCCCTCGTCTTCGAAATGCCTCCAAAATAGGTATTTCCTCGCTCACCGAATGACGCTTGCAGCAAACAAGCTGACTGCTTGGCAGGAAATGCTAGTCGCGTTATGCAACGCGGATGTCGACCTGGATGTTGCCGCGCGTCGCGTTCGAATACGGGCAGACTTGGTGCGCGGCTTTGACGAGCGCCTCTGCTTGGTCGCGCGGCAGGTCCGGAATCGATGCGACGAGCTCGACTGCGAGACCGAAGGTTCCAGCAGCAGGCCCGATCGTCACGCTTGCAGTGATCGACACCGGCCCACTTTTGATCTTCTGCGCGCGCGCGATGTGCATGACCGCACTGCCGAAGCACGCCGAGTAGCCCGCAGCAAACAGCTGTTCGGGATTGGTGCCCGCCGCACCGCTACCGCCCATCGCTTTCGGTGGGACGAGCTGTAGATCGAGCACGCCGTCATCACTCTTCACGCGGCCATCGCGGCCTGCGCTCGCAGTAGCGACAGCAGTGTAGAGACGTTTTTCGAGAACGATTGGCGTAGACATGGCGAGCTCCCGGTTAGAGACGACGAATCAGACAGCCTAGCGTCGCTCAAGCCACGAGACAAATCACGCTGGCCTGGATCGGCCACTCCGATCTGAGCAGCGCGTGTTAGTACCGATTCGAGTCTCAGACATTGCGTGGTTCCACCGCGGATACGCCGCGCTGAGTTCACTCGCGAGAGCACACGAGGTACCGGCTCATGTCCGAAGAAACATTCAAAGGCGTCGCAGATTACAACATCTTCTTCCGGTCGATACGTCCGACCGGTCAGGCGCGGGGCGTGGTCGTGATCGTTCACGGCTTCAACTCACATAGCGGACAATACCTCTGGGTCGCCGAGCAACTCCTCGCCAGCAATCTCGCAGTCTACGCGCTCGATCTGCGCGGGCGCGGCAAGTCCGATGGCGAGCGTTTCTACGTCGAAAAGTTCGCCGACTATGTCGCGGACGTGACGAAGTTCGTTCAGCTCGCAAAGTCGCGCGAGCCAGGGCTCCCCGTGTTCTTGCTCGGTCACAGCGCAGGCGGCGTGGTGTCTTGCATCTACACGCTCGAACATCAAACGGAGCTCGCCGGGCTGATCTGCGAGAGCTTTGCGTTTCAAGTGCCCGCGCCTGACTTCGCACTCGCAGTGTTGAAGGGGCTCAGCCACATCGCTCCGCACGCGCACGTGCTGAAGCTCAAAAACGAGGACTTCTCACGCGACCCGAAAGTCGTCGAGTCGATGAACAACGACCCGCTGATCGCAAACGAGGTTCAACCGACTCAAACAGTCGCGGAAATGGTGCGGGCAGACGAGCGCCTCAAGAAAGAGTTCCCGCTGTTCAAGCTGCCTTTGCTGATCCTGCACGGCACGAAAGACAATGCGACCAAGTACAGCGGCAGCAAGCTGTTCCACGACAACGCGACCTCGACCGACAAGACCCTGAAGATCTACGAGGGCCACTACCACGACCTCTTGAACGACCTGGGCAAGGAGACCGTGCTGGCGGACATCCTGAGCTGGCTCAACGCCCGGCTGCCCGCGCAGTAGTACTAGTCGTCGCGCACCGCTCGCAAAAAAATCTCGGCGGCATGTCACTCCGGCCTCGGGGGCCTCGTCCTGTACGTAACGACCCCAAACACCAGGAAAATGACCATGTCGCCCAGATTGAATCCCTTTGCCACGTCCGCGAAGTTGATGCAGATGCTCGCCGAGTTCGGAAGCACCGTGGTGAACTCCGGCCTCGAAAAGAACCTGACGAATCTCGTGAAGATTCGCGCATCTCAAATCAACGGTTGCGCCATCTGCCTCAGCATGCACACGCGCGAGGCTCGCCAGAGCGGTGAGACCGAAGAGCGTTTGTTCATGCTGGATGCCTGGCGCGAGACACCGCTCTACACCGACCGCGAACGAGCGGCGCTGGCGTGGACCGACGCGCTCACGCTCGTCGCCGCGACCCACGCACCCGACGACGTCTATCAGCAAGTGAAAGCGCAGTTCAACGAAGAGGAACAAGTGCAGCTCACGCTCCTGATCGGCGTGATCAACAGCTACAATCGACTCGGTGTCGGGTTTCGCCTGGGTCCACCGGCGAAGGCGCAGCGCGACGCAGCCTGAAGTTGCTGACCTGGGCTGACATGACGAACGAAGATGCCGCGACCACTTTCGATCCGCTGCGCCCGCGGCTGACTCGCATCGCCTATCGCATGCTGGGTTCAGTCGCGGACGCGGAGGACGTCGTGCAAGAGGCGTTCATCCGCTGGCTCGCGACCGATCGCGACGTGGTGCGCGAGCCCGAAGGCTTTTTGCGCCGCGTCGTGACTCGCCTCTGTCTCGATGTCTTGAAGTCCGCCCAACGACGTCGGACCGCCTACGTGGGCGCTTGGTTGCCGGAGCCGCTCGTGGAGAACGAGGACGACGAGATCGACGACGTGACGTTGCCGTTGATGGTCGCGCTCGAACGCCTGTCTCCGCTCGAGCGCGCCGCGTTTCTGTTGCACGACGTGTTCGGGCTGGAGTTCGAAGAGATCGCGGAGACACTCGGGCGCGAAGAAAACACGGTTCGCCAGCTCGCAGTCCGCGCACGAACCAACCTGCGTGCAACGCGACCGCGCTACGAGCTACCGAAGCAGCGCGGCATGGAGCTCGCCTCGGCGTTCTTCGAGGCCTCGCGCAACGGAGACATGCAGACATTGCAGTCCATGCTCGCGGCAGACGTCGTCGTGCATTCGGATGGCGGCGGCAAGCGGAGCGCAGCGCTCGAGCCGATCGTCGGCTACGACGCGGTGATGCAGCTGCACGAAGGGCTCGCGCGCCTGTTCAAGACGAAGAAGTCTCAGCTCGTGAAGTACGGCTTCATCAACGGATTGCCTGGATTTGTGACGCTCGAGGCGGATGGCGCGCTGCAAACCACCGCGCTGGAGATTGCCGACGGCAAGGTCATCGCGATGTACATCACGCGCAACCCGGACAAGCTGCGTCACTTGAGCGCCGGCGATCCGAACGTGCATTAAACTGCGTCGGTGGACAGGGGGGCAGGGGGGCGACGCATTCGCCGCCCGCCCTCGCCTACGCAATCTCAGAAGAAGTACGAGCTGATACCCAGCTGCCGCTCGAGCTCGATCAAGTACTCGAGGTAGCTCTCGTCTCGCTCGACACCCGGCGCCAGTCGCTCGAACTCCGTTTGCTCGTCCGCAGTGCGGGCCGTGTTCGCACGCAGCTCGCGTAACCGCGCCTGGCGCACGCTCAAACCCTTCAACAGCTGGAACGCCAACTGCTGCTCGTCGATCTTCCCGGTCTCCTCCGGATCGACCACGACTGCGACGTACGACGTGTGCAACCGATCGCTGTCGTAGACGATGTAGTCGGGGAGCGGGCAGTTCGCGTCGCCATCCTTGCAGGTCGGCGTTCCGTCTTTGCGCGTCGTCGGAATCGTGTAGCCGTCGCCGCTTCCGAGCTTGAACACCAACAACCGCTGCTCGAACGACGTGTCGTAATAGACCGGGAACTCCGACAGCGCTTCGATCGTCGCGATGTCGCGCAAGACCTCGGTGTCCGTTCCGTCCACCGCAGGTGCCGGATACGTAGTGTCAGTGTTCCCGCGGCTGTCCTGCCGGAACGAGCTCAAGTACGTCAGCGTGCCGTCTTCCACGCGCGGCGCGTATTGGCGTGGATTGCGCATGATCAAGCCACCGAACATGTCGATGACTTCCTTCTCGAACACGTCGAAGAAGTTGACGTAATAGAACTCATCGACCTGGTAGGTCAGACCCCAGTCGCGCTTCGTGATCGCTTGAATCGCGAGCAGTTTGTCCAAGAACGTGCCGGCTCGCTCCAAGCGGAAGAAGCCGTTCTGCCCTGTCTGATACTGACTCCACAGGTAGTAGCCCTGACCGACGCCTAGATCGAGATCGCTACCGTCTGCACCCGGCTCCGGGCTGATCTGACGATAGATGTTCGCTGCGGTGTCGAGCTTGTACGACCCGACATCCGGCGTGCCGATGATCTCGGCCAACCAATCGAGCGTCGCCGATGAAGCGAACAGCTGATCGAGATACCCAAGTGAACCGAGCCGCGACCGGTACTCCGGCCCATCGAAGCTCTGCCGGAAGAACATGTGCTGATAGATCTTCACCGCTTCGACGACGGTGTCGTACGACGAGCCCTTCGCCGGACCCGACGCGCGGAAGTTTCGGAAGTACGCGCGCGGATAGCGCTCACGCCACGAGCGCCGATAGTGTTCGACGACTTCTTGGAACGACTCACCGGCGTCCGACTGGCTGCACCAGCTCAAATCGCTCAGGCGATTGTCGTGGCAGTAGAGGTACTTCACGGGAGCGTACTTCGCTGTCTCCGCGCGACCACGGTACGCCGTACCGTTTTGGTAGGCATCGAAGTCGTCGTAGAAGTTCGAGCACACACATGCGCCCGCACCGGAGCAACCCGAGCCCCGAACCGGCAAGCGTGGATTGGCGACGCAACGCTGGCTGATCGACTGGAACGCAGTGACTTCGCGTCCCGCACGGTTTGGACAATCGTTGTCGGTCTGACACGACTCGCCACCGCGGTAGTACGACCACAACTCGCGCCGGTAGAGATCGGGCCGCTCGAGATCCGAAAACGCGAGCGGCAACGTATCCGCAGCGCCCCTCGGATCCAATTCTGGATCGCCCGTGTCGTAGGCTTCGACTTTACCGAAGTAGGCAAACGCCGCAGCGGCGCGGTCGTACCGGCCGAGGCCCGAGTAGTCCGACAGGTTCGCGTTGTAGTCCATGACCGACGCGGTCATGACGTTGCCCGAGCCTTGTTGCAGGCGCTCTTCGCGCGCAAGGCGCAGCTCGCGCGCAAACTTCTGCGCTTCTTCGCCGATGACCTCACCGTCGCCGTTACCGCCGTGCACCGCGTCGTCGTACTCGAGGATGTTCGGCAGCGGCGACTTCACCGCGATCGAGAAGTAGGCGTCGGGGTAGTTGTTGCGGTCGAGGCTGGCCGCGAAGTTGTGACGCAACCCGAGCACGTGACCGAGCTCGTGCAGCGTGACACCGCGGAAGTATGCCTGCTGCATGCGCAGCGATGCTTCCTGCGTCGAACGACCTTTGAACCGATCCGCGAAGTACCGGTAGTACTGCGAGTTGTAGATCTGGCCCTCGAAGACATCCATGTTGCGCGAGGACATCGCCTGCCGGCGCTGCCGCTCTTGCTCGAGCTCGGCCATCGGCGCATCGAGCGCGGTACCGTTGCCCTGAGGTAACCCTGCAGCCGTCAGCGGCGTGGGCGACTTCAGCGCTTCACCCAACGCACCGGCGAGCTGCTGGTCGATCGCTTTGCCCTTGAGCGCAGCCTTACGACCGGAGAAGGTTGCGGCGCGACCTTCCTGGCCTCTCAGCTTTTCTGTCTTCGCTGCGACGCGCTCCATGCGGTCTTGCAGTTGTTTCACCGCGTCGGTCTGCGCTGCAGCTGCATCGAAGTCGTCGCGCGTCGGACGTGAGTCGTCGCGAATCTCGTTACCCGACGTATTCGAAGGCACGGTCGCGACCGGATGCTGGACCTGGCCGAGGCGGCCGTAGTAGCCGCGAATGTTTTCACCCGTGAAATAGGTGTCTTCCGGAACGTCGCCGCGCAACACCGGGAAGAACTGCGAGGCGAGCGTGCCGATCGTCTCGATACTCTCTGAAGCCAACGTCGCCGTCGACACGATGAGCTCGCCCGTCTTTGGATCGCTGAGCGGTTGTGCGACACCACCGAAGCCCGCGCCACCGTGCTGCAAGTGGCTGATGAAGTGGTAGCGCAAGTCGCCGAGCTCTTCGCACGGCTTCTTCGAATCTTTGTCGCAGCTGTTCGCGCGCAACGTGAGGACGCACTCCTTGCCCTTGAACGTGTACGAGTACGCGGCTTCGCGCGTGTAGTCCTCGTACCGCGTGGGGTTCTTCACGTCGGGAGCACCATCGATGTAGCAGTCGTACGGATTCGGAATGCCGCGCGCTTTCGCGTCTTCGGGCTTCTCGAACGGATCGTACCCCTGGCGGCACTTACCCTTGCCATCGACGTCTTCCGGCGAACCGCAAAAGCAATACGACGTCGGGTCGTCGTTCTGACACGCGATCTGCGCCGTGGACGACAGGTCGGTGTCGCAGACGTCGTTGCCGCCTGCACCGCAGCGAGACTGATCGAACGGCAGGATACCGCGCGTCGCACGCTGAGCCCGCATCATCGATTCGTTCCACTGACCCATCGCGTCGAACGCACGCCGCACGAGGTACGGCGGAAAGTTCTCCGTGAGAGTGAACGTGACCGGGCGCACCTTGCGCTGGTCGAGCGGCAACGTGCAGCGCTTGGCTGCGAGGTCGCACTGCGAACCTTCGACGCCGAGGCACTTCTTCGGATCGTCTTTGTCGCAGACCTGCCCGTAGCGGCCGTCGCACTCCCAGTCCTCTTGGCAGGTCTGGGCCGTCAACGAATCCGAGTACAGGTTGAGCCGCGAGACGTAGTAATTCAGGAAGTCGGTCTCACCCTGATCTTCCGTCAGGCCACCGACGCAGATGTTCTGCTCGACGCGGCAGGTGTTGGTCTTGCCTTGCGCCTGACAATCCGCCGCTCGGCGCTGCGCCGTGTCGCAAGCGCCACCCGGACCGCAGTCGGAATCGCGCGCACAATGTTTGTGCTGCACCGCGGTGTCGGCACCGCCGCGCGCGTAGCTCGGCTGATGCGATCGGAACAAGCCGAACCGATCGAACTCGTTGTTCGTCTCGGTCAGCACCGCGTACTCGTGATTCGGCGGCACGCGCAAGAAAGCATTGCGCATCGTCGCAGTCGCGCTCGCGCACACGCCACCCGTGGTCAAACACGAGCCCTGCGGTGACCACGCTTCCTGCGTGACGAAGGACATGTAGTGGACCGTGTCTTCGTCCTTGTCGAGATCCCACTCGTCCCTGCGCGCGTAGTCCTCGTCGTCGCCGACGCGGATGAACTGCGGTTGATAGTTCTTCGGGAAGTCCGAATGCGCTCCGGACTGAACGAAAAACGGCATCGACTCGCGCCGGAACGCGGTGAAGAGCTCGTTCGCCTGAACGTCGTTCGCCGAGAAGTCTTCGAGCAGGTTGCGCGACCAGTCGACGCGCATGAACTTCCGCTCGTACCACTTGCGATCGGTCGTGTTCTCGGACGTGACGTTGCTCGTCTCGCCGGTGACCTCGTCGTATTCCTTGCGGACGTCGACGTGGTCGTCGATCGCGAAGACCGCGAGCGGCTGGCCGAGGAAGCTCGCGTCGTGTGCGTCGTCGTTACCGCCCGCGACCAGCTCGTACGAGCGGTACGCGAACAGGAACTTCTCGTCGACCACGAAGCGAACGCGCGCGATCGGGAACGAATACGCCGGCGTGCCCAGCACGTTCGGGCCACCGCGGTTGTAGTCGAGCGCGTAGTCGGTCGACATCGAGCCGCTGAACGGCGCGAACGCGTTTGCCGAGTTGAACACGAACGCTTCGTCGTAGCTGACGTCGATCGCCGTACTCGAGTACCACCACTCCCCGTCGAAGATCGTTTTCTCGACGAGGTTCGTCTGGACGCGGCTGATCTGCGGTTGCTCTTCGGAGCACGCCGCCGACATCGCCAGCAGACCCGCGAGCGACACGTACATGATTTTTGTGATGCTGTTCATGACGCGCCTCCTCAATTCGTGAAGTACGAGATGCCTTGGATGCCGGAGCTTCTTTGGATCTCGATCATTTGGTTGAGGAAAGACTCGAGGTCGACGATGCGGTTTTGAATGCGGTCCAGCTCCTCCTGAATACCTGTCGGCGTAGTCGGCAACACGTAGTTCACTTGCGCGACGAGACTCAGATCATCCGGACTCAAGTTCGCAACCGAGTTCGGTTCGGGACCATCTTTCATCTTACGTAAGGCGGAGAGCGCGATATCGAGCTCGTACGCCTCCTTGACCATCGCGAAGCCGATCGACGTCTGTTCGGCGACACCTTCGCGAGGTTCGACTTGGAAGGCCACGAACGTGCGCCGGTAACGTGGACTCGTGTAGCGCACGAAGTCCCGATTCTCGACCGCGTTCGTAGACGGTTGATAACAATCCGCTTGGCCTTCGATGCACACGAACAACTGATTTTGGAATGTGGTGTCGAAGTACACGGGGAAGTACGCGAGGCCGTAGAGCGCGGCGTAGATCTGCAAGGTCAGACTGGCACCGCCGTCCAACACCGGCAGGTTCGCGTACGTGGTCTCGGCCGGGTTCGGCCGGCAAGTCGCAGCTTTGCTGCAATCGCCGCGATAGAAGTCCATGTACACGATGCGAGGCGTCGCGCAGCCCTGACCGAGCGGAGCGCCGTCGCACACGAGCCGCGGCATGTAAGCCTGCGGATAGCCGCGGATCATCCCGGTGAAGATCTGCTGCATCTCATTCGGGAACAGGTCGTAGAAGTTCGAGAAGAACGCGACGTCGCGCGTGTAGTCCGGCGCCGTGCCGCGCTCGGCGAGCAACTCGATCACACGCGCTTTGTCGAAGAACGTACCGACGCGCTCGAGCCGTTCGATCCCAGTCAGACCCGACTGATAGTCGGAGTAGAAGTAGCGACCCAAACCGAGCGGGAGTGACACTTGGGTGCTCGGCACGTTCTGCGAGTACGACCACAACTGATAGGTCGAGGTCTGGGGCTGGTAGCGATACGAACCGATGCTCGGTTGCGCGAGGATGCGCGCGTAGAAGTTGAGGATGTCGGTCGTCGCCAAGAACTGATCGTAGAACCCGAACGGGCCCGTCTCGTCTCGAAAGCCCGGGTTGTTCGCGTACTCGTAGGCGAGGTTTTGATACACGTTCTGCAGGATGTTCAGCCGGCGGCCGAGCAGCGCATCCGTGTAGGTGCTCGCGTCCCACTTCGCGCGATAGCGCCGAAACGCCGAAAAGATGTACATGCGGTCGTACGACTCTTCGATGTTGCGCACGATGTCGCGGTAATTCTCGCCCTCGTCGAAGCGATTGCACCACGCGAGCGTCGTGTCGGCGCGCTCGTCCGTGCAGAAGCGATAGCGCAGCGGCTTGAGCAAGCCACCGCGCGTCTCGCTGTCGCCGAGCTCGTCATCGATGCTCGAGCACATCTTCGCACCGGAGACTCGCGGATTCGCGATGCAGTGCTGCGTGATGCCGTTCTGCATGTTCGCGTCGAGCATGCTGTCGGCGCCCGAACCGTCAGCCGCGTAGGGGCAATCCGAATCGGTCTCACACACCTCTCCGCCCTGGAAGTACTTGATCATCTCGCGCTGAGCGGTGCCGGACTTGTCACCGGCGTAGGCTTCGACCATGTCGCCGTACGTGAATGCGATCGCCGCGTTGTCGTACTTGCCGAGCGGTTGCAGACGCTCGTACCAGTTCGCGGTGTACTCCATCACCGACGAGCTCATCGCGCCGTCGATGCCCGCCTTCTCGCGCTCGGCGCGCACGTCGGTATAGGCGCTTTCGTAAGCGCGTGACTCCGGCTCGGAGAGGCCCTGGGTCCCGTCCTTGTCGAAGTCCTCCGGGCTCGGCAGCGGGAACTTGGTCGCGAGCGAGTAGTACTCGTCGCGATAGTGATCGCTATCCGCGCTCGCACCGAAGTCGTGGCGCAAACCGAAGCAGTGGCCGAGCTCGTGCAGCTCGGTCTGGCGATACAGCAAGCGATTGACCGCGAACTCGAGCCGCGCGCGCGGCCAATCGGCGTGACGACTCACGAACCACTGCACCGAGTCGTCGGCGTACTCGTTCGGCATCGTCACGTTCGCGTGCGAGAACCGGTACTCCTGGTCGTGCAGCTTGCTCATCCGCGACTGCATCGTGTTGCGCAGCGGCGAGAGGCGATTGAGATCGGCCTCGGTCAAACTCGCCGGCCCGGCTCCGGGTGTACTCTGAAGGTGCGTCTGCTCATCGAGCCCTGCGACCAAGCGCCGCTCGAGATCGGTTCCGACGAAGTTCTTGAGCCGATCGGCGTAGATCGCTTGGCGGCCACTCGCGCCCGAGAGCTTGTTCAAGCGGGTCATCGCATTGTCCATGCGACTGGTCATCTCTTGCCGCGCCGAAGAATCAGTCAGGCGCAGCGCACCTGCGAAGTCTTGACGCGGACGGGCCGGCAACGACACGCGGCCCAGATTTTCGAAGTAGCCGCGCACGTCTTCGCCGACCTGGAACTCGAGCTCGCTCAAGTTCCCGCTGACGAGGTCGTACGTCTGCATCGCTTGCGTGCGATACGAATCGAGCGCCGGGCCACCGATGTTCGCGTCGCCGGCGATGATCTCGCCGGTCACCGGATCACCACGCAACGTCGCGATCCCGAGGAAACTCGTGCCGGGCTGGTCGACGTAGCTCAGGAACTTGAAGCGCAAGTCGCCGCGCTCCTGACACTCGAGATCGTCCTTCTTGTCACCCGCTTCGGCGAGACTCGCGCGGTTGCACGTGTTGGTGCGCAGCACCGTCACGCACTCGCTCC
>DASRXR010000651.1:0-4091 GCA_035687405.1 Polyangiales bacterium
CTCGAGTACCGCGGTGGGATACCGGAGCTCCGCTACCTCACGCGCACGGATTCCCCGAACGAGCTGCGGTACATCAAGGTGTTTCGCTTGCCGTCACTGAAGCCCGCGACCGGCGCTTGCCCGTATCCGAGTTGCAACGACTCTGTGCCGCGAAACACCTTGATGTACCGCAGCTCGTTCGGGGAATCCGTGCGCGTGAGGTAGCGGAGCTCCGGTATCCCACCGCGGTACTCGAGCGGCAGATACGCGACGGTGTCGTCGTTCACGATCTGCTGGCCTTCACAGATGTGTTCCGACGAGGGCCAGGTGTCGCCGAAGAGCATGACCAGCTTGCCGTCGTGCTTGAACGACAAGCCGAGGTCGGTGCCGTACATCTTCAGGTCGGGCTGCGTGCGCGGCATGTCCGGCCCGGCGAGCGTGCCGAGCAGGATCGGAGGCGAGACACTCGGCACAGCGACGGGCGGAATCACCTTCGGCGTTTCGGGCGCAGGTTCCGGGCTCGTCGGGGTGGGGTGAACGGGCACGACCGGGACGGGACGGCGCGAGCGCGCTGGGGCGAACGTTGCAGCGTTGTTCGGGCTCGAACCGAAGCCGCTCAGCGCGGGGTCTTCGTCCGCGGCTGAGGGCGGCGGGCTCGCCGATCGAGCGGGGTCACGCGGCGTCTGCGCGCCCATATCCACGACACGACGGTCGGCATTGCAGCTGAGAGCGGCACAACCCAGCAGACAGGCCAACGAGGTGGCCCGGCGATCCCCGAAAATCTTCATCGTCCCACTGCCCGGTATGCGCAAAATCCCGAGTCATCACAATCCCCAAACCGTCGATGATCGCGCACACGGGCGAGTTTTGCTCAGACGTACCAGTTCGCGTGACCCACGCGAACTCACTGCGCCGCGTGAGAAGTGTGCACGCATGTTTGCGAGCAGCGTAGGCCGCGTGTCGCAGTTGGCGATGCAGCCAATGGCTGCAGGCTCCGCTGCCGATGGCGGCGGATCACAGCCGGTGGTTCGAAAACATCACGCCGCCGTACGACTTCTGGAGCGCAGCGGCGCGTTTAGCTACCTTCGCGGTGAGCCTGAAAGTCAGCGCCGTCTACGAACGGCGTCGCGCCTGCCCGAGCCCCGTGAAGAGCCGGTGGCTTTTGTGCAACGTCTGGGTGTTTTCAGGCACTTACCGACGACTTTGGGGGCTAAGCGAGGTCAGTCAGCTACCCCCCGGACGGTCGAACGCGTAGATTGCGCGACCGTGCCAGACCCGTCGTCCGCCCGCGCTCCCACCGGCCAGGCGGTGTTGGTTTGTGGTTTGGGCCGCGTCGGCCGCCAGTGCGTCCAAGCGCTGCGTGGCTACAACGTTCCGGTCCGCGCGATCGACTTGAAGTCCGAGACTGAGATGGGCCTCGACCTCGAGCCCGGCGCGATGACGCAAGGCGACTTTCGCGAACTCTCTACCTTGCTGCGCGCGGGAGTTGGAGATTGTCGCTCGATCGTGTTGCTCTCGAGCGATCCGACTGCAAACGTGGAGGGCGCTCTCGCGGCGCGTCGGGCGAACTCCGAGATTCGCTTGGTGATTCGCGCGCAAGAGCACGGCTGGCACAGTTTGCTCGCGAAGCAGCTCGGCAACCTCGTCGTCTACGAGCCGAACCGCTTGTCGGCCGCGACGTTCGCGCTGGCAGCGCTCGACAGCGAAGTGCTCGCCCATTTCTACGTGGATGGGCGGTTGTTCCAAGTCTTGGAGCACGAGGTGCTCGAGTCCGACCCGTTCGTGGGGCACCCGGTCGATGACATCCATCCGGCGGGGCGACAGATCCTCGGTCACACGCCAGCCGAAGCGACGAAGGTCGGCCGCCCGGAGACGTTTTACGGGTGGGAGCCGGAGCGGACGGTTGCTCCGGGCGACCGGTTGCTGATGCTCGGCACCGGTGGAACCGTTGGAGGCTTCACGGCGAGAAGTTTGCCCCCGGGCCGCGGAGCACGCGCCGCCGCCGTCCGCTTCGGCCGGCGATTTTTACCGAAGCCCGACAAGCGCCTCGAGCGTCCAGCGCGCGTCGCACTGATCGGCTTGGCTGGGCTCGCGACCTTGATGGTGTTCGCGACGAGCATGTTCAGCTTGGACGAGCTCGATCTGTCGCTGTCCGAGGCAGTGCGCGTGGCGCTGCAGCTCTTGTTCGGCGGTCACCTCGCGGACGTGTTCGAGCACTACGAGACGCTGCCGGCGAGCGTCCACTGGCTCGAGCTCCTGCTGGTGATGAGCGGCACCGTGTTGACCGCCGTGATCTACGCGCTGCTCACCGACCTGTTGCTGCGCGCGCGCTTCGACTTGCGGGCGCAACGGCCGAATCCCCCGACGCGCGATCACGTGATCGTGGCGGGGCTCGGGCAAACCGGCATTCGCATCGCCTCGCTACTCGAGCAGCTGAAACGGAAGGTCGTCGCGATCGAAGCGAGCGCGATCGAGCCTCACGTGCTGCCGCACTTGGCGATCGTCGGCGGCAATCCCGCGGACGAACGCAGCTTGCTCGAAGCGCACTTGCTCACCGCGCGAGGCCTCGTCGCCGCGACTTCCGACGATCAGCACAACGTCGAGATCGCGCTGCTGGCATCGACTTTGAACCCTGCCTGTCGCATCGCGGTGCGGACGTTCGACCCGCGGTTCCGCGAGAACGTGGCGTTCCTGTTGCCCGAAGCGCGCGTGCTGTGCGTGTCGTCGCTCGCCGCGACGGCGTACGCGGCGGCCGCGCTCGGGGAGAACGTGATCAATCTGTTTCAGACGCCGCAAGGCCCGGTTCTCGTGGTGGAGTACGACGTCAGTGCGGGCGACACCCTCGTGAATCGTCCGCTCTGGGAAATCGCCGAGGGCTACGCGGTCGTGCCCGTGCTGCACCAGCGGCCCGGCTCGCGCGCACGCGTTCCCGGGCCCGATGAAGCCACTCTCGTGCTGAAAGCAGCTGATCGGCTGGTCGTGCTCGCGACTGCGGGCAGCCTCGAAGCGATCGAGCGCGGCGACCTTCGGCCGGCGAAGTATCAGCTATTGCTCGAGCGCTTACGCCCGTACGCCGAGTCGTTGCAGGTCGTCGGGATGCTGAGTCAGCGGCTCGGCTACACGCTCGAACACGCGCGAAGCACGCTCGAAAGCCTTCCGCAGATCGTTCCGATTCATCTCTACGGATTGTACGCGAGTCGAACCGCGCGCCTGTTGAACGCGAACGGAGTCGAAACGCGCGTCGTCGAGCGGGATTCAGTGCCGGAGCTCGAGGCGCTTCGATTGGAAACGCAAATGCGCGAGAGCGAGGCCTGACCGCGAAAAGTGCCGGATGTTAGGTGTTCGCAAAACGGGTCAGAATCATGGTGACTCGCTCGCGTTCGCCTGCTGCCGGAACTTTCGACTCAGTGCCGATTCGGCACCGCCTGCTTGGGAACTTCTGTCAGGTTCCCGGTGCGCGTGTCGACTACGAGATTGTACATGACGCTTCACAGTCGTACTACGCGTTTGGGTCAACCAACGTTAGTATGCGTGAATGAGTATGCAGCGCGATGTGCCCCGAATGAGTCGACGCGACGCGGGTGCAGCGCCAGGTGCAGCGAGCGTTTCGTCGCCGGAGTCTGGTTTGGGAGTCGTGCGTGAATCGACCCCGTCGGGGGAGCGCGAAGCAGCTAACTTCGCGTCTGGTTTCAAGCGTTGCCCCGCGTGCTCGCAGCGTTATCCGAACGACTTTCGCGTCTGCCCGCGCGACGCGACCATGCTCGAGTCTGCGCCGGAAGACGAAGATCCGCTCCTCGGGAGCGTGCTCGGCGATTCCTACGAAGTGCTGCGCGTGATCGGCGAAGGCGGCATGGGTCGCGTGTACGAAGCGCGACACCAGCGGCTGTCGAACAAACGCTTTGCGATCAAAGTGCTGCACGCGGACCTGGCGCGGCAGGGTGACGTCGTCAGCCGGTTTTTGCGTGAAGCGCAAGCGACCAGCGTGCTCAGCCACGTGAACGTAGTCTCGGTCGTGGACGTGAATCGCGCGCCGGATGGGCGGCCGTACCTCGTCGCGGAGCTGCTCGAGGGAATTTCGCTCGCGGACTACTTCGATCGCGTGCGCACGTTGT
>DASRXR010000652.1:0-5546 GCA_035687405.1 Polyangiales bacterium
AACCGTTCCGCCTACTGGTGCGTGTTAGTTCGGAATCAGCGTCGCTTCAGTCGCCGCTCGCGGCCGCGAGCTGCTCGCCGATCGTTCGGACGAGGTTGCCGGTGGTGGTTCCGAAGTCATCCGCACACAAGCTCCCCACCACACTGCGCGCACCGAAGCGCTTCGCGACTTCGATGAGGCGCCGCGGCGGTGTCGCTCCGGCAGCCATGGAGGTGTCCTGTCCCGAAACGACCACGCACGAAGGAGCGATGAACTGCGTCGGCTCATTGCCGGTCACACGATCGGTCATGCGTACGTCCGCGAGAACTGCATCGTAGTAAGCCCGAGCACCCGCGTCGGTACTGAGATCGTAGTTCCCACGGAACCCGTCGTCGTCTGTGAGCTCTGACGGCACGCCAGCGACCACAGCGAAGATCACATTGTCATTGTTCGGCCGCAGGCTTTTCAAGTTGTCGACGTAGCGCTGAACGTCGAACAGTTTGTCTTGGCTGTTGTGACAGGCGAGGTTGATTCCGCTCATGCGGTTCGAGTCGCTCAATGGATCGAAGATCGAATAGTCTTCGGTCGAGCAATCGTCTTCATCGCTGACGACGACTACGACGAGCAGCGAGTTGTCGCGAAGGAAGCCGGCGTTTGCTCCATCGCCGTGTGCTGCGCCATGAACGAACGTGACCTCGGAGTCGTCGGGCAGCAGCGCCTTGAGCGACGCTTCGAGTGGCTGTTCGAATCCGCAACCGAAGCCCTGCGCCCCTGATGTTTGTTCTGGGGTCACGAGCGGGACGCAGCTGACCGTATCGACCGTGGCGATCGGGGCAGGCCCGCCTTCGAACGCGAGAAAGCCGGGGTAGTCGACATCGCACGTGACTCCGAACTCGGTCGGCTTCACGAACGTGCCGTCCCGACCCCACGCAGTGCAGCCCGCGAGGTTCGTGCCTTCGCCCGCGCCCATGTCGGTGGTCGTGACCGCGACGTGAACACTCTTCGCCGGCGGAAACTCGATGTCGTCGCTATCGCCGCTCGTAATGACATTCAGCATGCGTGGCAGCTCTGCTTTGAGGCGTGCGGTCGCATAGGCGGTCGACGGTGAGTCGTCGATCACGAGTAGGATGTCGACCGCGTCGATCTTGAGCGCTTCACGCGACACGCACCCCTCTGGTTTGTCGCAGTTGCTTGCAACCAGCGCTGGCTCTGCATTGCAGCCCGCGAGTGCGGCGATCAGCGCGCCCCAGTACCACACACGTTTACCTTCGATCCCCATGACGTTACTCCTTGGATGGTTGGAGCTGGCAGCTCGGCAGCATCAGCTCCTCGAGTCACTCGGTGCGTGTGGTGCCGGTCTCGTTTTTGTGATCGGACAGCAGCTGATCGAAGCGGCGGGTTTGCGTCGAGTGTGGGTAGCGCTGAACGAACGCACGAGCGTGTGAGAGCGCGACGGAACGTCGACCGAGCGCCCACTCGGCGTCGATTCGAAGCGTTTCACGTTCCTCGCGAAGCATTCCGCTTGGGTAGAGGCGTTCGTGCTCGCTGAGCGCGGTGAGAGCAGCCGTCGGCTGCGAGTCGAGAAGCGTTTGAGCGCGCGTGATGAGCTCGACTTCGGATTCGCCGCGAGTGGCGGTGAGCGGCGTCGAGGCCGTCGCCGGGGTGGGCTTCTTCGGCCGAGCCTGACGAACAGCAGAGGTTGGCGGGTCCACGTTCGCCGCAGAGGCTGCGGTCGGCGCCACAACCGGTGGCGTTTGCGTCGCGGGTAGGGCGGTTTGCGCGATCGTTGGTTCGATCGCTGGCCTCGCCGCCGTCGGCTGCGAGCTCGATCTGGCAGCCGTCGCCGTTCCAAGCCCAGTCAGTGAACGATTGGGGTCGACCTGTGCGCGGTCTGCCGTCAGCCAGGCGGCAACGATCACACCGACGCCGGCGACGAGCAAAATGGCCTTGAGTCCGAGCAGCGGCGAGTGCGAAGCCGCCGTGCCCGCGCCCCTGCCCGTGCCCGTACTCGTGGCCGTACTCGTCGTTGCCCCAGACCCAATCTCGCCGACACCGACCGCCACGCGAGCGCGAAGCCGCTCGACTTGCTCCGGCGTTCCGATCGCCGAGCGACCCGCTTCAACCGCCGCCTGAAGCCGTCCCGCCGCCGCATCTGTCGATCGCCCTTTACTCATCTGACACTTCCCAATCTTCGCCGAGCATCGCCTGCACGCTCCGCCTTGCCGCGTACAACCGCGCGTAGACGGTGAACTTCGGACACTCGAGCGCCGCCGCGATCTCCGTGATCGGTAGCTGCTCGATCTCGTGCAGCACGAAGACCACGCGCTGCACGTCACTCAACCGGTTCAGCGCGCGGTCGAGTGCAACGAGCGCGCGCCGCGCCTCGAGCTCCCGCGCCGGCGTCCTCGTGTGGGCTGGACCCGAGTCCTCGTCGGGCACAGCCATTAGTTGCTCGTGCCGCCGGTGTGCGCGCTGGCGATAGTTCCCGGCGACCCGGATGCAGATCCCGTAGACCCACGTGCGAACGCTCGATCGTCCCTCGAACCCCGGCAAGGCGCGGTGCACGGTCACGAATACATCCTGCGCGACATCCTCGACGTCCGCGGCCGCGACACCCATCCGTGGCAACACGCGCAGCACGTACGGCGCAAGCTCCGTGAACAGCTGGTCGAACGCCGCCGAGCCGACAGTGGCCGCACCGACCGGAGCGCGCGCTGGCCCCGTCGCATTCGACCCGCCATCCGCCCGTGCCGCTCCACTCGACGTCGGTGCAGCCGACGGCGGCGACCACGATTCAGGCGTGGGATTTGCGGCCAGAGCTCCTCCTATCCGTGAGTCTGTCCCCACCCCAAATCTTGTGTATGTGTTTTCGCTCGCCTTCGATTTATCTGCCGCGACTCACAACCGCATGCCGACCGCGAGCTCCACCTGAATGCCTAGGCGCGCCATCTCGAACGTGGGCTCGGTACGACCGAGGCTGCTTCTGTATGCAAACGCGGGCGCCCGCAACCGGATCGGCGCCTCGAGCGCCATCTGGACGAATGCCGGACCGAGCACCTGCGCGCGACCGAGCAGGCGCGGCCCAACTTCCACCCACAGCTCGTTCGTAGTCTGACTGGCCTGAAAATCTCGGCCGCTGACGTGCAGGTTTCCGAGTGCCGCAGCCGCGCAAGCAGCCAGCTCGCTCGAACCCACCCACCAGCTAGGCGCACACAGGACGAGCCCGCCCGCGATCACGCTGTACTCCAGCCTGCCCCTTTCGCCACCGCCGATCGTCTGCTCGCGCGGTAGTCCGGCACTCACGGAGATCGCGATGCTGCCGACAGCGGCGATCGCAAGCCGCCCCGCAAGCGTCGGCGCGAAGGTGAATTCGGGCTGAAGACCACTCGCAAAAGCGACGCCGGCGGTCACATCCCACAGCCTGGCCGGCGTCACCGAGTCGCCCGCGCTCGAGGCCCGCACGTCGTGAGCTTCGACGTCTTGCCCGACGCCCGAAGCAGCCGCAGCTGGCAGCGGCGCTCGGTCCTGCGCTGCTGAGGGCGGCAAGCTGTTCGGGTCGAGCTCGGAGCTTTCGTCTTCGAACAGCCGGTCCAGTTCTCGCGTGACCGTGTACGGAGGTGCGATCCCCGATCCACCCGACCGATGCCGCAGTGTGACCGCGATGACGAGTGCAACGATCTCGTCGAGCTTCCGACAATCGGCGTCCGCCAGGCTGAGCTCGCGGCTCCCGTAGAGCGTTCCATCTGGGTCGCTCACTTGGAGCACGACAGAAAACCCGAGCGGGGGCGAGGGTTCGACGCGCCCTTCGATGACGACGATCGCATCCCGAGCGCGAACGAAAACAGCGCGACCAAGCCGCTGCTCGACCAGCTCCGTCAGCTCGACGGGTGCGATACAGCGCTCAGCTCCGGGCAGGCGCACCCAGTTCAGTGCTGGTCCACGCTCC
Organism: Polyangiales bacterium; assembly: GCA_035687405.1. GTDB lineage: Bacteria > Myxococcota_A > Polyangia > Polyangiales > JAFGIB01 > JADGRF01. Next base: position 3,926 of record DASRXR010000652.1, read on the forward strand.
GCAGCGAGCACGCGCGACGCGGGCGTGCCCGCTGAGACGAGCAGCCAAAAACAAACGCACAAGCGAAGCTCGAGGCCAGTACCGCGCCCAAACCGCCGGCTGCGCGAAGAACCCATTCGCTTCCAGCCTAACACCGCGAATACTACGAACCCAGCTCGCTATTCGGCGCTGTAGTCCAGTTTCCTCCAGCGCGCGATGAGGTTAGCGTTGCCCCCCGGTCGCATTTGCGGAACGACATCGACATGACTCCGCGCACCCCATCACGCTCACTCGCAGCGAAGTGCTCAGTCGGCGCTCTTGCGATTGTCTGCAGCATGATCACCCATGCCGCGGCGCAGAACAAACCGCGCGCTCGCGATCTCGGCATTCCGTTCGACGGGACACCTGGCCCGCTGAACCGTATCACTGACGTCGCGGGCGTCACCGTCGGCTACTCGACACTGATTCGCGGAAACGGCGCTCACGCCGTTCGCACCGGCGTCACCGCCATACTCCCGCGCAACGCCGCCAGCACGAATCATCCAGTGTTCGCCGGGATGTTCAGCCTGAACGGCAACGGCGAAATGACGGGCAGCCACTGGATCGAAGAAGCCGGACAGCTCGAAGGGCCGGTCATGCTCACGAACACGCACAGCGTCGGCGTGGTTCGCGACGCCGTGATCGCGTGGCGCGTCAAACGCGACAAAGCCGATCCCTCCGGCTACTACTGGTCGCTGCCCGTGGTCGCTGAAACTTGGGATGGCGAGCTGAACGACGTCAACGGCTTCTACGTTCAGCCTGCCCACGTGTTTGCCGCACTCGATGGCGCGCGCGGCGGCGCGATCGCCGAGGGCAACGTAGGTGGTGGCACCGGTATGAGTTGCCACGAGTTCAAGTGCGGCACCGGTACGAGCTCTCGTGTGATTAAAATCGATCGCGACACGTTTACAGTCGGCGCCCTAGTCCAAGCGAACTACGGCGTTCGCGACGAGCTCCGAATCGCCGGCGTTCCAATCGGCCGACACATGCCGACTAAACCCGGAGCCAAGGACCAAGGCTCGATCCTGATCGTGATCGCGACTGACGCACCGCTCCTCGGGCAACAACTCAAACGCATCGCTCGCCGCGCCGCGCTCGGCCTGGCCCGCAACGGCAGCTACTCCGGCAACGGCTCGGGCGATTTGTTCATCGCCTTTTCCACCGCGAACGAGGACGCAGACCTGGTCGGGCCCGAGACGATTCGCGCGCTCGGCAACGATCAACTCGACCCACTGTTTCTCGCGACGGTTCGAGTCGTCGAAGAGAGCATCATCAATGCGATGGTCGCAGCGGACTCGATGACGGGCGTGAACGGCAACACGATCCCCGCGATCGACACGCGCGAGCTTCAAAAGATTCTCAAGCAGTACGGGCGGCTCGACGCGCCGGCGCCTAGCGCTTCTGGTCCAACAACCAAATCATCAGCGCCTGCTGCACGTAGCGCCGATTCTCCGCCTGATCGAACACGATCGCCTGCTCCGAATCCATGACCTCGTCGCTGATCTCTTGCCCGCGGTGTGCCGGCAAGCAGTGCATCACGACCGCGTGTCTCGGCGCCTTTGCGAGCAACGCAGCATTCACCTGGAAGCCGTCGAACGACTTG
>DASRXR010000653.1:0-4905 GCA_035687405.1 Polyangiales bacterium
GATACGTGCCCTCGGCGCCCAACGAGACTGCGAGCACGCGATGGCACATGGGATCCGCCGGCACCGGTGTGCTCGCGAGATCGAGGATGCGTTCGTCCGGCACAGCGCGCTGAAGCACCTCGCGCACCTGACGTTCTCCCAACTGCGATCCGAGCGCGAACAGCCCGATGAGGCCCAAGCTCGCGGCGAGCGCCGGCCAGGCACGCGCGCCGAGCTGCCATTGCGCGAATCCCGCGGCGAGCATCACGACGCTGACCACCAGCACACGCGCGGCGGGCAACACGAACGCACACAACACGACGAGCCCGAGCGCGAACAGACGTGTGAGCACTCGTGTGGAGCGGTGCCAGCCGAATAACGCCGGAAGCGGGAGTGACAGCGCCAGCCACAATGGCTCCACGATGAAGATGCTGTCGCCATAAAACCAGCGATTGTCGAACGGATACAATGGATGGACGCCATAGTCGTTCAAGAAATCGCACCCGACGTGGAGCAAACACGCCGCCGCTCCGAGCAGCGACACGGCGACCCGCTCGCGCGCGCCTCGGAGCCGCAGCACGAGCGCGCACCCGAAGCCTGTGACGGCCCCGAGCACGAGCGCGACCAACAGCGTGTGGCTGAGGCCGCGATGCTCGAGCAAGTAGGTCAAGCGCCGATCGCTGCCGAAAAATCCCGTGACGAAGTCGAGGTCGGGCGCGTTGCTAGCGAGCACGCTCGTCGCGACGAAAGCGCGATCGATCGGCCGCGCCCGCTCGGCTGTGATGCGAGAACCGACGACGCACCGCCCCAGTGCGTAGCCGAACAAGGAATGCGTGACGTTGTCCAAAGGACCTCATACTGCCATGCGAAGCCGCGAGAAGCGCCAATTGCGACTCGGCTCCAATCGCCTAGCGATTCACTCCAGCCCAACTGTCGCTACCAATCTGCAGACGAGCGACGCGACGGCTAGTTCAGGCCCAAGTCCATGCGAATCGCGACCACCATCTGGCAGTGCGCGATCAGGTCGGCCTCCGACTTCACCTCGCTCTGCTGGTTGATGCCGTACGGCCAAAAGTGCTGCGTGTCCGCGTGGAGCTTACCGTCGCCGGGCATCGCGAGCGCATCGTTGATCGCCTCGAGCTGCGCGTTGGCGTGGCTGCCCGTGAAAAGGCCGTTCGAAATGAACGAAGACCAGTTGGACGCCTGACCGATGCCGATCGTGTGCGAGATCTCGTGCAGACACGTCCGGTAGTCCATGTACGTCGTGTTCGAGCCGAAGCGCAGCGAACCGTTGATGTTGCCATCCGCAGTTTGTACCGACGGCACGTAGCTCACCTGGATGCTCTTCGTGATGTCCGCGTAACAATTGTAGTAGCTGAGCGCCTTATCCATGCCCGCTTTGATCTTGTCGTACGCGGCTTGTTCCGTTGCGGTCGGGTTCTGCGCCTTCGCAATCGTGTAGCTGATGTGGCCGCTGTGAGGGCAGTTTGTGTTCGCCGTGCCAGTGCCGGCAGTCGCGCTGCCGCCCACGGCTGCGGTTGGACCGCTGCTACCCGAACCGCCGCTCGCTGCGCGACCCGCGCCACCCGCACCTGCGCGCGAGCTCTCGCGCGCGCCACCGGCCCCACCCGCAGCGTCACTGCCGCTGGCGCCTGCCGCATTGTTGCCGCTCGCGGCTGCACCTCCTGAACCGCTTCCCGGACCCGCGCCGGAGCCGCCGCCCGCGGCGACCATCCCCGCCCTACCCGCACCGCCCGTGGTCGAACCGCCAGCACCCGCCGCAGTGAAATCGCCTCCACTCGGGGGCTGTTCGCGCCCGGCAGCTCCTTGCGGCATTCCCGCGCTGCCGATCGGCGCGCCTTCCGCGCTTTGCGTGCCACCTTCCGAACAACCAAGGACAAGGAGCGAGCCTGCGCACGCGACGAGCGAACGTCCGACTTGAAGCCACGACCTTCGCTGCAGCATCGCCATAATCACTTGAAGTAGCGCGAGCCGGTCACGGCGGCTCAGCGGATAGTCCTCCCCGGAACGAAGATCATTCTCGAGCTCGCGAGATTGCCGGCGCTCCTCGGCAGCCGGGTGCGAGCGGATGTCGGAGCGCTGGCTGGTTGCTCTGTCGCGCATCGCAGGTGCGACTTCGTTCGCGGCGGCTATGGCTTGGATCACACGGGCTCGCCGTGGCGGGTGTTAGCCTTTACGCCGCATGAAATACGCCATCACAACTGTGTTCACATTGCTGTGTACGCAAGCCGTCGTTCACGCACAGGCCGCTCCACGCGATGTGGTTGCTCGCTTCGCGTTGACCATCGAGGGGCAACAAGCTGGCACGTTGAACACAGTTACGGGTGGGACTCCGGTCGGCACTGTCGTGCAACAGGCATTGCCCGTCGGCGGTGCTCCGAAGAAGCACATCGGGGGCGTTCAGTACGAGCCGATCACGTTTCAGGTCGGCGTGCCGTTGGCCCCAGTGCTGCAACAGTGGATTGCGAGCACGTTGCGCGGTGAAGGAGTGACCCACGGCGGAGCGGTCATCGGCTACGACACGCAGCGGCGCGAGGTTCAGCGTCGCAACTTCAGTTTCGCGCTCATCAGTAAGGTTACGTTTCCGACGCTCGATGCGAGCAATCCCGAACCCGGACTCGTCTCCGTAGTCGTCGTGCCCGAGCGTGTCGAGATCGCGAGGGGCTCCGGCGCTGTGGCCGCGGTCGAGCAGACGCGCCCGAAGTCGTTCGTTTCGAGCAACTTTCGCCTCGAGCTCGACGGGATCGACACGTCGCGCGTATCCAAGATCGATTCCTTCACGATTCAGCAGAAGCTCGCGCCGCAGCCAATGGGAGGCGTTCGCGACCCGGGCCTAGAACCAGCCGCAGTCGAGATCCCGAACCTCACGGTCGCCCTCTCAGCCAATGGATTGGAGAGCTGGCAAGCTTGGTTCGAGGAGTTCGTGATCCTCGGTCAAAACGGAGACAATCGCGAAAAGAGCGGTCGCATCGTCCTGCTCGCGCCGAACTTGCAGGACGTGCTGCTCGAACTTTCGTTATCGAACGTCGGCATCTACGCGATGCGACAGCTGAATCCCGAGAACAACGATCGATCCATCGCGCACTTCGAAGCAAAGCTCTACGTCGAACGCATCGAGCTCACGCCGAAGTGAGTGCCCAAACGCCTACGTGATCTGAGAGCCAATCATGGACGGTCGGATTCCGGGTCCCGAACGAGACAACCCGACCATAAATCGCAAATACATTAATGCGACAGACCAAAGCTAGCTATGGAGCTTTGTTTCCAGTTGGTGCGAGTCAGACTCAATCGATGTTGAAGTGACCTAACAGCTGCAGTACTGCTGCAGCAGGTCATCCGGCGGTGTCGGCAACTCGAGAGAGTACCGGCTCATCGTCGCGATTCAGTTTACGTCAGCTCTCGAGGCACGAGCGAGTTCGCTCGTGTCACGCGCAGTTCTGCACGCCTAACACTGTTCGCTGCAGCGGTCGCCGCAGTCCTGGCGTCGTTGCAGCCGTTCGATCCGACTCAACGACAACCATCCTGGAGCCATACGATGAACAAGTCAGACAGCTCAAACGCGCAGATCAGCCGCCGCGCACTGCTTCAAGCTGCAGGCGCATTAGCGGCGGTACCTGCCGCATTAAGCATCGCGTCTGCAGATGACGCAGCACCATCGACGGGTGCTTCCACGCCGCCACCCACCACAACCCCGACCCCACCGACTACGGTCAAGAGCACGCAACTGTTTTGGACCACGGAGACGGCGTCCGGCAGAGTGATGGGCATCGCCAGCGGCGACGTCAAACAGTTCAAGGGCATTCCGTACGGCGCGCCCACCGGCGGCTACAATCGCTACATGCCGCCCAAGCGGCCCGCGTCGTGGTACGGCGTGCGCGAGTGTTTGGCGTACGGTCCGATCAGCCCGCAGGTGTTGTCTTCACTCGATTCCGAATACGGCCGTCTGATCAACTGGGATCAGCATCCGAGTGGGATGGGGGAAAACTGTCTTACCTTGAACGTTTGGACTCCGACGATCGACCGCTCGGCGAAGAAGGCCGTGCTCGTGTCGTTTCACGGCGGCGGCTATGCGACGGGTTCGGGAAATCAACTCGGCTTCGATGGGGCCATGATGGCGCACACGCGCGATGTCGTCGTCGTGACCGTCAACCACCGACTGAACGTCTTCGGCTACCTCAACCTCGTCGACTTGGGAGCGCCCGAAGAATTCCAATACGCAGGCGTATGCGGCATCATGGATCTGACTGCGGCGCTCGCGTGGGTGCACGAAAATATCGAGAGCTTCGGCGGCGATCCCGGCCGCGTCATGATCTTCGGCCAGTCGGGCGGCGGTGCGAAAACTTCGGTCATGCTGGGTAACCCTGCCGCACAGGGTCTCTTTCACCGAGCTGGCGTCCAATCGGGCTCTGCGCTTCGACTCGCGACTCCCGAAACGTCCGCGCAAAATGCAGAGCTACTGCTGGCGGCGCTCGGAATCGACACTAACAACATTGCGCGGATCCAGCGAAAGAGCTGGCAAGAGATCTTACAAGCCATGACCACTCTCACATCGCCGACTCCCGGCACTCCCGTGGGGTTCTCGCCGGTGTTGGACGGGACGTACCTAACACATAATCCTTTCGACCCGACCGCGCCGGTCGAGTCGGAAAATGTGCCGATCATCGTTTCGACGACGCTGCACGACGCTGCACTAAGCCTGACGAACTTCGACCTGGATGACGCGGGTCTGCGAACCGTCATTGCCGGCCGATTTGGTGAGGACCGCGCGGACGCGATCATCGCCGCACAAAAGGCTGCGCGTCCGCAGGACACCAACTATCTGATCCAGGCCTCGGCGCTCAGCGATGCTTCACGAGGGGCCGCGGCGCTCGTTCAGGCCGAGCGTAAAGCGGCTGCAAACAAGGC
>DASRXR010000654.1:0-11286 GCA_035687405.1 Polyangiales bacterium
GCCGCGTCGTAAGCCGCACGCCGGGCTCGACATCCGCGCCGACGAAGGCGCGCCGATCCGCGCAATTCAAACCGGATTGGTCGTGTACAGCGACAACGAGATCAGCGGGTACGGCAACCTCGTGATGGTCGTCCATCCCGATGCGACGGTCGCGCTCTACGGCCATTGCCGCGCGGCGTACGTGTTTCCTGGCCAGCGCGTGACGCGCGGCCAAGTGATCGCGGAAGTCGGGCAGACGGGTTACGCAAACGGGCCGCATTTGCATCTCGAGTATCGAGTCGCCGGCCGGCCGCGCGATCCGTCTCGGTTGTTCGATAAAAAACCCTAAGAGCGCAACGCGGCGATCACTAGCCGCCGGTACAAGTGCTCTTTTGCGCTCTTCGGATCGTCGAGCTGCATCCGCTTCAAGAGCGGCTCCAGCTCTGGGCTTGCGCCGCTCTCAGCTGCAGCAGTCACTGCCGTCCGCAACAACTCTTTGGGCGTCTTCAAGCTGTCCTGCAGCTTGTTCAACGCTGCAGCCAGCACCTGCTCCTCGACTGTCAGATCCGTGCCGAACGGATACGCCGGAAACAGCCCCTGCGTACGCCAGCCCGCGAGCAGCTTCGTGTACGTCTCGGGCAGGTTGTGTCGATGCTGCACAGGAATCTCGTAGTCCTCGCGCAGCTTTCCATGTCGTTTTGCGTCGCGCATCAACTCCGGCTGAAAGCGAGAGTCCGCGATCGCCAAGAGCGCCTGCACGCACTCTTCGTCGGTCTTCGCACGCAGATCGGCGATGCCGTACTCGGTGATCACGATGTCGCGCAAGTGCCGTGGCGACGTCACCATCCCCACGCTGTAGGCGATATTCGAGCGCAGTTCGCGTTTGTCACGGCGCGTGCTCCGCAGCTGGATCACCGAGCGACCGCCCGGGAGTTCGTGCGCCATCGAAACGAAGTTGTACTGGCCGCCGACGCCGCTCACGACCCGACCATCCTCGAGCGAGTCGCTCGCGGCCGCGCCGAACAGATCCACTCGCATCGTGGTGTTGATGAAGCGCGCGTTGCGCCGGTGAAGCACGTCCAGCTCTTCGTGCCCGTACAGCTGGTTGATGCGCGTCACACTCCGCATCCGAATCGTGCGGCGCTCCGCCTCCGGCAACTGACGCAACCAATCGTAGAACACCCGCGGACCGAGAAAAAAGCCCGCGTGGATCACGGCACCTTGCGCGAGCGTGTCACCGACGAAAGGCTCGAGCGCCGTCCGAAACGCTGCATCGCCGAGATCGGGAACGAAGCTGCGGCCATCCGGCAAGTGCACGACGCCAGCCGCAAATTGCAGCGCTGGTTTCAAGATTCCGAAGTACTGCAGATAACGCAGGTCCTCCTCGGTCAAGACGCTGTGAATCGCCTTGTTTGCGCGCAGCAAGTCCAGCAACTCCGGCGTCACGTGCTCGTCGATGCGGCCCGCGTTCAAGAGCCGGGACAACGCCATGTCATCGTAGACTTTGCGCTTCAGGATTCCCGCCTCGTACAGCTGCATGAAACCGTCTACCAGCATCTCGCTCGCGGCGAACAACCCGTCTTCGAACACGCTCGTGTCGCCGGACTCACTCAAGACGGATCCGAAGCGATCGAGCGCGCCGAGCTCGTTCAAAATCTCGACGTAGCGCACGTTGTTCTCGTGCCGCAACTCGAGCGCGTACGTGACCGCGTCGCCGAGCGCACCGATCCCGACTTGAAGCTCACCGCCGTCCTTCACCAGCGCGCTCGCGTACAACCCGATGATCGATTCCGCGTCGTTCACGGCGAGCTTCGGCGGGGCGAACAACGCATAACTCCCGGCGGGATCGTCGACCACGAAGTCGAACCATTCCGGGTCGAGCTCGGCATCCCCGTACATGAACGGCAGCTGGTCGTTGATCTGCCCGACGGTGCAGTACGGATGCCCGTGTTTCGCACGCTCGCGCAAGCCCTCGAGCATGTCGATGCTCAAGTCCGGGTTGCAGCTCAAGCTCAACCTCGGCCTGCCGTCGACCACGCCCGCACACACTTGCTGCATGACCACGTTCACGCCGCGGCTCAGCAAGTCTCGCGCGACGTGCGTGTAGTTCGAGCTGATGTAGTCGCGCTGCGCAGGCGGGTTCTTCAGGTACTTGCCCGCCATGAAGTAGAACTCGATCACCCGCACGTTCGAAGGCAAGCGACCCGCGACGCGATCGATCTCGTATTCGAGGTCCGGGTAGTTGCCGAACACACGCTCCACGATCGGCCCGAGCAACCGCTTCTCGAGCTCGCTCTTCGCACTCGGCTTCTGCAACGTGAGCGCGGTGTGAATCGTGAGCTCGATCGACGCGTCCGCCTTCGCGCGCCGGTACAACGCATTCAGCAGATGATTCGGCTTACCAATCCCGAGCGGTGTGGCGAGCGAGATACGCCGGCCCATCCGCGACAAAAGCTCGTCGATGGCCGCTTCGGCAGTAGACAGCGTTTTCACGATCGCGTTTGTACTGCATCACCACTGCGCGAGCACGGCGCGAGCGGTCTCTTCGATGCTGAAACGCGGATTGAAGCCGAGCTCCTTGCGCGCGCGCCGGTCATCGACCAGGCAGATGTAGCGCAAGTGGTCGAGCTCCTCTTTGGGGAAGTTCGTCGCGCGATAGTTCCACAACCCCGCGACCACGGTGTTGATCAACGGCCCCGGAATCGGCAGCGGGTTTTTGCCGAGCAACCGCAGCAGCTTCGACAGCGGCAATTCGCCGGGCCCGCGCAAGTTGTAGATCCCGCGCGAACCGCGTTGCAGCGCGAGCGTGATCGCAGCCACGACGTCGCGCTCGTGAATGATCTGCAACATCGGATCGAAGCCCATCACCGTGATCGGCCGCTCCATCCGCGCGTAGTTGCTCGCCGCGTTACGCACGCGCCCGAGGATGTGACACGGCCGTAACACGACCGTCTCCACGTCCGGGTTTTTCCAAAAGAAGCTCTGCGCGAGCATGTCGACGTCGATCAAGTCACGAATCTGATGAAACTCTTGCGCACCGAGCAGCGGCGCATCTTCGTTCAGAAAATGCGGGTTGTCCGGGCTCGGCCCGTACAACATCGCCGACGACAGTACGACGAGCTTCGGAACCTTGTACGTCGACACATATTCGAGCAGCTTTTGAAAACCGACGACGTTCCAAGAGTGGTGCGTGCGATCGCTCTCGCGCAAGTTGTGCATCACACCGAGGTGCACGACTGCGCCGATGTTGCCCGAGCGAAAGACGTCCTGCGTCTTACGCCGACGCACGTCGATCTGATGATGGATGATGTCCTCGGGCTTCCCATCGAAGCGGCGCCGATCGATGCCGATGACTTGCCGATCGCGGTGCAGCTGACGCGCGAGCAGCTGGCCCATGCGACCGCAAATCCCGGTGATCACCACGGCACTCTTCTCGACGTCCGGTCGCTCCGATTCGAAGCGAATCGCAGTCTCGGTCGAGCCGTTCGCTGCATCCGACGGACCGGCTGCAGATCCGCGAAGTGCGCGCGCGCTTGGGCGCTTCAAAGTCGCGTTGCCTCGAGTCGACACCTATCCTCCGCTCCCCTCGGGTCAGAGGGTGCGGTTTACTTTTCACGCGGTCAAGGAGCAGTTTGAGGCCGTGGGACGGGCGAACTGAGCAGTTGGAGCTCGGTCGCGAAGATCTCACCACCGGCGAGAACGAACAGGTTGCGTCCTTCCACCGGTTCGGCGAGACGCGCGTCCATGTAGCGCCAAGTGGCGGTGGCTTGGCTCTCACTTCGAACATCGATGTCGGTCAGTTGCATCGCGAGCCAAGGCGTCGTTGCAAATGCATCGGCGAGCCACGCTTCGACGTTCGCGCGCCCTTCATGCCGTACCGGTGCGCCATCCGGAGACCGCGACAGCGACTCGACGAGCACGCCTTCACTCGCGAACAAGCTCGCCACCGCCCGCGGGTCGCGCCGGTTCCAATGTGCGAGGTAGCGCCGCACGAGTTGCTGCGCGTCGAGCGCTTGCGGCGACGTCCGGCGGTAAGAAAACCGGACGTCGAAGCCGCGACACCACTCCGAACCAAAGTGGATTTCTTCGAGCGTGTCGCCGGTCATGCGGAGCACGCCTTGCCGCGCCGCATCTTCGTGTGCACCGCATGGAGCGCGCGGTGGCTGTGTCACGCGCGCCTCCGGCGAAAACCACCACTGACCACCGGCGACCGGACTGAGCGACCACACCTCGGTGCTCACGCAGATCGGGTCGACGAACAGGGTGTCGTACGTCAGCAACAAGCGGTTGCCGCGGACGTCGCTGTCGAGCGTGCGTTCGAAGCCGAGCGGGTCGAGCGTGAGCCCACCGTCGACGCACTGCGCCGAGAGCCACGTCCAGCGCGAGCTCGCGAGCGCACTGACTGGCGTAAGCACGGGCGGCGGCGCTTCGGGCGGCGGCGCTTGCACGATCGGGGTGCACGCAGCGAGCGCGAGCGCAGCCCCACACCAGACGCCGATGCGACTCACCAAAACACCGCGCGTCGCTCCTTGAGCCCGCGGTTGACCATGCTCTGAATCGTCGCTTGGACTACCCAGACCTTTTCCTCGATCGTCGCGTCGTCGTCGTCCGGATCACCGGTGAAGTTCAGCGGCTCACCGAAGTAGATCCGGTACTTCGTCGGCAGCGGCATGAACATTCCGAAGAACAACTGCGGAATGATCGGGACCGACGGCATACCGAGCAATCGCGCGAGCGGTTTGAGATCCGTGACCGAAGGATATTGTTCTTCGGCGCCGATCACCGCGACAGGAACGATCGGCGACTGCGTCTCGAGCGCGAGCCGCATGAACCCGGGACCGAACGGCGCGAGCTTGTAGCGATCCGCGTACACCTTCGAGATGCCCTTCACGCCTTCCGGAAAGACGATCAGCGCTTCTTCCTTCTCGAGCAAGTGGCGTGCGTTCTCCGGTGTGCCGAGCACTTGACCGACGCGCGGAAACCAGACCGAGAAGAACGGCAACGTCGCGACGAAGCGTTCGAGCATCGCGCGCGGAAAGCGCGGCTGATCGCTGTCGAGCGCCATACACAACGCGATCACGACGCCGTCGAGCGGAATCTGCCCCGAGTGATTGCTGACGATCAGCGCGCGCCCCGGCGGCACGTTCTCAACGTCGTGGACTTCCGTGCGAAACCAATAGCGATGTAAGTACACGAGCAGCGCGATCGAAAGCCGCGTGGTGTCGATGTCGATCCCGAACGGGTCGACGCCGATCTCGTTCAACGTGCGGATCGGCAGCAGCTTGCTGACTTGCTCGTCGAGATCCTCTTTCGTGACCTTACTGGCGAGCACCATCAGCCTGTCGGTCAGCTTCTTGAAGAACGTGCCGCTGCGATCGTCGGTGTGCGTTGGGGCAAGCGCACTCGTCGCAAACGGCGGCAATCGCGGCCGGTCTTCCATCGCCGGCATGGTGCGCGAGCCTCCGAGCAGCGTCAACGTCGCAAAACTTGACGCCCAGCCCACTTTTGTGATGCCTCACTTGTGAATCGAGGCGATGTGAGTATTTCTACGGGCATGCGAAGTACGGCGAACACGGCCTTGGGCTGTATGGCGTGCGCGTTGCTACTGTCGTGGCAGTCGCCCAGTTTTGCTGCGCCACCCGGTGCTGCCGCACAAGTGCTGACGTCCGAGACGTTGCGCGGCGCCACGACTGCCACCGCGTCGGTGAGGCGCTACAGAGTCGATGCGCGCGGGAAACCCGCTTATCTCGCACGCTTCAGCGATGGCCCGCGGCGTGTGCCCGAGTCTCGCGGCGCAGCCAAAGTGCGCGCGGATCGGTTGGGCATCGGCAGTGCGGATGCTGCACGGAAGATGTTGCGCAATCGGCCCGCGACTCCGCTGCTTCGCGAAGTGGAAGGCAAGAAGCCGAGGGAGCTTTTGTGGCCTGTCGTGAACGGCCATTGGGGTCGCGGCTTCGGCATGACGCGCCGCGTGAGGTCCGAGCTTCCGCACAACGGCGTCGACATCGGGGCTCCGGAAGGTGCGACCGTGCGCGCGGCTGCGGATGGCCTCGTCCTCTACAGTGACAACGGGCTGCTCGGCTACGGCAACTGCGTGATGATCTTGCACGCGGGCGGCCTCGTGACGTTGTACGCGCACAACCAACAGACGTTCGTGCAAGCAGGCACGAAGGTGAAGCGTGGCGAGCGCATTTCGTTGGTTGGGAAGACTGGTTACGCGTGGGGACCGCATCTGCACTTCGAGTTGCGCGACAACGGGCGCCTTCGCGATCCGGGCCGGCGTTTCGTAGGCCAGCGCCAGCGTTCGGACGAGGTCACGGGCGAACTCGCACGCGCCGAATCGCCCCACCGGTAAACAGCATCGCGTTCCAGGCGACACTGTTCTAATCGGGCTAGTCTCTGTGGTGCTCGCTTAGCGCTTGCGACGGCATCGCAACTGCTTACTGCACCCTACTCCGCGTACCTGCACTGGTCGCTGACCTCGATCGAGCGTGAGAACGCTGGCGTGCGCGGGATATCATCGCGTGGTGTGTCGATGCTCGGCACGGAGGTCCCATGACGTGTCGCGCTAGCGGCTGGTCGTTACTGGTTCTGTTCGCAACGCTGTGCAGCGTGAACGCGTGCAAGATCTTCGAATCCACGTGCGATGAAAACGATCGCTCGTGCTTCGGAGGAGGGCTCGTGCGGCGCGGCGAAGCTTGCATTCGAACCGGCGACTGCGCTTCCGGGATGGCGTGCCGCGGGGGCGAGTGCGAATACGCAGCGAATACAAAACGCGGCGGCAAGTGCGTCGTGACGGCCGAATGTGTAGCCGGCACGTATTGCAGCTCCGAGCTGCGCTGCACCGAGCTGGCGAAGGACCTCGGCAAGGCCGGCGACGCGTGCGGCGACTCATCCGAGTGCGGCACCGGTCTCGTCTGCGATCTCGATCTCGCCGACGCGCTGAACACCGGCCCGTTCGCGAAGCTGAGCGAGGCGTGTCGCGCCAAAGTGTCGCAGCTCAAGACGGCTTCGGAGTGTCAGCTGCCAAAGACCTGCGCGACGCGCGGCACGCGTGACTTCAACGACGCGTGCACGAACAACGCCCAGTGCATGCCCGGCTTGTATTGCGCGCCGAGCCCGCTCGCTGAGAAGTTCGAGCCGATGTGCCTCGGTGGAGTCGAGTTCCCGGAAGAGCTGCTGTCGGTGCCGGCGTGGGGCGGCGTGTTGTGCCCCCCCGATGCCGAGTCACCGACCTCGTATTTCGAGCTCAGCGCGGGCTACAACGCCGCCAGTGACTTCTACCGCTTGCCGTTTCCGAACGACATCCGTCGCTTCGACACGGGCGAGATCGATCTGACGGGTCATCCTGCGCCGCCCGACGACTTGGAGCCGCCGGTCGCGTCGCGCTTCGTGAAGGACGCCGCAAAGCAGCACGGTTTTTCGACGAACCCGGTCGTGTACTTCCGCTTTTCGGAGCCGTACGCCACGTCGTCGCTGTCGCTCTCGTCGGTGCGCATCGTCGACATCACGCCGGACTCACCCGACTACAACACGAACTCCACGATTTCATGGGGGCCGCCCGAGCGCGACAGCCACTACATCTGCGCGCACTGGCTCTCGCTCCACCGGCCACCGGGCTCACCGCTGCGACCGAACACGACATACGCCGCGGTCGTCACGCGCAAGTTGAAGACGAAAGAGGATCGCGACTACGAGCGCAGCCCCGACTTCGACGCGATGCTGAGCGACACGCCGCCCGCGGGCATGGCGATGCGACTCGCCTGGGAAACGTACGAACCGCTGCGCGCGTGGGTCGCAGACGACGGCGCTGCGTTCGACGCCGACGACTTGCTGAACGCCGCGGTGTTCACGACCGGCGACCCGACTGCGATCATGCCGCAGCTAAAAGCAGCGGTTGCAGCGGAGGGCGGCCCTGGTTTGAAGTCACTCACCGTCTGCAAAGCGGGCGTGACCTCTCCGTGTGAAGATGCGACCGGTCGCGGCGCGTGTCACGCCGAGCAGCCGGAGTTCATCGAGATCCACGGCAAGCTCACGCTGCCGATTTTCCAGTCGGGCACCCCGCCCTACGAGCAGCCGGAAAACGGCGGTGGCATCGAGCCGACCGGCGATCGAGTGCGCGCGGTTCGAAACGAAGACGTGTGTTTCTCCCTGTCGGTGCCGGTGTCGGCTGCACCGGCGAGCGGCTATCCACTACTGATCTACGCCTACGCGGTCGGCGGCGTGTTCCAAGAAGTGATGGGCGAAGGTGGGCTCGCCGCGGAAGTGGCCCGCGGCAGCGCGCCAGCAGCGCTCCTGTCGATCGAGCTTCCACAACACGGCGCGCGGCGCGGCAGCTCGCAGCGGCCGCCCGAAGATTTATTCGTGAACTTCCAGAACCCTGCAGCCCTGCGCGGCAACGTGTTGCAAGGCGCCGCCGATCTCTGGGGTGCGATCGCACTCGCGAAGGTCGGAATCCTCGCCCGGCCCGTCGATGGCCAACCGCTGCACTTCGATCCTAAACGTTTGGTGCTGTTTGCCCAAGGCCAAGGTGCGACGCACGCAGCGATCGCGTTGGCGGGAGATGATGCGCTGCGTGCGGTCGTGCTCGCCGAAGTACCGGGCCACTTCGGGCTGACGCAGCTGCAGCGGACGAAACCCGCGTCGATGGCAGCCCTGTTGCCGCTGATGCTGATCGACCTCGACAAAGCCGGCCGTCTCGCCGGCGGAATCGTCAATCCGATGCTGTCGCTCATTCAGAGTGCAGTCGACAGCGTCGATCCGATCAACTACGCGAACCGCCTGTTTCGGATCGACGAGGACGCGGGTCGAGATGCGTTCGTCGTCTATGGTCGCGAGGACCACTTCAGCCCGGATGCCGCCCAAGAGGCCTTTGCAAAAGCGGCGCACCTCGCAGCCGTCACGCCCGACTTGAGCGCGCACTTCGACGATTTGGATCCGCCGGTTACGCGCAATCAGCGCATCGGCATGGATCGCCGTACGGTGGCCCTACGCCAGTACGACCCGAGTCTAGACCCGACAGTGACGGGTATGCCGGAGGACGGTCACTTCGTCGTGCAGGCCACGCAGGCTGCCCATGCCGACGTGATCAGGTTCCTCACACAGGCGCTCGCAGGCGAACCGCCGACGATCGGCGAACAGAGTAGTCCGGAGTAATTGAAAGCCGCTCCGTATTGAGTGACATTGCCGCCCGACATATGTCTCACGACAAGCACGGTCCTAGTTTGCCCGAGATCAAGGACGAAGCGGCCGATACACCCGCCTGGGTCCCGGCACTCGGTCTCGGTTTGTTTGCATTGATCACGATCGTCGTCGCGATCCGGCTCGCCTGGGTCGAAGCCAACCCGGTCGCGGTGGACGCGGGCGCGGCTCAAGCCGCCGCCGCGCAACACGACGCTGGAGTCCTCTAGAGCGTAGCGTAGTGTCGCGCTGCAGCTCACGGCTGCAGCGCGAAGCTCGGGTTCCGCCGCGCGCTCAGTTCCCGGCTTTGACCTCGGCCTTGCCTTCGACTTTGGCCTTCGTCTCCGGTCGTGTCTCCGACCGCGGTGCCGTGCGGGGCGCCCGCTCGGGCTCGTCGCCCGTCGCCATCAGACGTTCGCGCGACTTGCGCGTCTTGCCGGTGGTATCGAACGGCGCCGGCTTGTTCGGGTCACAGCCCGGCCCAAAGCCGTTCGCGTCGAAGTCATAGTCGAGCTTGCCTTTATCCCCGTCGCTGATGGCTTCGATCGACACCTTGTGCTTGCCGGCGCGCGCGGGCGAACAGTAGCTCAGCAGGTAATAGCGCTGGGTGAAGCGCACGATGCGGTCGCCGATCTCGTTGAACGCAGCCGCGGAGGCCGACGAATCCTCGACGCGGATGTAGCCACTTTTCCCGACGCGCGAGAGCGTCGAGTCGTCGATCTCGTTGCCGACGCCGATCGCGTACACCGCGTGTGGGCTCGCTTCGACTGCGTCGATCATCTCTTGAAGCGGCACGCGATTCGCTCGGTCGGTCCCGTCCGTGAACACGACCAGCGTTCCGAAACGGAGCGGCACGTCGGTCGCACGCAGGGACTTGTCGAGCTCGCCGAGCGCCTGGACGACCGCGCCGTTCAAGTTCGTCGACGGGTCGCGCGACTGAAAAGAATCGAGCGAGTTCAGGCCTTGCGCCGTCTGCTGCTCGGTCGGCGTGAACGCGCTGATCTCGTACAGGTTCTTGCTGCCGTCGAATGCGTAGACCGCGACGCGCTGCTGCTTTCCGACCTGCCCGACGAACTGAATCGCCGCCGCCGCAATGTCGTGCATTTGATCGCTCGCGCTGACGCTTGCGCTCATGTCGACGAGCAAGAGCGTGTAGTGCGCAGAGGCGATCTGCGGATTCACGATCGTCTGCCGGCTCTCGTCGACCGACACGAGCCGATCGTCCTCGTAGATGTGAAAGTCGCTCGCGAGCAAGTCCGAGACGGGCTCCTTCTCGCGGTCCACGGCGAAGAACACGGCGACGTTGCTCGGCTTGTTCGAAGCCGCTTCGATCCGCGTCATTTTCAGACCCGCACCGCAGCCTGCAGCCGTCAGCGACAAAGTCACACACACCAAAAAGCCCAGCGAGTGGGTCATGACCAGCGTCTCCTTCATCTCAAGCATCTCGAGCGAGCGTCCTCACGGCCGATCCTGCTCACGGCCGATCCGGCCGAGACAGCGCCAACTGGACGCGCCAGCGCCCGGCCTGCCGCGTCAATGGAACGCTCGCCCGCTCCTGTTTGCCTTCAGCGACGACGTGCACGACCGCGTGGTCGCCCGTCACCGTGGCATGCATCCCCGAGTGCTCCGCCGGCGCAAAACGCATGCGGAATCGGCCAGGTGCTAACATGTCCCAAGGGGCGAATTTCCGCCCGGTGACGAGGCCGGCGCGCTTCGCACGCTCGGCGAGCGCCGCTTGCGCAGTTTCGTCCAGCATCGCAAACGCGTCTTTGCGCGCGGCGTCGTTGAAGTTGCTACGGTCCATCGCCTCTAGAAATCGACTCAATGTTTCACTCGGACCGTCCGCATCGGCCGATCCGCACGCAAACGCGCTCGCGCAGGCCAGCGCAAGCCCGATTCGAGCAACGTGAAGTCGGCGAAACATCGCGAACCACGATACCGGGTCCCCTTCCGGCTTACCAGGCTCGAGGTTGACGCGAAATCGCTGCGGACTAAGATGCCGGCACTTGCCTAACGGCCTAACGGCGTAAGGAATTCGGCATGACGGACAAGAGTTACGACGCCATCGTCGTCGGCGGCGGGCCCGGCGGATACGTGGCTGCGATTCGCCTGGGACAACTCGGCCAG
>DASRXR010000655.1:0-6976 GCA_035687405.1 Polyangiales bacterium
GCCGCGTGCGCGAAGCTTCCGATCGAAGGTCGCTACGAGATCGTATTCGTCGACGACGGCAGCCGCGATGCATCGGCGGATGTGCTCGACGCGCTCGCCGATGGCGATCCGCATGTGG
The DNA here is from genome assembly GCA_035687405.1 of Polyangiales bacterium. GTDB lineage: Bacteria > Myxococcota_A > Polyangia > Polyangiales > JAFGIB01 > JADGRF01. The sequence goes on from DASRXR010000655.1 coordinate 119, forward strand.
TCGTAATCCACTTGCGGCGCAACTTCGGGAAGTCGCCCGCGCTCGCGGCCGGCTTCGAGTACGTGCGCGGTTCGATCGTGATCACGATGGACGCGGATCTTCAAGACAACCCGGCGATGATTCCAGAGTTCGTCGAGCGCATTCACGCTGGTGCGGATCTGGTCTCGGGCTGGAAGCAGACGCGGCACGATCCGATGGACAAGACGCTTCCGTCGCGCGTGTTCAACGCAGTCGTGAGCCAGCTGAGCGGCGTGAAGCTGCGAGACTTCAACTGCGGGTTCAAAGCCTACCGTGCGGAGTGCATGCGCGAGCTGCGCGTCTACGGTGGGTTTCACCGGTTTTTGCCAGTGTTTGCGCACGACCGCGGCTTTCGCGTCGAAGAGCTGGTCGTGCAGCATCGCCCGCGCAAACACGGCTACAGTAAGTTCGGATCGCGGCGGTTCTTCGAAGGGCTGCTCGACTTGCCGACGGTGCTGTTACTCACGCGTTATCGCACGCGTCCGCTCCATTTCTTCGGGGTACCGGGCGCGCTGGTCCTGCTCCTCGGCGTGGCGCTGCTCACGTACCTGACGATCTTGTGGTTTATGGGTTATCCCGTCGGGACGCGTCCACTCCTCACGCTCGGCGTGTTGTTGACGATCACCGGCGCGCAGATCTTGTGCGTGGGTCTCGTCGCTGAAGTGATCGTGCGCACGACACTCGGCCGGGCCGAGGTGTTTGCAATTCGAAGTGTGCGGCAACGCGACGCGACGCGCGCGCTGCCTGAAACGACTGACGCGGACGCGCAAGGCGCGCCCGAGCCGGAGCTCCCCGATGGCAAGCTCGCACGGAAATAGGCAGAAACACGAAAACGGCAACCCGGTTCAGCGCGCGCTAATCGGGCACTTTCACAAGCGGCTCTGTGAGCTCGTGTTGGCGCGGCAGCCGAGCGAGATCTTAGAAGTCGGTTGCGGCGAAGGCTACGTGCTGTCGGCGTTGCGCAAGGCAGGCGTGCAGTGCCCGATGCACGGCATCGACTTTTCGGAGGCGGCGATCGCGCACGCAAAGGCGCGCGTTCCGGATGCGACGTTTGCAGTCGAAGACGCGCGCACGCTCGCGAGCTCGGGGCGGCGCTACGACTTGGTGTTGATGATCGAAGTGCTCGAACATCTCGAGGATGCGCAGTCGATGGTCGGTGTGCTCGCGAAGTTGTCGAAGCATCACGTGGTCGTGAGCGTGCCGTGGGAGCCGTTTTTTCGCGGGCTCAACTTCTTGCGTGGCAAACACATCACCGCGCTCGGGAACGATCCCGAGCACATTCAGCACTGGAGCCGGCGCGAGTTTCAGCGTTTCGTCGGACGGCAGCTCGACGTGCACGATGCACCGATTGTGTTTCCGTGGACGCTGCTCTCGGCCGAAGTGCGGTCGTAGGCGAGCACGGGATGCCGGGACCGGTCGTGATCGTGGGGGCAGGCTCGAGCGGAGTCGTGCTCGCGAATCGCTTGTCGGCGCGCTCCGCTCGGGAAGTGCTGCTGCTCGAAGCCGGGCCCGACTACACGCCGGAAACGCTTCCCGAGGATCTGCGCGACGGACGGCAGAACTCGATGAAGGCGCACGACTGGTCGTACCGGCACAAGCCGAGTCCGCGCGCGCTTCTCTCGCCGTTGCCACGCGGTCGCGTCGTGGGTGGATCGTCGGCCGTGAATACGTGCATTGCGCTGCGCGGGCAACCGGAAGACTACGACGAGTGGGCTGCGCTCGGTCTGTCCGAATGGAGCTTCGAGCAGTGTTTGCCGGCGTTCAAACGGCTCGAACGCGATCTCGATTTTCCGAGTGACGACTATCACGGCGCGAGTGGGCCGCTTCCGATCCGCCGCCATCCGCGGCATGAGCTCGTGCCGTTTCAAGCAGCGTTCATCGAAGCCTGCGAAGAGCGTGGTTTGCCGCAGTGCGAGGACAGCAATGCGCCTGGACGTTGGGGTTACGGCCCGAGCGCGATGAACAAGATCGAAGGGCGTCGGATCAGTGCAGCCGAGGCCTATCTCACACCCGATGTCCGCGCGCGACCGAACCTGCGGATCCGACCTAACACTCTGGTGCGGCGTGTGTTGTTCGAGGGCCGCCGTGCGACCGGGCTCGAAGTCGAAGCCGAGAATGGCGAGATCGAGCGGATCGCTGCCGGTCACGTGATTCTGTCGGGCGGTGCGATCAACACGCCCGGGATCTTGTTGCGCTCGGGCGTCGGACCGGATCGAGAGGTTCGCCGGCTGAAGTGCGAGCCTGTGCTCGATGCGCCTGCGATCGGACATCGGCTGCTCGATCATCCCGGGACCGGGATCTTCGTACTCGCGCACCGCGGCGGAATCGTGCCGGATCGCAGTGCGCCGATCTTACAGACTGTGTTTCGCTACTCGTCCGGCCTGTGCGATCACGGTGCGGATATGCTGCTGCAGCCGATCTCGTTTACGGCGTTGTTCACGCGGTTGCCGTTGTTTGCGATCGTGACGCAAGTCGGAAAGCCGCGGGGCTACGGGAGCATGCAGTATCCGAATGCCGACCCGCGCACGAACCCGATGATTCACTCGCGCTTCTTCCTCGACAAGCAAGACCGTGTGATCGCCGCCGATGCGCTCAAGCGCAGCTACGAGCTGCTCACGACGCGCGCGATGTCGAAGTTTGGCCGCGCCGTGTTGCCGTGGCCGGCGAGCTTGCGCAATCCGCGTTGGCTCGAGTACCTGCTGCCGATCTTGTGTGACTCCGGCTATCACCCGTGCGGAACGGTCCCGATGGGCACGACTCCGAGTGAACGCGCCGCGGTGGATCCGCACGGCTCGGTGTTCGGGCTCGAGGGCCTGTCGGTGGTCGACGCGAGCGTGATGCCGACTGTGCCTTCGAGCAACATTCACCTTCCGACCTTGATGATCGCCGAACGCATGTCGGAGTGGCTCGACAGCCTGACGTAATCTTGCCTCTGGGCACGTTCCTTGCTGCGATCTCGCAACTCGGAGGTGCGCGATGAAACGACGTGAGATGTTGTGGGGCCTGCCCGCTGCTGCCGTGGCGGCTTGGCTCAGCCGTCAGTTTGGATCCTCTGCACTGGCCGATGCGCCGAAGTCGAAGCCGATTCCGCGTCGCAAACTCGGACGCACCGGCGAGCTGGTCTCGATGGTCGGGTTGGGCGGCTATCACATCGGCATCCAGAGCGACCCGAAGGAGAGCATTCGGATCATCCGGACCGCGCTCGACGAAGGCATCAACTTTCTCGACAACTGTTGGGACTACAACGACGGCCAGAGTGAGATTCGGATGGGTCAGGCGCTGCGCGATGGCTATCGCGAAAAAGCATTTCTGATGACGAAGATCGACGGGCACTCGCGCGAGTCTGCTGCCAAGCAGATCGATGAGTCGCTGCGTCGCTTGCAGACGGACCATGTGGATCTGTTGCAAGTCCACGAAGTGATTCGCCCGACGGACCCCGATCGCGTGTTTGCACAGGGCGGCTCGATGGAAGCGATTTTAGCGGCCAAAAAAGCGGGCAAGCTACGCTTCATCGGCTTCACGGGGCACAAGAGCGGCGTGATCCACAAGCAGATGCTCGACACTGCAGCGAAACACGACTTCCGCTTCGACACGGTGCAGATGCCGCTCAACGTCATGGATCATCACGACCAGGGCTTCGAAAAGATCGTGCTGCCGCTGCTCGTGCAGCAGGAGATCGGCGTGCTCGGCATGAAGCCGATGGGCAGCGGCATCATTCTGAAGAGCGGTAAGGTGTCGCCGATCGAGTGCCTGCACTACGCGATGAGCTTACCGACGAGCGTCGTGATCACGGGGTGTGACTCGCCCAAGATCCTACAACAGGCGCTGATGGCGGCACGCACGTTCCGGCCGCTGACGGAACCGGCGCGCAATGCGCTGCTCGCGAAGACGCGCGACGCATCGAACGCGAAGAAGTTCGAGCTGTATAAAACGAGTCGGCAGTTCGATGGCACCGAGAACAATCCGGAGTGGCTCGGCTGATGCCGTGAGTCGCATGAGGCGTTCTGGCACGTCGCGAATCGATCGCGGACGCGCTGCAGCGGGGAGCGGCAATTCGGTACGCGCATTGCACGCAGATCAACACTTCGAAAGGGATGAGTCAGATGGCGGCAAAGAAGAAGAAGGGCGGTCGGAAGTACGGCCAGTCGGCGCAACGCAAGGTCGAAGGGGCCATGAAGGCGCGCAAGAAGGGAACGCTGAAGTCGGGTCGATCCGGCCGCAAGGTGAAGAGCAAGAAGCAGGCGATCGCGATCGGGCTGTCCGAAGCGCGCGCCGCGGGCGGCAAAGTGCCGAAGAAGAAGGGTGCGAAGAAGCGCAAAGCCAGCAAGCGCAAAGGCAGCAAGCGCAAGAAGAGCAGCTGACGGCGTCCATCGAGCGCGCGAGCGGAGCGGCCCAGGCTGCCGAGGCTACTGCGCAGGGCCGCCGCCACCATTTCGCAGGCCGAGCCGCGTGATCTGGAGCTGGAGGCCCTTCGCAGACACTTCGAGTTGCCGTGCGGCGCGCTCGATGTCGCCTTCGTGCCGATCGAGCGCGGCTTGAATCTCCGGTGCGCGCAGGTCCTTCGCCTTCCGGACGCCCGCCAGTGTGTTCATGCGCGCGTGGAGCCAGCTGCGCGAAACGCCGAGCTCGCGGGCGGTGCGATCGATCTCGAACGCAAAGCGCCGCAACGCATCGAGCACGTCTTGATCCTTGAGTTGCAATGCTTCGCGCCTCAGCGGTGCGGCGTCAGCCTCGGGCGGCGTCAAAGCTTGCGATGCCGGCGGCTTGGCAATTGCATCGCTCGGAGTACGTGCGAGCATGGCTTGAAGTCGCGGCTCGACTTCGGTTCGCTCGCGACCCCGGTTGTGGATCGCGAAGCGGAGCACGACGCTCTTCAGCTCGCGCACGTTGCCCGGCCAGTCGTAGCCAAGTAGCAGCAGCATGAAATCGGCAGTCAGATATGGATGCTGATCCGTATCGTTTCCCCAGAGCCGTTCCGTTTCGCCGAACGCGCGGAGCTCCTCGGCCAAGAAACGTGCAAGCAGCAGCGGCACGTCATCCATGTGCTCGCGCAACGGGGGTACCCAGAGCGAATACGCGAAGCGCTGGAGAAGCGCGCGGCTGAACGTGCCGAGCGCAACCTTGGCTTCGACATCGGACTCGGTTGCGGCGATCAGCCGCGTGGACACGGAACGAAGCGCACCCCCGATCGGTTGAATCTCGCGACTCTCGATCGTGCGCAGCAGGACGCCTTGAACCTCGTGCGAAGTTTCGCCGATCTCATCCAAGAACAGTGTGCCGCGGTCTGCGTCGACGAAGTAGCCGTCATGCGTCGCCGTCGCACCCGTGAACGCACCGCGCGCGTAGCCGAACAATGCGCCTGCAGCCATGGGCGGCGGAACCGCGGCCAGATTCACGCGCACGTACGGCCCTTCGACGCGATGGCTCGCGCGGTGCAGAGCCGTCGCAACCAGTTCCTTGCCAACCCCGGTCTCACCGCGCAGCAGTACCGGCACGTCGAGATCTGCCAGCCGTCCGATCTCCGCCCGCAGCGCTCGCATCGCAGGTGAGTGACCTAAGAGCTCGGGCAGTGTCTCGGAGTCAGCCACATCCTCGTAGAGACCGAGCCGCAGCAGCACGTAGCTGCCGAGTCGCAATAAGATCCCTTTTTGCAACACGTGTGGCGAAATCGACCGTGGATCCGCGACGCGCGCACCATCCGCGAAGACATCGAGCTCCGCGCTCGTCTCGATCGAACATCGACCGTCGCCGGTCACGGTGATCGTGATCGGTATCCGGGAAGCGCGCGCCGTCGCGAGAGAACGCGGGTTTCCGCCTGAAGCGTCTCGAAACAGAGGCTCCGTGCGGTGAACGGTAGCGCAACCGGGCTTGCCCAGATCGAACAAGCGCGCTGTCTCGCCGAGACGACGGACGTCCGGGTGACATTGAATGGAGAGTCCGACATACCGGACAACCTGGAGGCGCGCGGACGTTTTGGAGGTGTCCAGCGTAGAAGCATCGGCTGAATCCACAGCGCGCAGTGTACTCACACAGTCTGCGAATGACACTCGCTTTACACGTTACGTCTGCGTCCTGTCAGATGCCTAAACATGCACGGGCTCATACTCAGTGCTGTCCCTGACTGCATACAACTTTTAGTTCGACGACCTTTGCTAGGCGCGACCGTCCGCGGTATCTCGCGACCGTGAGCGAAGTAACAGGACCGGGTTCGGCAGGAGCCGAGGCGGAGCCTTTTCAAAACGGGGAGCTGGTCGGGGGTCGCTATGAGATCGCCGCGTTGCTTGGTCGCGGCGGGATGGGTGTCGTGTACCAAGCGCTCGATCGCGATCTCGGCCGAACCGTTGCGATTAAGGTGCTGCCGAGACCGCATTGTGACGACGCGCGGGCGGTAGAACGTTTTCTGCGACAAGCGCGTGCGATGGCGCGCATCGAGCACAGGAGCGCGGTCAGTGTCTACGACCGCGGCCTCCACGGGGAGTTGCCATACGTCATAATGGAGCGACTCGTGGGTCGCGACCTGCGTGAGCTGCTTCGCGCTTCGGGCCGGTTGTCGGTTCCACGCGCGCTCGCGCTCGGCATCGAGCTGTGCGAGGCCGTCCACGCGGCGCACCAGCAGCAGCTGGTGCATCGAGACTTGAAACCGAGCAACGTGTTTCTGACTCAAATTGATGCGGTCGAGACAGTCAGGCTCCTCGACTTCGGAATCGCAAAGATCGCTGACTCATCAGATCTGACGGGTACAACCGACGTCCTCGGGACGCTCGCATACATGGCGCCCGAACAGCTCGCGAGCGGCAGCGATGCGAGTGTGCAGAGCGACCTCTACGCGATCGCGTGCAT
>DASRXR010000656.1:0-4250 GCA_035687405.1 Polyangiales bacterium
GTGGTGGGGCTGTGTGCGTGGCCCTACACGGTCGACGACGCGTTCATCATCGCGCGTTACGCCTCACGTCTGGCGGACGGCCGGGGTTACACGTTCAACGACGGCTCGGCCACCGACGGCGTCACGGGCCCGCTGTGGCTGTTACCAGGCTTCATCGCGCGCCTCGCGCACCTGGAGCCTGTATGGCCCGCGAAAGGCCTAGGTCTAGTGTGCGTGGCGCTCGCGTGCGGGCTGTTCGTGAAACGCCTTTCGCAGCGGGTACGCGGCACGACCTATGCTTGCAGCGCGGCAGCACTCTTCACCTGTCAGCCCGAGCTAGGTGGCTGGGGCGTCGCCGGGCTCGAGACCGGCGCTGCGACCCTCGTATTGACGGGCGCGTGGCTAACCCTCACGGCGCGGCCTGCGCTCAAGCACCGCATTTTTCTCGGCGTGTTGCTCGGCGTGCTTCCGTGGTTGCGACCCGAACTTCTCGCTGCGACTGGCGTAATTTTGATCACGGCCGCCTGGCGCGTCGGGGTGGCGCGTGCGGTCCCGGTGTTCGGGTTGAGTGCGCTCGGGCTGCTGTCGCTGATCGCGTTCCGCTGGCGCGTCTTCGGCAGCGTCGTGCCACTCGCGTACCACGCGAAACAAGGCTCGCTGCGACACGGTATCGAGTACGGCGCGCGCGGTTTGCTGCTGGTGCTCGGCGTGTTCGGTGCGTTCTTGATCGTGCGCGCATGGCGGGTCGGGCGTTGGGATGACCGCGTCGGCACGATCGTGTTCGTGGTCCACGCGATCGCGATCGTGCTCGCAGGTGGTGACTGGATGCCGGGCTTTCGATTGTTCGTGCCGGTGCTGCCGATCGCGATCGGAGTCATCGCGGTCGGGCTCGTGCGACCCGAGCCGCGTTTGGAGTCGCCGCGCCGCCGTCGCGACAGCGTTCCGGTCAAACGCGGGGAGGGTTATGGTCGGCTCGCGTGCGCGGTGGCAGCCATGGCCGTGCTCTCACTCGACCTCGCGACGCGCATCCCCGAGTGGCGTGCTGCCGGCTTGAGCCGTGAGAGCGCGGGGCGTGAGCTCGCAATGCGCCTGCGCCAATCTGCGCGTCGCGTCGCGCTCGTGGACATCGGTTTTCTCGGCTACGCGAGCGGCGTCGAAGCGATCGATCTCGGCGGGATCACCGACCCTGAGATCGGACGATTGCCCGGCGGCCATCTCGCGAAAGCAGTGACTGACGCCCTGTTGTCCAAGCGCGACCCGGATGCACTTATCTTGCACAGCGCGCAACCGCCGCTCGTAGCTGCCGACGGGCGCCTGCTCGCGATCGCGGGCTATCCGGTGGAGCAAAGAGTCGCCTCGGGGGCCTGGGTTCGAAGTCGATTTCGTGTCGCGCTGCAGCGGACCTACGCGCCGCACTATTACTACGTGCTGCTGCTGACGCGATGAGGCCCGGACGGGTTTGCTGGGGGCCTGGGAATGGCGATCTGCCCCCCGACAATTGACCGGATTGCCCGACCCCCTCATTCGGTGGCACGCTTCGCCCATGCCTGCGGAGCTCGCGCCTGGCTTTCTAGTTGCTGCGCCGATTTTGCTCGACGCGAACTTTCGTCGAACCGTCGTGCTGCTCATCGATCATGGGCCGGAAGGCTCGCTCGGGTTCGTCGTGAATCGGCCGGCCCAAGTCCGGCTTCCCGGCATGCTCGATGCGCTGGGGCTACGCGCTTCAGACGTCGCGCCGCCGGATGCACCCGTGCTCGTCGGGGGTCCTGTTGCCCCGGACACCGGCTGGCTCGTGTTCGAGCAAAACCCTCTCCGCAACTTTGGCGACGAGATCGTGAAGGTCTCGGATCGCTTGGCCGTGACCGCATCGCGCGAGCTGCTCGAGCAGACGGTGAAGGGGCGCGGCCCCGATCGCGTGATGTTGGTGTTGGGCTACGCGGGCTGGGGCCCGTCGCAACTCGATACCGAGATTTCGCAAGGCGCGTGGATCCCCGTCGATCTCGACGAGCGAATCGTGTTCGACACGCCGTACGAAGATCGTTGGGCATCGGCGCTGCGCACGCTCGGGATCGACCCGGCGCGTCTGACGACCGCCTCGCCGTACGAGAGCTGAGCCCGCCGCCGTCACTGCCACCGTCAGCGTCCGCGCGCGATGCTCACGGCACGAACTGAACGCGGCCGAACCGATCGAGCGTATGAAAGTCGCCGATGCGAGGCGGCGACCAGCCGACGGCACGCTGCCCTTGGTCGCGCGCGTCCATCACGAAAAAGTTGATGCGCCAAAGCGTACCGGCGATCGGCGCCGCCGCCGGTGGCTCTCCGGCGGAAAACGCACTCCATGGCACGGCGAGCTCGACTACGTAGCCGCCGTCAGCGGCATCGTCGTTCGGTTTGCCTTGCGTGATCACTTTCGCTTCTACGTGGCTGTCCCAATCGACATGCCCGAACGGGCGCGGTTGGCGCCGCGAGTCGTAGCGCGTGTCGAAGTGCACGCCTCGCGGCGAGACTTGCAGCTCGAAGTAGTTCTTTCCGTCGCCGGCCGGGTCGAACATGATCTCGACCGTGTCCTGCTCCCACAAGTGATCGTCGGTGTTGTCGAACGTGCTCTTGAGGTAATCGTCGAGCACGTTGAACGCGACGTACACGCGCGTCTCGTCCCAGAGCACGCGCGCCGTCGCGACGAATGCGCCCGGCGCGCCGGTCATCGTCTGCACCATCGCGCCCGTGTCGGCCGCGGTCTTCCAATCGGCCTCGTCGAGCTTGCCGTCGATCACGATCTTGCCGCGGGTGTGCGGCACTTTCAGCTCCGGCACTGGAGCTTCGCTCGAAATCGAGCGTCCGAGCGCGATCGGAAGCCGCAACGCTTCACCGCGGCGCTCCGCATCATGTGTGCCGCGGGTGATGTCGAACCGCTTCGAGCCGCGATAAAACCCCGTGTAGAAGACCGCGAACGGCGAGGCCCACGCTTCAGGCAGCGTGACGATCTGCTCGTCGCGAATGATGTCGCCGGCCTTCCAACTCTCTTCCGGATACGCGACGCGAACGGCGCGCTGGGCGTCGAGATTGAGCTGCGTCGCGCCGCTGATGTCCGCGACGTGTGTGAACAGTTGAACGCCGTCGCCGAGCGGCGCGCGCACGCGCCAGTACCAGGTGACCTTGAACGAGCTCGCGGGCGACGGCCGAGGCGTGTCGAGGTCGTAGCCGATCAGATCGACCTTGTCGTCGAAGCTGAGGTCGAGCGGAAACTGCGGCTTGGGCGCCGCTTTCAGCAGCACGTCTTCGCGCCGCGCCGTCGGGCGCTGCTTGCGCTCGGTGCAACCGCTCAAAGTAACTAGGCACAGGACTGCAACGGCGATCGCCCGCATGCAGACCTCGCTCACCGGCGCGACTTCTTGCGCGCCTTCTTTTGTAGCTTGCGCTGCTGCTTTCGTTTGCTCGGGTCGAGTGGTTTCTTGCGAACACCGGGCATCCCGCGCCCGCCACCCATCCCCATGCCTTGCAACAGGCCGGCAGCGCCGGGCCCGCCTTCCGCGACTGCGGCTTCTAGCAACTCCGTCGCGAGGTTCGACATCATCGGGTTGTCGAGACCACCGGTCGAGACAGCTTCGCGCAAGCGCTTCGCCATCGCGAGCTGCTTCATGCCCGGCATCTTCTGCAAGAAGCTCGCTTGCTGGCCGATCGAGCCCATCATCTTCTGCATGAAGGCGAACCGCTGGAGGAGATCGGCCACGTCTTTCGGCGTTCGACCCGAACCACTCGCGACGCGCCGGATCCGCGAAGGCTGCTCGGCGAACAGCTGCGGGCGCTTTCGCTCGCCGCGGGTCATCGAGCTGACCATCGCTTTGATCTTCACCAGCTCTTTGTCGTCGACCTGGAAGCCTTCGGGCACGCTGTCCGCGAAGAACGGCAGCTTCTCGAACATGTCCTGCAGCGGACCCATTTGCTGCAGCATCGAGATCTGCTCGAGGAAGTCGTCGAGCGTGAACTTGCCCTCGAGGAGCTTCTTCGCGTCGCGCTCGGCTTTGTCCTCGTCGACGACTTGCTCGAAGTCCTGCATCAGGCCGACGATGTCGCCGAAGCCGAGGATGCGGCTCGCCATGCCGTCGGGCCGGAAGGCTTCGAGCTTGTCGAGGCCTTCGCCGACACCGACGAAGCGCACGGGCGCGCCGGTGACGTCGCGAACTGAGAGCGCCGCACCACCGCGTGCGTCGCCGTCGAGCTTCGTCAGCACGACGCCGGTGATGCCGACGCGTTCGTGAAACGACGCCGCG
>DASRXR010000657.1:0-2137 GCA_035687405.1 Polyangiales bacterium
ATGATGCGGCAGGTGCACCGCGCGGGCGAGAAAGGTTTTGTGGACTACTCGGGCGTGCGCCCGCACTTCATCGACGCGAGCACAGGCGAGAAGGTGGACGTGGAGCTGTTTGTCGCGGCGCTCGGCGCATCGAGCCTGACGTTTGCGACGGCGACGCTGACGCAGCGCGTCGCAGATTTCGTAAGCGCGCACGTGAAGGCGTTTTGTTACTTCGGTGGAGTGCCGAAGATCACGGTACCCGATCAGCTGCGCAGCGCGGTGAGCGTGCCGTGCCGATACGAGCCGACGATTCATCGAGCGTATAGCGAGCTCGGTCGGCACTACGACACGGCGATTGTGCCGGCGCGCCCTGGGCACCCCCGCGACAAAGCGAAGGTGGAGGTGGCCGTGCAGGTGGCGCAGCGATGGATCTTGGCTCGCCTTCGCAACGAAACGTTTTTCTCGCTTGAAGCTCTGAACGCGCGCATCGCAGAGCTGCTGGAGGACTTGAACGCGCGGCCAATGAAGCGCTTGCGCGCGAGCCGCCGAGAGCTCTTTGAGCGCTACGAGCGCGAGGCGCTCAAGCCGCTACCGAGCGACGCGTACGTGATCAGCGAGTGGAGCGGCGGCAACAAGCTCGACGAGAGCTACCACGTGCGTGTCGAGGACCATTTCTACTCGGCACCGCATGTGCTCGTCGGTGAGGTGGTGGAGATGCGGCTGACGTCGAGCACCGTGGAGGTGTTTCATGGTGGCACCCGGGTGGCGGCGCACGCGCGCAGCCACGAGTCGGGCAAGACGACAGCGACCGAGCACATGTCGGAAGGGCATCGCGCGCACTGCGACGCCGAGGCCGACGTGAAGGAATGGTCGGCGAGCGTGGGTCCGATGTGCTCGGCGCTGGTGGAGCGGATCCTGCAGGCCAATCCGGTCCGAGAAGCGGCGGTGCGCTCGACGCAGGGGCTTCGGAGCGTAGCGAAGAAGTATGGCGAACGCCGCACCGAGCGCGCGTGCGAGACGGCGCTGCGGCTCGGCGCGCGGAGCTACAAGCCGGTCGAGCGAATGCTGAAGCTCGGCCGCGAGACGATGCCGCTGTACGGCGATGAGCCGAGCGAGCGGGCACCGATCGCGCACGGCAACGTGCGCGGACCTGGGTACTTCAACTGAAGGAGAGACGATGCTGAACGAACCGACGATGGAGAAACTGTATGAAATGCGCTTGTCCGCGATGGCAGAAGCGTGGACGGCGCAGCAGAAGGATGCCGCGATCGGTGCACTGAGCTTCGACGAGCGGATGGCGCTCTTGGTCGAAGCCGAGCACATGGCGCGCGACAACCGACGGCTGAGGCGGCTCTTGAAGGACGCAGAGCTGCGGATCCCGAGCGCGTGCATGGAAGACGTAAAGGCGACGCCGACGCGCGGGCTGGAGAAGGCGATGGTGCGTCAGCTGGGGTCGTGCGCGTGGATCGGCGAGCACCTCAACGTACTGATCACGGGCGCGACCGGCGTGGGTAAGAGCTACCTCGCGTCGGCTCTGGGCCAAGCGGCGTGCCGTAAAGGCCTGCGCGTGATGTACCGCCGCGTGCCTCGGCTCTTCGATGAGCTCGCGCTTGCACGCGTCGACGGCTCATACGCGCGCGTGCTCTCGCGGCTTGCGAAGGCGGAGCTGCTCATCCTCGACGACCTCGGGCTGGGCACGCCGACCGAGTCGCAGCGCAATGACCTCTTGGAGGTGCTGGAGGACCGCTACGGCCGTGCGTCGACGGTGGTGACGAGTCAGCTCGAGCAGAAGAAGTGGCATGAGTGGATCGGCGAGCCGACGATCGCCGACGCGATTTTGGACCGCCTCGTGCACAACGCTTACAAGCTCGACCTCGCCGGCGCCTCGGGCCGGAAGGAAAAGGGTACGGACAAGAACTGAACACCAGACAACGACCTGCACCGCCGATCACATCTCGGCGGTCTGCGTGATCACATCGTGCCGAAACGGGCGCGGTCCCCAGTGATCACATCGCGGCGAAACGGGTGATCACGTCGCGCGAAATCCGCACACGTACTCGCTCCACAAGAGTTGCAGCGTCACGCCCGTGCGGCGCAGCTCGCGATGCACCCAATCGAAGTCGATCGGCGCGCGCTCGACGACCGCCGCGTACTGCGC
>DASRXR010000658.1:0-5312 GCA_035687405.1 Polyangiales bacterium
CCGAAGCGGTCGTAGAGTTTTCCTACACGCATCACGGCACGAGCATCATCGAGTATTTCTGGCACAAGTGCCTGGCGCAGGGAAATCCGAAGGGCCTCACCGAAGAGTCGTTTCGCTATCCGGGAGTGCGGCCGCGAACCCGCGAGACCGCGATCTTGATGCTGATCGACTCGATCGAAGCCGGCGCGCGCACGGTCGATCCGCCGACCCGCGAGAAGTTCCTCGAGATGGTGCAGCGCGTGATCTTCGTAAAGATGCACCAAGGCCAACTCGACGAGTCGGGGCTCAGCATCGCGGACATCCGCATGCTCGCAGTGCACATCACCGACGCGCTCGTGAACGCGTACCACAAGCGCATTCGCTATCCGTGGCAAGACGCACACGACCGCGGTGAAGCACCGTTGCCGGTGCCGGCCGGTGCCGACGCTCGCTCGCCGATGCCGCCCGTGGCTGCAGGCGGGCACGGGTCATCGGGTGAATCCAGTACTCCCGTCCACGAGACCGGGCGCTTCAGCACGCTCCGCGAAGAAAACGCAGACGTCTCCGACACTGGCAAGTTTCGTCGGCAGGCCGGGCACGAAGCCGAAGTCGTGCGCGCCCACGACGAACCGAAAGAGTAGCGACAGCCCTAGCCCTCCTCCGGAATCGGCTCGCGCTGCTCGCGGCGTTCGTGCCGGTAGGCCTCGATCGCTTCGATGAACTCGCCCGTCACGTCGGGATCGAACTGACTGCCCGCACAGCTCTTGATCTCCGTCATCGTGACGGAGTGAGGCATCGCTCGACGATACGCGCGGTCGCTCGTCATCGCGTCGTATGCATCCGCGACCGAGATGATGCGCGCGATCAGTGGGATGCCGGTGGCGCGCAAACCGAGCGGATAGCCTCGCCCGTCCCAACGCTCGTGATGCAAGTGCACGCCCGGCACGAGCGGCGATAGAAACTGAATCGGCTCGAGGATGTCGCGCCCGTAACCCGGATGTAGCTTGAAGACCTCGTACTCGCGATCCGTGAGGATCCCGGGCTTGTTCAAGTTCATCACGCAGCCGATCTTGCCGACGTCGTGCATGAGCGCGGCTTGGCGAACGATCTCGACTTGATCGGGAGGCAAACCGAGCTTGAGCGCGAGGATCTGCGCGTAGGCCGCGACGCGCGTCGAGTGCCCCGCGGTGTAGCGGTCCATCTTGTCGATCGCACTCGCGAGGCCTTTGATGGTCTGCGAGAACGTGGCTTTGAGGTCTTCGTAGAGCTTCGCGTTCTCGATCGCAGCCGCCGCGCGATCCGAAACGATGTGGAGCAGCTTGCGCTGACCTTCGTCGAAGAACTTGTTCGGGCTGAAGCTCAGCGCCGCGAGGAACCCGATCGGCCGGCCGCTCATCATCAGCTGCGTCGCGAGCATCGACGAAATGGGAACCTCGGGCCGTACGCTGAAGAACGGCAAACAACGCTCACCGTGCACACGCAAACGCTTGTCGTCGCCGAAGTGCTTCACGATCGCGTTGAACGCGAGCTCGCCGACCGGTCCCGCCGGGGAGAAACGCGGATGCTCGACGCGCGCGCGCTCGAAGAACGCGCCTGACCCGTCGTCGAGCCACACCGACACCAAATCGGCGTCGACTTCGTGAATCGCAGCGTCCGTGACGTTTCGCATCACTTCGTCGAGCGAGAGGCTCGCCGCGATCGCTTCGCTCACCTTGTAGAGCGAGAGCGCCTCTTTCAGGCGCATGTTTTCCGCGGTGAGCTTTCGGCGTTCCAACCCGCGTCGAACCGTATGTACGACCTCCTCCATCTTGAACGGCTTCATGATGTAGTCGTACGCGCCACGCTTCATCGCATCGATCGCGGTCTCGACCGTGCCGAACCCAGTCATGATGATCGTGACCAGCTGAGGCCACTCGCGCGAGATCACCTCGAGCAACTCGATCCCGCCCATGTTGGGCATCTTGAGATCGCTCAGCACGATGTCGCAGTGACCGCGCGACAGCTCGGTCAGCGCCGCGGCACCGTCCGCGGCAGTACGGACCTCGAAGCCTTCCATCGCGAGAAAGTCGGCGAGGATGTCGCGGATCACTTCCTCGTCATCGACGACCAGGATTCGCGGCGAGTCATCGTGGGCGCTCTCGTACATTCGCCGGGTCGCACTCAGAACCACTCGACTCGATCGGACTTCACCGTACGTCGTCTCTGCTATGAGAGAAGGAGTGGTATTCGATGTCGCCTGCGTAGTTACTGCGCTGCACTCGCGTATGTCAAATGCGTGCCGATGTATGCACGCCTGCTCACACGTACGTGGGTTCCGACAACTATCAGATCGGCCGGCTGGTAACTCTACGCATGCAAAGCTTTACTAAGAACGTTGGAATTCGTAGGCTAGTAAGCGGTACTTTCGCGCAAGGCGCGCCCCAGGGCAGTGGACTCTGATCACGACATCAAGACCCGCGTAACCACGCTGGAGGAACTGAAAGTCCCACGTAAGGGGGACGACTGCCTCGTCGTGATCTACGCGCCTGTCGCGTCCGAGCTTGGGCGGCGGCACGTACTCGATCGGGAGACCATCACAGTCGGCCGCGACCGCGAGAACGACATCGTTTTGGATAGCGACAGCGTCTCGCGCCGACACGCTCGGGTGGAGCATCGCGACGGTCATCTGTATCTGACCGACCTCGATTCGACGAACGGCACATACGTCAACGACGAGCCCGATCCGATCACCGACAGCCAGCTCCGCCGGGGCGACCAGGTGAAGATCGGCGATACGATTTTCAAGTACTTGTCAGGCTCGGACGTCGAAGCCCAGTACCACGAGACAATCTTCAACATGACGATCACCGACGGTCTGACCGACGTCGGTAACAAGAAGCGGCTCGATCAGGTCGTGCAGAAAGAGATTCCGCGGGCGATTCGCCACAACCGCGAGCTCGCAATGCTGATGGTCGACATCGATCACTTCAAAGAAGTGAACGACACGTACGGACACTTGGCCGGCGACTCCGTGCTTCGCGATCTCGCGAGCATCATTTCGAAGCGGCTGCGGCCGGATGACGAACTCGGTCGCTACGGCGGTGAAGAGTTCGCGGCGGTGTTGCCGGAGACCTCGCTGGTCGGCGCGATCAAGATCGCGGAAGACCTGCGGCGGCTCGTCGAGAGCCACCCGTTCATGGTCGAGGGCGAGCAGATCAAGGTGACCGTGTCGATCGGCGCAGCCGCGTTGAAGTCCGGCATGGACTCCAAGCAGTTCTTTCGCGCGGCCGACGAGATGCTCTACAAGGCGAAAAACAGCGGTCGTAACCGCGTGTGCCCGAATCCGAGCGAGCTGGTCTGAGCGAGCTGGTCTGAATCGACGCTCTCTCTAGTTTTGTGCGTGCGCGCGTGGTTGCGGGCGAGTCTAAGCTCGCTCAGAATCCGCGGCGAACGCGCAGGATTCCGGAGAGCGCGAACTTGCGGCGCGCCGATGCATACGCGGGGTCGAGCAGCAGGTCTTCGTCGCGCACGGCGCCCTGACGATAGGCTTCTGCGAGCTTCGCCATCCACTCTTTCGGGTCGCCCGACGGCGGGATCGAGCTCGTTCGCAGCGCTTTGGGAGCCGGCGGCGTCTCCTCGGCAAACAGCGCCTTTCGCACCGAGACGATGTGCAGTTTGTCGCGCTCGGAATCCGATTGTTCGACGAGCTGGTCGTAGATGCGCAGGAGCTGCTCGCGGCGCGGCGACAACCGCGGTGCGAGCACGGCGAGCACGTCCGCAACCATCACCGGTGTGGTTTCGCGCTGGCCCCAACGCGGCCGCGGGGCGCGCGCCGAGACGCGCGTCGCGGACTCGAGCGCCGCCTTGGAGTCGCCGAGGAGCGCCGCGATCTTGAGCGATTCCCAGTCGCACCAGGGCTGGGCTGGAACACACCGAGCGGCGCGTAGATAGGCTTGAAGCGCCTCCTCCGGCCGCCCTGCGCGGCGCAGCGCGTGCGCGACCGTCGCGTGGGCGATCGACACGTCGGGCTCGATCGCGACATGCCGCTCTCCGCTGCGGAGGTAGCTGTCGAGCGTGAACTCCGTGCCGAAGTCGGAGGATGTCCACTCCGCGACGCGCAGCCGGCAAAACCCGTCGAACGTACGATGCACCAAACGTTGCTCGCCGCTCTCCATGTAGTAGTCGATGATCGGCCAGGTGTCCGACACCGGCCCCGCGCTGCGATCGAACGCGAGGATCCCGCCGTCGTCGCTGCGGTAGAACGGGAACAGCAACTCGGGATCACGCACCGGCTTTTCGAGCCGTAGAGCGAGGATCTCGAGCATACGCAGCATGCTGTGTTCGCCTTCGGCCCCGGCATGGAGAAGCTGCCCGCTCGGCAAGGGGCCGCCGTTGTGACGCGCCAGCATCAAACGCAGATCGGCCGGCAGCGGCGAGGCGATGCGCTCCTCGATCAAGCCGAGGTCGACTGCCTGCGCAGGCGGATTGGCCGTCACCCCGGCGATGTCGGGATGCTGCTCAATCCATGCGATGAACTCATGAACGCCGCGGTGCATGCCCTTGAACGCGCTCTGGGTGCGCGAGTAATTCCCCGGCTGCCAATGTTACCACGCGCGGCGTTCGTCACCACTAATGGGCAGACTCGGCCCTACGCCGCCCAGCTGGTGGGCGGACGGCGATGATTTTTTTGGCGGGAAACGCTCAGAGATGGATGGTTTCTGGCGTCGCAGCCGATCGCCTCGTTACCCTGACACCATGTGGCGTCAGGTCGTTTGCATGCGGGTGATGAAGCTCGCCGGGCTCCTTTTTTGTTTCGTGCTCGTGGGCATGACTGCGGGTTCGGCTGCGGCCGATCCAAAGCCGGAGGCGAAGCAGCCGGCAGCCAGCGACGACGCGGACGCACAGACCGAGCTCGTAGCCGCGCGCAAAGAACTGCTGGCGCTGGTGGCGAGGGAAGCGGTCGTCGTGCCGGATCGCCCGGGCCGCGAAGAAGCCGCACCCGCCGTGCGATCAGCCGTGCCGGCGAGCATGACCTCGGCTGCACCGCCGCCGAGGAAGGCCGCGCCCGGCCCGCAGCGGACGCGGCTCGACTGGCTCGAAGGCCTACGCCTGCCGGACTTTCCGGTGCGCTGGGATGATCGGCTCGTGCGTATGCTCGAGTACTACCGGTCCGATCCGCGAGGGCGATCGCTGATGCGGAGCCTGCTGACGCGCAAAGGCCGGTACGGGGCGCAGCTTCAAGCCAAGCTGAAGGCGGCGCAGCTGCCCGAAGACCTCGTGTACTTGGCGATGGTCGAAAGCGCCTACGACCCGCGGGCGAAGTCCGAAGTGGGTGCGCTCGGCTTGTGGCAGCT
>DASRXR010000659.1:0-4393 GCA_035687405.1 Polyangiales bacterium
CGTTCGGGAGGGCCAGTCTCCCCGCAGTTCAACCAACCGGCAGTTCGAGCTGACAACGCGCCGCCGCCGATCAGCGGAGGCACACTGCTAACGAGCGCAGACGCAAAGACGCTCATAGCCGCAGACTCCGATCGCGACGCGATCTATCTGATCGACATCGCAACCTCCGCGCTCGTGCGGCGCATCGAGCTGTCCGCTTCGGACGAACCAGGCCGCGTCGTGCAAGACAAGTCGGGAACCGTTCACGTCGCGCTCCGCGGCGGACGCGGCATCGTGAGCTTTGGGCTCGGCGCCGACTCGCCGGTGCGACGCAGCGAAGTCTGCGATCTGCCGCGCGGCCTCGCCTACGACGGCGCCGCCGATCGCTTGTACGTCGCCTGCTCCGAAGGTGTGCTCGCGCAACTCGATCCGACCACCGGAACGGTCACGAAGAAGACCAACCTCGGGCGAGATCTGCGCGACGTCATCGTGCGTGGCAACCAGTTGTTCGTGACGCGCTTTCGCACGGCCGAGCTGCTTCAGGTCGACGTGACCGGCGGCACCGTGATGGCCTCGCATCGACCGCTGAGCACGTCGCAAAGCGAGACCGTGTTCGTGCCCGAGGAGGTCACGCAAGTGAGCGGCGTGTGCTCCGGTGGTGGGAGTGCCGAAACGCGCACCAACGAATTCACATCTGGAGTCGCCTGGCGCACCGTCGACGTCGCCGGGCAAGGCTTAGCGATGTTGCACCAGCGCGGCGGCGAATCCGAAGTGCTCGTGAGCCCGGGAGGGTACGGCGGCGGCGCGGTACAGTGCGCTCCGGGCATCGTGCACGGTGCGATCTCTTTTGGCGATGATGCGTCGTTGTCCGTCGAGATCATGCAGCCGGGACTCTACGTCGACATGGCGGTCGATCCGACCGGCAGCATCCTCGCGTTGGCAAACCCAGGCGGTTGGGACACCCCGATGGCACTGTCGTTGATGCGGATGCCGACACCGGGTGAGAGCACTGTCATTGGCGGAACTGCATCCTGCACGACCCTGATGGCGTCGACTCAGCTCGAGGGCCAACCGGTCGCCGTGACCTTCGTGTCGGAGTGGCTGCTCGCAGTGCAACAGCGCGAGCCCGCCGCCATCAGCTTCTACGACGTGCGTACGCAGGCCGTGCGCAACACCGTGCGACTGAATCAGCCGAGCCGCAACGACACAGGTCACACCTTGTTTCACTTGGTCACGGCCGCCGGCCTCGCGTGCGCGTCATGCCACGCCGAAGCGGGTGACGACGGCCGGGTCTGGACGTTCCACGGCATCGGTGCGCGGCGCACCCAAAACCTGCGCGGTGGCATTCTCGGCAGCGAACCGTTTCACTGGAACGGCGACATGAAGGACTTCTCGATGCTGGTCGACGAGGTCTTCGTCGGTCGAATGACAGCACCCGAACCGACCTTCGAGCAGGCCGACGCGCTCGCACATTGGATCGATCGCCAGCCGCTCCTGCATGCGACGGCTTCCGACACCGCGGCGGTTGCGCGCGGCCAAGCGTTGTTCGAGTCGAAGGAGCTCGGCTGCAACACCTGCCACAGCGGTGCGCGGCTCAGCAACAACGAGAGTGCCGACGTCGGAACGGGCGCGATGTTGCAAGTGCCTTCGTTGCGAGCGATCTCGTTCCGCGCGCCGTTCATGCACGACGGTTGTGCGAAGACGTTGACCGATCGGTTCGCAGCCTGCGGCGGCGGAGACAAACACGGCCACACGAGCCAGCTACAAGCGCCGCAGATCCAAGACCTGGTCGCGTACCTCGAAAGCCTCTGAGTTCCCGCAGCGCCTTCGGCCGGCTCAGAGCTCGCTTCCGCGCCTATCTACTACGAGTCTAGTTGCACCACTCCGCCACTTCAACTAAGAAGATAGTTGAAGTGGCGACGCGATTTGGCCGTGAATATCCGCCCGATCGCACGCAACTACGTAGCTAGTAGGAATGGAACGACCCGGTCTCCCATGAAGAAATCGTTGCCGATTTTGACTCCAGCCGAGTCCGAGGTGATGCAGATCCTCTGGTCTCGGCAAGCGGCGAGCGTCCACGACGTAGTCGGCGCGCTGCTCCGCCCCGTCGCGTACAACACCGCGCTCACGATCCTGCGCGTCCTCGAGCAGAAGGGCTACGTCACGCACGAGCCGCACCCCGAAAACGCGCGCAGCTACTTGTACCGCGCGACCATTCCCCCGGGGCCGGTCCGCGTCAACCACACGCGTGATCTCGTCGAGCGCTTGTTCGAAGGCAAAGCCGATGAGCTCGTGAGCGGGTTGATCGAGAGTGAGCGGCTTTCACGCGGCGAGCTGGAAGCCCTTCGCGCGCAGATCGATCGAAAACTCGGTACACCTTCCAAGAAGGACTCGAAGTAAGTGGACGTCGCGCTCTCCAAGCTCGGAGTCGGTGCGCTGCTCGCATGGGTGGCACTTCCGATCTTCGCCTGGCTGACCCGCCCGCGCGCGCGACCCGACGCGATCACCCTGCATCGAGCCCAGCGGGGTTTGGAGGTGATCTTCGGTACGGCGAGACCGGACCCGGTGCCGGGCTTCGTGGTGCTGACAAGATCTGCGGAGAGATCGCAAATCGCAGCTTGCCGGCAGCTTCGAAGAAACGTTGGCGAGCCTTTCTCAGCGCAACCGCGGGCGAAGATGGCGCGCAGGTCGATGCGATCGATCGGATCGGTGATGGGCCTTGGTACGACCGCCTCGGTCGCGTGTTTGCAGAGAGCAAAGCGGACCTGCTTCACGATCGACCGGAAGGAATCGACACCGCGATCGCCCACGACTTTCCAAACGAAGAAGGCATTCCGAACCAGAAGCCCGATCCGAATCAAGCGTCAGTCGACAACCACGACATTCTGACGGGGACTAACTCGAGCGGCGAGTTGTACAGCGCTACCGCGACTTGTAAGGATTGGACGAGCGCCGTGGGTGATCCGGCGACTGAAGGCAGACCGCGTGTCGGTCACTCGTGGGATCGTATGGCCGACGACGTGCCGCGCGCGCCTCCTTCGGACCTTCCGGACGGTGCAGTCATCGGGGAGGGCGGCGTTGTCATGATCGGTGATGAGTTCGAAGGCGACGGCGGTCCGACATCCCGCGCCGGGCCTGGCGGCGACGGTGAAATGTTTCCCTCAGGAGACGGTGGCGCTCCTCCGAAAGGGATGCGCGGAATGGGACCGATGATGATCGGTGGGCCAGGGATGGGCGGTAGTGGACAGAACTGGATGTCGACACTCGACGAAGCAGGTTGCGCTGCAGGCGCCAACTTGATCCAAGACGGTCCGCCCAACCAAATGAATCCGACCGTGGGTTCCGGCGGCGGTTATGGAGGCATCTACTGCTTCGCGTCAGCGCCATGACCGCGCGTCATATCGGCTGTGCGATCCTGACAGCGATCATAGTGTGCGCGGGCTGCGATGGTTTGGAAGAACCGCCGCCTGAAGAGTCGCGCGATGCTGGTCCGCGCGGCACCGAGCTCATCGGCAGCTTCAGCGTGACTCTGCTGGCTCCGAGTGACTCTGATCCCGAAGGACACACGTCGTTGATCGGCAAGGTGTACGACGGCCCGTCTCCCTCGCAACTCGTGTGGGAAGAATCGATGCGAGATGGCGACTGTCAGCTACTCACGCCGCGCGCACCGTTTTGTCCCCAGGCGTGTGGTGGCGAAGCCGTGTGTGTCGAGGATGGCGTGTGTCAGTCGTATCCGACCGCGCAGAACGTGGGCACGGTGCGCGTGAAGGGACTAAAGACCCGGTCGGGTGACCGCGAGTTCGCGATGGAGCCGATCGCGAACGCCTATCAGCCGAACGCCAGCATCAAGCTTCCGTTTCCGGCGTTCTCGGAAGGTGACGACGTACAGCTGAAGGCCACGGGGGGCGATCTCGAAGCGTTTACGCTCGAGGCGAAAGGTATCGCTCCGTTGTCCGTGCCGGTGCAGGCGTTGAAGCTCGAGTCCGGCGCGCCGCTGGCTGTCACTTGGACGAAGCCGAAGACGCAACGTGACTCTCGCGTGCGCATGAAGCTCGACATCAGTCACCACGGTGGATCGAAGGGCATGATCTCCTGCGACTCCGACGACACCGGAGAAGCGCAGCTGTCGGCGGCGATGGTCACGCAGTTGCTCGAGCTCGGCGTAGCCGGATATCCCAGTCTGATCGTGTCGCGGGAATCCGCCGGGGGTGTGAGCATTCAACCGGGTCGAGTGGAGTTGATGGTCGTGTCGAAGGAGGAGCGCTTTGTGGAGATCGAGGGCTTGCGGTCGTGCACGGGAGATGGCGACTGTGGATTTGGGCAGACCTGCCAGGCGGACCTAACGTGTCTATGATCGACTGCGCTGGGTGGCCTGCTTAGGCTAACGCTCGGCGAGCGTGGGTGCGGGAGCGGT
>DASRXR010000660.1:0-2375 GCA_035687405.1 Polyangiales bacterium
AGCCAAAACACGACCTCGTCGGCCCAGCAACCTAGATTGAACGCGAGGCCCGTGACGGCGAGCTCCAGATACATCGCGCGCGGCTCCAAGAAGCCGAAGGCGACCGGATCACACTGCGGGTCGCGAGATAGGCAACGCTGGATGACAGAGAGCCCGGCGAACACCAGCGTCGATTGCCCGAGCACGAACGCAGCGAGCAGCTCGGCGAGCCCGCGATGCGAAGCGAGACTGCACGCTGCGACCGTGACTGCATAGCCGGCGGCGAAGCACCCGAGAACCGCTCGGTGTCGTCGGAGGCTTCCGAGCACGACGATGATCAGCCACGCATCGCAGGCGCTGACGAACGCCGCTGCCAGCAAGGCTCGAACGAGAAGCGTCTGGTCGTGAAACGCCGCCAGCAAACACGCAGCCAGGAGCGCACTCGCGCCGCTTACGAACGCCATTGCGCCGAGAACGTTGGGCAGGATGCGTTCTCGCTCGCGCAGATACTCGCGGTCCGCGATGAAGCGGGTGAGCACGAGTTGGAGCGGCGATGTCCACACGAGGGACGCAGCGAGAATCCAAGTCACGGAAACTTGAAACCGTTCGACCACTGCGCTGTCTGCACCGCGCGAATCGGTAGAGCGACTCACGATGAGCAGCCCGACACTTGCGACGAGCCATGGCCCGGTGCCCACGACGCCGGCGGCGCCGAGACTGCGGGCGCGCGCGAGATACCCCCCGGCGAGCCCGCTCGCGCGAAGGCTAAACCCGATGCCTGCCACGGTGCCTCGTCATGGTTTATCGAGCGCCGCTCGGTAACAGTCGCGATAGGCATCGACCATCGACTGCTGCTCGTAGCAGCGACGCACGCGCCGCAAGCCCGAGACCTGACAGGCTTGCCACTCGTCAGCACTGGACAACAACTCGATCGCGGCCCGTGCGAGTGCATCGCTGTCTGCAAACGGCGCGATGCGACCCGCGCGGCCCAGCGCCTGGTCGTCCGGATCGCGACCCTCGATGAGCTCGCGACAACCTCCCACGTCGGTTGCGACGCACGGCACGCCCGCTGCGAATGCTTCCAAGAGCACGAGCGGTTGCCCTTCGCTGACCGAGGTGAGCATGACGACCCCGAGTTTGGGCAGGACCTCCGCCGTCCGCTGATGGCCGAGAAACTTCACACTCGCGTTCAACCGCAGTGCACCCACCAGCGCGACACATTCACGCGCGTACGCAGGC
This sequence comes from Polyangiales bacterium, assembly GCA_035687405.1. Classification (GTDB taxonomy): domain Bacteria; phylum Myxococcota_A; class Polyangia; order Polyangiales; family JAFGIB01; genus JADGRF01. Next base: position 1,219 of record DASRXR010000660.1, read on the forward strand.
TCTTCATCGGCACCACCGATCACCCAGCCTTGTGCGCTCGGAATTTCCGCGACGACCGCGCCCATCGCGCGGATGAATGTCTTCACGTCTTTGATCGGCACGACGCGACCGATCAACCCGACCACGAGTGGTAGCTCCGCAGGCCTCGCGAGAAGCGCGCTTTCGAATGCGGCCACGTCGATGCCGTTCGATACGATGCGGACGCGTTCGGCGGGCGCGCCATCCGCGATTTGCCGCTGTCGGTTGCCTTCCGACAGCGCGACGATCGGATCCGCCGAGCGGTATGCGATCCGCCCGAGCGACTCGAAGTACCGAATCCAAAGCTCGCGCAGCTCCGCACGAGGTTCACCGAGGCCAGGCTCGAATTCACCTCGTGTTGGCTCGAACCATTCGGTTTGGTTCAAGTCGATCCGGCGTTCTTTCGTGTAGATGCCGTGCTCGGAGAGAATGAACGGTCGCTCGCGCCGGCTTTGGAGAACCGCGCCGAGAAACCCCGCATAGCCAGTGGAGATGCTGTGATAGACGCGAGCCGGAGGAACCTGGTCCGCGATTCGCGCGAGCTGAAACAGCGGTGCATGCATGAGCCGCAGCGTCCAAAAGTAGTCGAGAAAGGAAGACTCGCGCGCACGAGTGACGTACGCGTTGCAGAGGATCTCCCAAGCGCCCGAGCTGTAGAGAAACTGAGCGAGCCTGAGCCCGCGGTCACGCCCGAGCTCGCGCAGTACCTCATCCAGCGCGCCGCTGCTCGGGGGCGCCTGCGGAGGTTTCTGCGGATCGGCCGGCGCCTGTGCCGCACGTGCGAGGGACTCGAGCTCGGCGTGGAGCGCGCAGACCTCTCTCACGCGCCGACCGGACAAGCGCGTGCGGTGCGGTGGGCACTCGCGCAGCGCGTCTTCCAGGTAATGCGCCTCGAGATGAACGACATTCGGTGGCAACGCGTACTGCGGCTCGCCGTAGTCCATGCGCCGCCCGCCGAGAAACACGAGTGCGAACGTGAGCTCGTGCAGGCTGCGGACCAACTGATGCAACCACGCCGATACGCCGCCACGTACGTATGGATACGTGCCTTCCAACAACAAACATATATCTGCAGCTTGCATCACGCCCTGCTCCGACGCCCACGTTCGCTCTCATGAATGTCTCGGCCGACGATTCGA
>DASRXR010000661.1:0-5720 GCA_035687405.1 Polyangiales bacterium
AACGCGGATTCAGCGCATGGCCAGGACGTGACGCGCGTTTCCGTATCGCCGCGCAGCTCTGGCAAAGCGCGAGCTATGCCACCGCCACTTCCGAGTTCCCGCTCTTCGGTTTCCGAAGCTGCGACCCACGAAGTGGTGGCCGCTGTTGGGTCCAATCGCGCGGCGGCATCTGGAGTCGCAACTGAGGCGGAGGGTGCCAACGTTCGCCACGATGCAACGCATGCAGCCTCGACCACGGCGGGCAAGCAGCCGCGAAGTGTGCGCATTACATCGTCCGTGACTATTTGCGGCGACAAGGCTGCTGCGACAGAGCAACACAGTGTGTCCGAGTCGCAAATCAATGCGTCGCCCAAAGCGACGAGCGCAACGCGTGAGAATGCGAGACCCGGCATCGCCACCAGCACCACCGCGCAGCCCGCCACTGAGGCTGCCGCCGTTACAGGCCGCTCCGCGGCGGCCGAGCCGTCCGTCACCGCGACGCAGCAACCGGCCCGCGCAACGTGTGACACCTCGATAGCGGGGAGCGGGACCAGCACTACCGCACAGCCCGCCGCCACCGAGGCTGCCGCCGCTACAAGCCGTTCCGCGGTGCACGAGCCGTTCGTCACTACGCCGCAGCAACCGACGCGCGCAACGTGTGATAGCTCGATGGCCGGCATCGCAAACAGCACCACCGCGGAGACCGCAGCCGACGACGACGCCGCTACGCTGCGCTCTGCGATCGCCGAGCCGTTGAAGAAAGCTCCGCAGCATACGACGCATACGACGCACACGGCGCATGACAATTCGAACGCCGGCGTCGCAAACGGCACCAGCTCGCGACCTTCTGCAACCGTTGCTTGCTCCACCGAATGGACCAATGTCGCAGCGACCGGCACAACCGCATCCATAATTCATTCCAGTTCCGACACTCGATACAATCTTGGCGGGGCCGCGACAAACATGACTTCCAATGCTCGTCGAGTGGCTTGCGCCGCTCCGCTAGATTCAGCTCCCAGCAGTCGGACCGCGAACGGATCAGCTACGCATGCGGCAGCAGACAACCGGCAGGCAGGGCGCGAGCGCCACGATCCAATGTGCCAGCCTCTCGTCGACAACGCCGTTCGCGTGCCCGGGCCTCGTGGGCCCGCACGCCAACCTCGCGGCTCACGCAACGGCGAACCTAGCGTTCGTATTTCTGCGTCCATCACCATCGTTGATGACACGGTCGCGATTTCAGCTGCTCGCGAACGCGTTCGGTACCTCGTGCAACAATCTCGAGCTGCTGCCTTCGCTCGCGTTTCCCAGCACGAGCCGGCACCGCACCCGACGCGCGCGCGTGAACCAGTAACACGCGTCGACCCCTCGGCTGACCTTGCCGCAGCTCGGGAACGCGCACGCTACGTCGCTGCTCGCTCCGCAGAGTGCGGACTCGCTGCACTGTTTGACGCGCCACGTTCGCAGTCCTCTTCCGCCGTTCGGCGCCGGATCGAGACTGTCGTGCTCGAACAACCGCCGACAACTTCCGCTCACGCATCGACAGCCGATCCGCGCCGCACGCGCCACCCAGGACCCATCGAGGGAGCGCCCCCACTCGCTGCTCGTTCATCCGCAACCGACCCTCGACCGGCACACTGCGTCGTCCACGACGTTCCCGACGACATCCACGTTCGCGACGAACCACGCGAACACGACCACCTGCGCGAACACGACGACCTGCGCAGACGCGAGCCGCGCCACGCGCGCCACCCAGGACCCATCGAGGGAGCGCCCCCGCTCGCCGCGCGCCGTTCCGCAACCAATCCGCAACCCGCACCCCTCGACCACAACGACATCCCTCACGACGACACACGCAACCCGTCGTCCTCCGCTCCTGCACGCATCGAGACTGTTGTTCTCGAACGACCACCGACGATTTCCGCTCGCGCATCGACAGGCGATCCGCGCCATGCGTACCAAACTGGACCCATCGAAGGAGCGCCCCCACTCGCCGCTCGCCGCTACGCAACCGACCCACGACCTGCGCACTACGTCGCCTACGACGACCCCAACGACATCCACCATCCGGACGACATCCACCACCCCGACGACATCCACGACCCCAACTCCCCATCTCCACTCCGAACTCGCGACTGCATCCCACCCGGTTCCTGGCCTGGACTTGAACGGCTTCCTCCTGAGGCCGAAGCCTGGATGCCTCCACCACTTGCCTCCCGCGCACATTGCTAGCAGCGCTCTTCCCCCCGCAGCACTTGCTCAACACGAGTGCTAAACTGGGGCGATGTTTTGGAAACGTGACTCCGAAGCAAACGCTCCTGAACTTTCCGAACAACTGCTCGCTATTGTTGGGGCGCAGCTTCCTGAAGCGGACCCAGCCACCGTTCGGATCGTTGCCGCGATCTCTGGATTGCTCGCCTGCGTCGCATTCAGCGACCGCGAGCTCCACGAATCGGAACGCAAACACCTTCGCGACGTACTCGGCCGGGTCCACGGAATGCGCTCCGAAGGTGCCGAAGCCATCTGCGGGCTCCTTGAACAACACCTGACTCAACTGACCGTCGTGAACCCGCACTCCTACACGCGCAGCCTGCGTGAGCTCGCCGATCGCGAAATGCGACTCGAAGTGCTGGACGTACTGGTTGATATCGGCGCCGCCGACGGCGAGCTGTCGTTCAGAGAGACCCAAATGATTCGCCGGCTCACGGGTGCACTCGGCCTCGAGCAAGACGACTACAACACCGCGCAAGCTCGACACCGCGATCGACTGAGCTCGAACAAGTCGTAGCCCGCAACTCGCGCGCGCAGGCGTGGAGTTCTCTACCTCCGCACGCGTGAACAGCCCGCTGCCCTCGACCGCGCTTCGCACAAGTCGTCGCCCCAAACTCGCGCACGCGTGTGGGCCAGATCTCAACCTCCACACGCATCCACAGCCCGCTGCCCTCGACCGCGCTTCGCACGAGTCGCGCTCGCAACTCGGCCGCACGCGCGTAGCGTTCTCAACCTCCACACGCATCCCCGGCCTGCAGCCGTCAGAGGCGCTATTTGTCGGCCATCGCGTGGTTTGCGGGGTATCCTCCACCCTCGAGCTTCCAACGCTCGATGCCGTTCTGCCGACACGCTGCTGACCTACGGGTCGTGCGAGGTACACAGGTGAACGAACGCGGACGCGAGCTGCCCCTTCCAAGCGCCGATCCCGGCGCCGAGACGGCGCGCGTCCCATACGCATCCGGTACTCACACGATCGGCACCGAATCAAACCCCACCCTTCCCTCACAACCTCCAATGTGGGTGGGGAGTCGCCTCGTCGGCGGACGCCTCAACGTGGTTCGACCGATCGGCCAAGGCGGCATGGGGACGGTCTATCTGGCCTTCGACTCCGAACGTCGCTGCAACGTCGCACTCAAGACGCTGAACCAACTCGACGCGACCAACATCTACCAACTCAAAAACGAGTTCCGCGCACTCGCCGACGTGCACCACCCAAACCTCGTGCACTTGCACGAGCTCTTCCGCGACTCGGACTGCTGGTTCTTCACGATGGACCTCGTCGACGGCGAACGCTTCGACAGCTGGACCCGCCCCGACTCCATCCTCGACGAATCGCGACTGCGCTCCGCAACCCTTCAGCTCATCGATGCACTCGAAGCCATCCACCAAGCCGGCAAACTGCACCGCGACATCAAACCGAGCAACGTGCTCATCCGCCCCGACGGGCGCCTCTGCGTTCTCGACTTCGGCCTGGTCGTCGACCCTACAGCTGGCAGCGTCGGCCGCACGCTCACGAACGCCGAGATCACGGGCACGCCAGACTACATGGCACCGGAGCAAGCCTCGGCCGAACCCGCGACACCCGCCAGCGACTATTACGCAGTCGGCGCAATGCTGTACGAAGCACTCGCCGGCAAATGCCCATACGAAGGCAACGTCTGGGAAGTACTGACCGCAAAACTCCACGGCAGACCACCGCCACCACTCGCCGCTAGTCTGCCGCGCGATCTCGTGCAGCTGTCGGCGGCACTGATGTCACGCGATCCAGCCGCCCGCCCCGGGCCCGCCGAGATTCGCGCGCGCATCGGCAACACCCCCGCGATCCAAACTTCACCGCCGACCTACACGCGCACGAGCACGAGCCCGCCACTCGAAGCAGAGGCCGCCCCCCTTCTCGGCCGCAGCGCCGAGCTCGCGAGCCTCAGCGATGCCTTCGCAGCGAGCACAGGCGCACAAGCCACCCCCGTCGCACTCTCGATCGCGGGCGAAAGCGGCATCGGCAAGACCGCGCTCGCACGCTCCTTCCTGCGCGGGCTGCAGCGCGAAGGCCACGCCGTCCTCCTCACCGGCCGCTGCTACGAGCATGAAAACATGCCGTACAAAGCGATCGATCCGGTGATCGACGAGCTCAGCCGCTACCTGCGCCGCTTGCGCCCGGAACATGCGGCGGCGCTCCTCCCACGCGACGCATTCGCACTCGCAAAGCTCTTCCCGATCCTGACCCGCGTGCGCGCCTTCGAAGACGCACCCGTGCGCAACGTGCCCGACCCACGCGAACTCCAACGCATGGCGTTCGCCGCATTTTGCGAGCTGCTCGGCCGCATTCGAGATCGCTCGCCTGTCGTCGTCTACATCGACGACCTGCAGTGGACCGACGCCGACTCGGCAAAGCTCCTGCGACATTGTCTCGTCTCCCGCGAGGTCGTGCCAATCCTGTTCGTATTCAGCTTCCGGCTCGAAGACGCGCACAACCCATTGCTCGCCTCGATCGTCGGCGCGATTCGCGAGAACTCGGCCCTCGACTATCGCGAGCTCGCGATGCAACCGCTCGCCCGGGGGGACGCACAATCGCTCGCCGAACGCTGGCTCCCTCGCGGCTCACAAACCTCCGACGCGAGCAGCGCCATCGCAGCTGAATCGCGCGGTAATCCGTTCTTCACGATGGAGCTCGCACGTTTCGCGCAGGAAACCGGCGACGAGTCGCGAGCCGCACCCTCCCTCGCAACCCTGCTCGAAGCTCGCATCACGACTCTTCCCGTGCCGGCACGCGAGCTGTTGCAAGCACTCGCGCTCGCAGGCCGCCCGATGGCGATCGATTCACTTCTGCAAGCGACGGGCGCCGACCACGCAGCGCTCGATGCATTGCGCGACGCGCACCTGGTGTGCGGCAGTGACAGCGCAAACGGCAGACTGATCGAGTGTTATCACGATCGCGTTCGCGAAATCGTCTGCGCGGCGATGTCGGACGCCGATCGCACCAAACACAATCGCGGCCTCGCGCGAGCACTCCGAAGTACCGACCAACCGGAGCTTCTCAGCCGCTGTCTCGAAGGCGCGGGCGAACCGCAAGCTGCGGCAGAACATGCAGCACTCGCAGCCGAACAGGCGTCCCTCGCACTCGCATTCGACCACGCCGCGGAGCTCTACGAACGCGCCTTGCAGCTCGGAGCGGCAGCACCGGATGGCCGCCGTGAGCTACTGACGCGCCTCGGCCGCGCCCTCGAGAACACCGGCCGTGGTACGGAAGCCGCGGCCGCATACCTGCAAGCGGCCGAGCTGAGCGACGGCACCGACAGCCTCGACCTGCAGCGCCGAGCGGCGGAGCAGCTCCTGCACAGCGGTCAGTTCGATCGAGGTTACGACCTCTTGCGCCGAGTCAGCGAAACGCTCGGCATCGAGCTTCCGAGCAGCACGGGTGGCGCCCTCCTTTCGCTCGGTTGGTCTCGCTTCAAGCTGCGGATGCGGACGCTCGA
>DASRXR010000662.1:0-4171 GCA_035687405.1 Polyangiales bacterium
ACGTACGAATGAATTCGTCCCGCGAGCAACGGATCGTTGCTGAAGTCCAACCCGGGCACGATGTGAGCAGTGCAGAACGCGACTTGCTCGGTCTCGGCGAAAAAGTTGTCAGGGTTGCGGTTGAGCACGAGCTTACCGATCGGCTGCAACGGCACGAGCTCTTCAGGGATGAGCTTCGTCGCGTCGAGCACGTCGAAGCTGTAGCTTTCGGCGTCGCTCTCGGTGAAGACCTGAACGCTGAGCTCCCACTCGGGATACGCACCCGCTTCGATCGCCTCCCACAGATCACGGCGATGAAAGTCTGGGTCCGCGCCGGAGATCTTCACAGCTTCGTCCCATGCGAGCGAATGGGTTCCGGCTCGCGGGGACCAGTGAAACTTCACGAACTTGGACTGTCCAGCCTGGTTCACGAAGCGGAACGTGTGAACGCCGAAGCCTTGCATCATGCGGTAGCTGCGCGGAAGCGCGCGGTCCGACATGACCCACATCAACATGTGAGTCGACTCGGGCATCAGCGATACGAAGTCCCAAAACGTGTCATGGGCGGAGGCCGCCTGGGGCATGCCGTGATGAGGTTCCGGCTTCACCGCGTGGATCACGTCCGGGAACTTCATCGCGTCTTGAATGAAGAAGACCGGAATGTTGTTGCCGACGAGGTCCCAGTTGCCTTCGTCCGTGTAGAACTTGACCGCGAAGCCGCGCACGTCCCGAGCCGTGTCCGTGGAACCACGCTCTCCGGCGACCGTCGAAAACCGCACGAACACCGGCGTCCGCTTACCCGCTTCAGCGAACAGCGATGCGCGCGTCAGCTTCGTCAGAGGCTCGTAGTTCTCGAAGTAGCCGTGAGCGCCCGACCCGCGTGCGTGAACGATGCGCTCCGGAATGCGCTCATGATCGAAGTGCGTGATCTTTTCGCGCAACACGAAGTCTTCGAGGAGCGTCGGGCCGCGCAGCCCCGCCTTGAGCGAGTTCTGATTGTCAGAAACCGGCACGCCCTGGTTAGTCGTCAGCACCCGCCCCGCCGAATCGACACGCACTCGATCGAGCGGGCCGTTGCCGGGATTGAAGCTCAGTGGCGGATTGCCGCTCCCAACCTTCGGGGAGGCGTTCGCTTCTGTGAGCGTGCTCGCAGTGACGATCGGGAGCGGTGGCTCGACAGACTGTCCCACTGCGGGCACGCCGGTGAACTCAGATGGCTTCGCCGCGTTGTACGGGAAAGCCGCAGCGAGCTTTGCGGTGCCTGCGAGCTTCGCGGTCGCCAAGTCCGTAATCGCGCTGAAATCCAGATCATCCGAGGGCGCGCTCTGAGTCGAGCGAGCGGACGTCTTAGCCGTTGCGGCGCGGACTGCTTTCCCAGCGCGAGTGGGCTTAGTCGGCTTAGCCGGCTTAGGGCGACCGCGCGTGGTGGGGATCGGCGACTTCTTCTTCTTGGATGATGACTGCGACCGTCGGCTCGTTGGCATTGCGACATGACATAGACACGGAAGCGCGATTGTCAGTAACGCCTAGTCGACTCGGGGCTCCTGGATCGGCGCGCACGAATGACTCATGACCGGGGAGTGCGTCATCCTGGCGGTCGTTGCGGCGGTGCCGGTGGACGTATCGCGAAGAACACGATGCTCGCAGCTGTTAGTAGCAATACGATGCAGCTCGTCGCGGCGACGTGCAGGCCGCTTACGACATGCTCGCTGCCATCGCCTGCCAGCGCACCGAAGAGCGCTACGCCGATCACGCCTGCCGCCTGGCGCGCCGCGTTCAGCACTCCGGACGCGACGCCCGACCACGACTTGTCGACGCTCGAGAGCACCGTCGTCGTCATCGCGGGCACGCCCAAACCCATCCCGGCCGGAATCAGCGCAAACGCCGGCAACATCAGCCAATACGAGCTGCTCGCTCCGAGCATGAGCAACAGCGCGAATCCGCTCGCGTCGATCAGGGCCCCGAACAGCATCGGCTTTCTGACGCCAACTCGACCGATCAGCTGCCCGCTCCACACGTTGATCGCAAAGAACGTCGCCGTCAGCGGCAGGTAAGCGAGACCCGCGCGCAACGCGCTATAGCCCTGCACGCGCTGCAGGTACAAACTCAGCACGAACACGATGCCGTAGTAGCTGAGGTTCACCGCGACGCCGTACAGCACCGCCGGCGTGAAACTCGGCACGCGAAAGATGCGAAGCGGCAGCATCGGCGCGCGGCTAGTCGCCTCGACCCACAGAAACGCGGGCCAGGCGATCACGCTGACTGCGATCCCAGCGAGGATCGCCGGGTGGTGCCAACCGAGCGGCCGGAGCTCGATCACAGTTGCGGTGAGCGCGCCCAGCGCGACGATCGCGAGCAGTTGTCCTGGAAGATCCAAGCCACGTGCCGGTGCACCGGGCTCGGGTCTGCTTCGCGTGTCCGACGGGCAGCGCCACGTGAGCCACGCGCCGAGCGCACACAACGGCAAGTTCACGAGGAAGATGCTGCGCCAACCCGCGGTCGCGACGAGCAACCCGCCCGCGATCGGCCCAGCTGCGATCGTGATGCTGCCCGCGGCCGTCCACCAACCGATCGCGCGGGCGCGCAAGCCCGGGTTGTGTCCAGTCGCGTGGTTTAGTAGTGCGAGCGAACTCGGCAGCATCGCGGGCGCGGCGACGCCTTGTAGACACCGCGCTGCGATCAACGTGGGTGCGGTCGGAGCGAGGCCGCACAATACGGAAGCTACCGCAAACAATCCGAGGCCGAACAAGTACACGCGCTTTGCACCGAATCGATCCGTGAGCGCACCGCAGGTGAGCAGTAAGACCGCGAACGTCAGCGCGTACGCATCGACGAGCCATTGCAAACCCGAGATGTCGCAATGCAATGCGTCTGCGATCGTCGGCAACGCGACGTTGATGATCGTGACGTCCAGCTGCACGAGTGCAAAACCAAAGCTCGCAGCAAGCGTGACCGCGATCGCTTCACGCGTCCAAGTGGGCGGATCGCTGACTGACGCGACTGTCATGTTTGCGGAGCTCGTCATGCACCCAACCTAGTCTCCAGAGCGCGCGATCGACACCCTCGATAGTTCGGTCGCGGTCGAAGTGTCGCGCCTTGCTTTGGGCGCGCGCGAATGGTCATCATCTCTGGGATGGGCGCCGAAGCCTACAAACTCGCCGAGATCGGCGCACTCGTCGGAGACCCGACGCGCGCGAGCATTCTCACCGAGCTGATCGGTGGACGTGCACTCACGGCCGGTGAGCTCGCGACGGCGGCGCAGATCACGCCTCAAACCGTCAGTTCCCATCTCGCAAAACTCGCGGATGCGCGACTGATCCGCGTAGAGCGTCAGGGCCGGCACCGCTATGTGGCCATCGCTTCGCCGGAAGTCGCGCACATGCTCGAAGCGATGCTGTACCTGACTGGTCCCGAACATCGGCCTGCCACGAAGGTCAAAGCGCCTCGCGTCCACGGTGCGTTGAAGCGCGCGCGATTTTGTTACGACCACGTCGCAGGGGAGCTCGGCGTCGCATTGTGCGACGCGTGGGTGCGCGCCGAGTATTTGCACTTGGACGACCACGCGGCGCAGCTCACGGCGGCAGGCATGGAGTTTTGTCATCGGTTCGAGTTGTCGCTGCCTGCGCGCAGCAAGCGGCCGTTGTGCCGGACTTGCCTCGACTGGAGCGAGCGGCGTCCCCATCTCGCGGGCCAGCTGGGTCAGGGCCTGGCGCAGTGCCTCTTGGACCGCGGCTGGATCGAGCGTGCATCCCAGGGTCGAGTGGTGTCGATCACTCCGGCCGGGCTCGCCGGGATGCGCGAGCAGTTCGGGATTGCGCTCGAGCCGATCTAGTAGTTTCGCGGCATGCGGTGCGACGTCTCGCTTGACGAGGGCGGCCGCGAGTGGCAAATGTCCCGACGTGCTCGCACTCCTCTCCAGCAGTCTGAATTGGTGGTGGCGTCCCTCGACATAAGGGAGGCCGGCGAGCCGTTCGTTGCGTTCATACAACGACGTGTGACAGTTCACCGCAGCCCTCCCCGGAGGCACTGCCTCCACTGGAGGCACGGTACTGAAATTCACGTTCCATGACTCCAGCGGAGCCGAAAGGACCCTGACAGTCATGGATACTCTCGACTATACGACCGCATGCGGCCTGCGCGTGACGCGCCAGGATACGCCACTCTCCGCGGCAGATTCGCTCGAGGCACTCGC
>DASRXR010000663.1:0-6257 GCA_035687405.1 Polyangiales bacterium
CGGTTCGTCAGCCTGAGTCGGCGCTGTACGCAGGCCACAGCAGCGCTATGCTCCGTTTCGCGTGAGCTTGCGTACCGCAGCCTCGCTGTAGTGACTCACGACCGACCTTCGACCGAGATCGCCTGAGGCTCATGACCATGCCCGACGCCAGTCCGATCGCCACGACCGCAGCCAGTTCGACGCCGAGCCTGCGACCGGACGGTCCCGGTCGCCGCTCACGGCTGCAACGGATCTACTCCGGACTGCAGCTCCTGAACGACCCGTTTGGCACGGTGATGCGCCGGTTCAAGCGCTACGGCGACGTGTACTGGGTCGACCAACCGGACGGCCGCCCGCTCTACGTCATACGCCACCCGGATCACATCAAAGACGTGCTCGTCACGAACGCGGCGGCTTTCGACAAACAACACGTCGCGTTCCATCGCCTCTCGCGTGTGCTCGGTGACGCGTTACTGACGAGCGACGGCGAGCGCTGGCGCCGCCAACGGCGCCTCGTCCAACCCGCATTTGCGCGCTCGCGGTTGGTTCAATACAGCGCTGCGATGGTCGAAGAAGCCGCACTCAGTGCCGAACAACTCGCCCGCGGTGGCACCGCAGTCGACGTCAGCCTCGCGTTCAATCAGCTCACCTTGCGCATCGTGAGTCGAACACTCTTCGGGCAGGGAGTCGACGAACGCGGCGACACACAGCGCGCGATGCTCGACTTGAATCACTGGTTCGGAACGCCCGACTTCGTAACGCGCTTCGTTCCCGGGCGCGCGGCGCGATATGAGCGCGTGATCTCGACGTTGGATGGAATCATCGAGGGACTGATCGCGAACAAGCGAGCGGCCCAGCCTGTCGAAGCCCAGCCTGCCGAAGCCTCGACCGACCTCCTCTCGGCATTGATGACCGCGCGCGACGAAGACGGTGAACATCTCGAACCGCGCGAGCTCCGCGATCAGTTGCTGACGTTGTATCTCGCCGGCCATGAGACGACCTCGCATGCGCTCACGTGGACGTTGTACTTGCTCAGCCAAAACCCTGACGTTGCAGCACGACTCGCAGACGAGCACGCACGAGTCCTCGGCGGGCGGCTGCCGACGTTCGAAGACGTCGCTGCGCTGACTTACACCGAACAAGTGATCAAGGAAGCGCTGCGCCTGTACCCGCCTGCGTTCATTCTGCCGCGCAGCACGCGCGAAGCTACGATGGTCGGCCCGTACCAACTTCCGAAGGACTCGGACGTGGTCATCTGGATCTACGTCGTCCACCGCGATCCGCGCTGGTATCCCGAACCCAATGAGTTCCGGCCGGAGCGCTTCGAACCACAGGCAGAAGCGGCACGGCCCAAGTACGCGTATTTGCCGTTCGGCGCAGGCCAGCGCGCGTGCATCGGGCAAATGTTTGCGATGCTCGAGGCGCAACTGATCCTCGCGACGCTGCTTCCGAAGTTGAGCTTCGAGTTTGCGGGTAAGCGCCGCCCTCGGCTGCGAACGGGGTTGACGCTCGCGCCCAAGGGCGGGCTGCCGATGTTGGTGCGGAAGCGCTAAACGCTACTGCGCCGGAACCGAGCTGTCTTCGACTGCTGCTGATGGCGGCGCCTTGTGGCCCGCATTCAACGCGAACTGTTCTTCCGGCGACAAGATCAACCGGTGACGGCCGATCGCTGCAAAGTAGATCAGGCCAGCGACGTACCAAACCAACGCCGCGTACACACCCTTCACGTACGCCGGATCCTGAAGCTGGTAGTACATCGTCCAGAGCGCGACGATCACCGTCAACGCAGCACCCGGAATCCCAAACGGGCTGCGATACGGCCTCACGATGTTCGGCATCTTGATCCGCAACAAGATGAACGAGAGTCCTTGAAACGCGTACGAGATCATCGCGCCGAACACGGCCATGTTCAGCAACGTGCCACCGATGAGCGCCCCACCCTCTTCGGGCCCTCGGCTGAACCAAACCGCGAGCAACACCACCAACCCGATCACACTGCCCGTGAGCAGACCCATGTACGGCGTCTTCCGCTCGCCGTGCGTGAGCGACATGAACGGCAAGTAGTACCCCGCCCGCGACAACGAATAGATCTGCCGGCTGTAGGCAAAGATGATCGTGTGAAAGCTCGCGACCAACCCGATCACCGCGCACAACGAGAGCAACTTCGCGAGCTCAGCGCCATAGAGTGTCCTGAACCCATCGAGCAGCGGCTCCCCCGTCGTCCCGAGTGAAAACGCTCCGTGCAACTGGCCTTTCTCGGTGCCGCCGATGGACGCATTCGTAAACATCACGAGCGCCGCAAACACGATCAGCGTCAGCATCCCCAGGATCAAACCCTTCGGCATGTCCTTCGCCGGGTCGTGCGCCTCCTCCGCTGCGAGCGGCAACTCCTCGATGCCGAGATACAGCCAAACCGCAAACGGCATCGCTGCGAACGCACCGCCCCAACCGAACGGCAAGAACGGACCGCCACCGTTCGGCAACTCGATCGCTTTACCATCCGGACCGACGCCGACGTTCAACGCCCAACGCGAAAAGTCGACGTGCGGCAGTGCGCTCACGACGAAGAACGCGAGCACGAGCAGCGCCGAGATCGTCACGACCACGGAAACCTTGAACGACAGCTCGACGCCCCAGTAGTTGAGCGCTGCAAACACGACGTAACTCAAGACCCACCAGATCGGCTGCAGCGCCGGCGACGTCTCGAAGATGCCGGTGAGGTACGACCCGATGAAGAACACGATGACCGCCGGAGTCATGATGTACTCGATGCTCTCGGCGAGCCCCGTGACGAAACCACCCCACGGCCCCATCGTCGTGCGCGCGAACGAATACGCGCCACCGGTGTGCGGCAGCGCCGGCGACATCTCGGCGAGCGAGTAACACAGCGCCAAATACATCACCGAGATGATGATCGCCGCGACGAACAACCCACCCCAACCCGCCGAGGCGAGTCCGAGATTCCAACCCGAGAACTGCCCCGAGATGACCGCACCGACGCCGAGCGCCCACAACGACCAAATCCTCGCGTGTCGACGCAACCCGCGCTTTTCGAAGTAACCGTCGTCGGTGGTGCGGTACGTGACACTTCCAACCGTCTTCGGATCCGACATGGTGACGCTCCGGCAATGGGCCCAACTCGCGGCAGTTTCAGCCTGAACCAGGCGTGTGTCAGCTCGATGTAACCTCGAAGTCCTAACGTTTTCTGCGAGCGAAGACCTACGTGACGTTCGACGACGTGCCTGGCACGTGCCCGTTCTCTCAGCCCAACGAGCATCCCGCCCGTCTTGCACCCGACGCCTAAACCCCTGCAATCCCGCGGTTTTTGCAAAGACCCCGCACCCGACCCGCCGCCCCCGACGGCTGGCGCAGGCTTTGCTGAAGGACCGGCCCGGTTGGCTAAACTGAGCCTGCAAACATGCAGATTTCCGAAACCGACCCTAACTCTCGCTCGCCACTACTCGGAGCTCGCGTCATGAAATTCGGTCTGCACTTTCTGCTCAGCTGCACACGAGAGCAAACGCCACGGCAGCTTTATCGCGACGCAATCGAACAATGCGTCCTCGGCGAATCGCTCGGCTTCGAATCCGCGTGGCCGGTCGAGCATCACTTCAACCAGCGGGTGTCGTCGCTCTCGGCTCCTTCGCTGCTGCTAGCGGCGATCGCAGAGCGCACCGAACACATGCGCCTCGGGACTGCGATCGTACAACTGCCGCTCACGCACCCGCTTCGCGTCGCCGAAGAACTCGCGACGCTCGACGTACTGAGCAACGGTCGCGTCGAGTTCGGCGTCGGACGCGGCTCGAACCCGACGCACTTTGCTGGCTACGGCATGCCAGTCGCCGATAGCCGCGAGCGTTTGAGCGAAGGTCTCGAGTTCATTCGCGCTGCCTGGATGCAGGAACGCTTCTCGTTCGAGGGCAAGTTTTGGCAAGCCAAACACCTCGCACTCGTGCCCCGACCGATCCAGACGCCGCATCCGCGCATCCACGTCGCGGCCAACAGCCCCGACACTGCGACGTTCGCCGGACGAGCTGGCTACTCCGCGATGTTCGCAGCCCACGTTAATCCGTTCCCGAAGCTCAGCGAGTTGCTCGCGATCTACCGAAACGCGCGCCGCGAAGCAGGTCACGCAGAAGCCACACCCGAAGATGTGACGCTGCTCATGCCGACCTACGTCGCACCGACTCTGCAACAGGTGCGTGACGAGTTCGAACCGAGCGTAGCCCACGCAGCGCAGCTCGCAGCGTCATTGATGGAGCTCGCGATCAAGAACAGCACATCCGACGCCGAGCTCGCGAAGCTCCTGCCGCTCCTCGAGCACCTGCGCAGCCTCGACTTCGAGAAGGTTCAGCAGTTGATGGGCGTCGTCGGAACGCCCACCCAGATCCGAGAGCGTTTCGCGCAGATCGAGCGCGAGTTCAATCCCGGACGCGTGATCGCCTGGTTCAACTACGGCGGACTGGTCTCGCACGCACAGGCCACGCAGAGCATGGCGTTGTTCGCGAAAACGCTGTGGTGAACCAGCCCGGCTTGAATCGAGCGTTGACATCCCGGCTGTGTCGTGCGCCCGATCAGGTCTACGGTTTGCAACGGACGGCGCATGGCAATAGCAAAATCGAGCGACAAGGGAACCGAGGCCGCGATCCGTGAGGCAGAAGACGCCACTGTGGGTTTCGCGCACGTGGTGGATCAGCTCGCGAAAACCATTGGAGCGCACTCGCACGCCGATACGATCTTCGGAGCCCCGATCACTCGGGACGGCGTAACTGTGATTCCCGTGGCGCGCGTCATCGGTGCATTCGCGGCGGGCACGGGCAGCGGCGGTGGCGAGAAATCGAAGGAGGGTAGCGCGGGTGGAGGCGCAGCCATCGGCGGTGGCGGAGGCTTCATGGTCTCGCCGGTCGGCATGATCGAGATCCGGCCCGAAGGTGCGCGCTTCAAGAAGCTCGAACAACCACTCGGTGCCTGGGGAGACGTCGGCGAGCTCGCGCTGTTCTTGCTTCGGCGCGGTTGGAGCTTGCTGCGTCGTACCTGAAGCTGTCAGCGGCAGCGTTGTCACACCTACCGCGTCTCGGACGCACACGGCGCACATGGAAAAACGCGCCCAGTTGCAGCTGTTCGCGGCAGCGTGCGATCTTCGCCAGACATGCTCGACTCCCACGCGGCAGAAGTAGCCGAACGCACTTCTGATCCGGGCAGTCCGCAGCCCCAGCCGCCAACAGCTGCAGATATCGGCCCGGCGGCGCGGCTCGTCGCGATCAGCGCGCTCAGCTTGTTCCTCGAGATGGCGTTGATTCGCTTCATCAACGCGACCGTTCAAGTCATCGCGTACTTCAACAACTTCGTCATCTTGGCCACTTTTCTCGGCCTCGGTTTCGGAGCGCTGTGGTCGCGACGCGCGCCGCGCTTGTTTGCACATGCGCCAGCGATCCTCGGGACGTTCATCGGAGTTCTAGTCGTGCTGGATCGCGTGGCTGCGGCAGCGCAAGACGACATACCCGACCTCGTCACGTGGACCCAATCCGGCCAGAACATCCTTCTCGAGCTACCTTCGGGCGTCGTCGTGACGCTCGTGTTCTGCGCCTGTTTCGCAGTGTTCGTCCCGCTCGGCTGTGAGCTCGGCCAGCGCCTCGAAGCGGTCGAAGATCGCTTGCAAGCCTACGGCTACGATCTGCTCGGCAGCATCGCGGGCGTGCTCACGTTCGCGATGGTGTCATGGGGGCGCTTTCCACCCTGGGCTTGGTTCCTGATCGCGAGCACCGCCCTGGGCGCGCTGCTGTGGGCTGCAGGCTTCAGCCTGAAGTTCCGCAGCCTCTGGTTGGTCGCGATCGTCGGACTGTCGGCGTCGGTGTCGAGCGGCTACTACTCGCCGTACTACAAGATTCACCTCGCATCGTTCTTCGTGCCGGGCTCGGCCAAGCCCACACACTATTCGGTGTACGTCGACAAGCTGCGAATCCAAGACGCGATCGACTTCGATCAAGACTTGAGCCGCACCCAGATCGGCACGTGGATCCCGTACTACACGCTGCCGTACAAACTTCGGCCGGCCCCATCGCGGGTGCTCGTGCTGGGCGGTGGTTCCGGGAACGACACTACGGTCGCGCTGAAATCCGGCGCCAAACACGTGACCACGGTGGAAGTCGATCCGGTGCTCGTCGACTTCGGTCACATTCTGCATCCACAGCATCCGTACGCGGACCCTCGCGTCGAAGCGATCAACGACGACGCGCGCGCGTACCTGCGCCGCAGCACCGATAAGTTCGACCTGATCG
>DASRXR010000664.1:0-10125 GCA_035687405.1 Polyangiales bacterium
CAGCCGCGACGCTCCGGCGACGAGCTCCCGCAAGCTACCGGCCTTCACCTCAACGTCGGACACGAGCGCAGCCGTTGCGGCAACCGACAGCAAGAACGCTGGCCGCAAAGCCTCCGCCGGCGCAAACGCGCTGAACAGCAAACACCCGAACGCCGTTACCGCAGCAGGCTCCGGACGGCGTCCCACCGCGATCAATGCCCAACTCAGCGCGGTCGTCACAGCAGCACGCACGCCGCTCGGGGCTGCGCCGGTGAACACTCCGATCGCGAGCGCGAGCGGAATCCCGATCCCAGCCGCGAGTCGCCCCGTATCCCAGCGCGACGCGACCGCGTACCAACACGCGAACCCACGCGACAACCCGAGCGTCACGAGCCCAGCGAGCAACGTCACGTGCATGCCAGACACCGCGAACACGTGCGCGAGGCCGGACGCGCGAACGTCGACCTGATCTGCCTCGGACAACGCGTCCGGATCGCCGAGCACGAGCGCCCGCGCGACGGCAGCCACGTCTGGAGGCAACGAATGATCGAACCGTTCGCGCAGCGCACGGCGGCTGGACCACAGCAGCCACGCGGGCCACGAGTGCTCCAACACTCGATACGCATCGACGCCGGCGAGTACTGCATGGGCTTGGCTCATTCGTGCGCTCGGCAGCGCGCTGTGCGGCGACGGATTACGAAACGGCGGCTCCGGGCTGAGCTTCGCGAGCAGCTGAACCCGCGCGCCTTCGGGGAGTGCGTACGGAGTCACGAGCAGACGCAGCCCCACTGGCACGGGGGCGTGGTCCTCGATGCGCTCGCCCGTGATCACGCGCGCCCGAACCAGGCCCCGCCCAGGCTCGAGGTGACTGACCTCCTCGACGCGAACGACCAGCCGAGCGAGCCCGGCCGGTGCCAGCACTGGCGGAGCGCGAGCGGGTGACCCGACCGCGAGCCCCGCAGTTAACGAAGCGGCCACGAGCAGCAGGGGTGTGAGCGCCGCAAGCAGTGCCGGCACGCGGCGCCGATTCGCGGCCGCGCAAACTAGACCAATGGCCAGGCTGCCCACGGCCATCACGGCTCGGAGGGGCGCGGACAGTGCAGCCGGGACCAGAAGCCCGAGAATGAACCCGCAAGTGACCGCGATGAGGACACGCACAGCGCCCCTCAGCGCACGTCCCGTGCCCGCCTAGACACAACCTAAGTGTTGGAAAATACCGGCATGCCATCCGGCGGCCGCCGGCGCCGACACCACTTGACACCGGAGACCGCTGTGCCTAGATAGCCTGCGTGAGGTAAACTCTTACGTGCACGTAAGGGTTAGGGTTCGAGTCATGGCCATTCAGCTGCCCGTCATCAAAGCTCAGGGACGTTGGAAGATCTCGCGCATCGCGAACGGGCGAGTTGCGCCCGATTCCACGCCTGATACCGCCACCAGCCAAATGCGCGAGATGAGCGAGCTCGCCGAGGTGTCCGAGATGCCAATTGATACGGCGTCTCACGCGGGCGATGCGGCAAATACCACGACTGACCAGCCCGTGGGTCTCGAAGAAGCTCCGCGCAGCCTCCTATCCCGCAACCTTCGCGTCGGCGAGCTTGCGCGGAAGTCCGGCAAGACCGTGCGCGCGCTTCATCTATACGAGGAGCGAGGCCTCCTCGACCCGATCGAACGTTCGAAGGGCGGCTACCGCCTCTACGCAAAGGACGCGCTCGTGCGCGTTCGCTGGATCTCCAAGCTCCAGGACATGGGTTTCTCGCTGAACGACATCCAAAGCATGTTGCGTCAGTGGGAGACGAGCGGTTCTGCTCCGCGCGCGATGCTGCAGGTCGGCGAGGTGCTGAAAGAGAAGCTCGAGGAAACGCGCGAGCAGATTGCGCGCCTTCAAGCGCTCGAACACGAGTTGCGTTCTAGCTTGGAGTACCTAGAGACCTGTCCGAAGTGTAGTCCGCAGCAGGAGCTCACTGCCTGTCATAGCTGCGAGCTGCACGAACAGGGCGCAGCAGCCCCCGACTTAGTGGCGGGCTTCCACGCGCACTGAAGCAACTCCGAGGAACAACATGGCTCTGAAGCTACCGATCTACATGGACAACGCAGCCACGACGCAGGTGGATCCCCGCGTCTTGGAGACGATGTTGCCGTACTTCACGGAGAAGTTCGGCAACGCGGCCAGCCGCTCGCACGCGTTCGGCTGGGTCGGTGAAGAAGCGGTCGAATACGCCCGCGAGCAAGTCGCGAAGTTGATCGGCGCGTCGAGCGAGAAGGAAGTCGTCTTTACGTCGGGCGCGACCGAGAGCGACAACCTCGCCATCAAAGGCGTCGCGAACTTCTACTCGAGCAAGGGCAACCACATCATCACCGAGAAGACCGAGCACAAAGCCGTGCTCGACACCTGCAAGCGCCTCGAGAAGCAGGGCTATCAGGTGACGTACCTACAGACCGACTCGAAGGGTCTCATCGACCCCGACCAGGTCCGCGCTGCCATCACCGACAAGACGATCCTCGTGAGCATCATGCTCGCGAACAACGAGGTCGGGACGGTTCAGCCGATCGGCGAGATCGGCAAAGTCACGCGCGAGAAGGGCGTCCTCTTTCACTGCGATGCGGTACAAGGCGTCGGCAAAATCGACTTTGACGTAGAGAAGATGAACGTCGACCTCGCGAGCATCTCTGCTCATAAAATGTACGGCCCCAAGGGCGTAGGCGCGTTGTACGTGCGTCGCAGTAAGCCGCGCGTGCGTGTCGTCGCCGAATTCGATGGCGGCGGCCATGAGCGCGGCGCCCGCTCTGGTACGTTGAACGTCCCGGGCATCGTCGGCTTTGGTAAGGCGTGTGAACTCGCGCTGAACGAGTGGCGCGACGACGCGCAGCGTGTGTTTGGGCTCCGCGAGCGGCTGCGCAGCAAGCTCTTTGCGGCGCTCGATCAGGTGCACTTGAACGGTGCGGATGACCCGAACCGCTTGCCGGGTAACCTCAACGTCTCGTTCTCGTTCGTCGAGGGCGAAGCGATGATGATGGCGATCAAAGACGTGGCCGTGTCCTCCGGCAGCGCCTGCACGAGTGCGAGCCTCGAGCCCAGCTACGTGTTGCGTGCGCTCGGGGTCGACGAGGAGCTCGCGCACAGCTCGATTCGCTTCGGTCTGGGTAAATTCAACACCGAGGAAGAGGTCGACTTCGTGGCCGACCTCGTCATTCGAAACGTCGAACGCCTCCGCGACATGTCACCTCTGTACGAGATGCATCGCGAAGGAATCGACATCAAATCCATTCAGTGGTCCGCGCACTGACCTGATCACTGATTAAGTTTGGGAGAACCGCCATGGCCTACTCTGACAAAGTCATCGAACACTACGAGAAGCCACGCAACGTAGGCACGCTGGACAAGGAAGATCCGAACGTCGGAACGGGCCTCGTCGGAGCACCTGCGTGTGGTGACGTCATGCGGTTGCAGATCCGCGTGAATCCGGAGACCAACGTCGTCGAGGACGCGAAGTTCAAGACGTTTGGTTGCGGCAGCGCGATCGCGTCGTCGTCGCTCGTGACCGAGTGGGTCAAGGGCAAGACGATCGACGAGGCGCTCACGCTCAAAAACTCTCAGATCGTGGAAGAGCTCAACCTGCCGCCGGTGAAGATTCACTGCTCGGTGTTGGCTGAAGACGCGATCAAGAGTGCGATTGCGGACTTTCGAAAGAAGCAGCAGCACGGCCGTCACGAGGAAGTCGTGAAGCCTGTTGCCGAGTCTCAACCCACCGTTCAGGAGTGACGGGCAGACTGCCCGAACAGCGAAGCCATGTCTCTCAACCGAAGCACAGCCCCAAAGACCGATCCGAGTGAGCACATTCCCGTGCTCGCGGCGAATAGCGTCGATGAGAGCCAGGTTGTGCGTCTCACGAAGAAAGCGATCGAGATGGCCAAGTCTGCGCTCGTGAAGCGCGGCACGCCGAGTGCGTCGTTGCGCCTCGGCGTGCGTGGTGGCGGCTGTTCCGGCGTGTCGTATGCGATCGAGTTTTCGGACAAGGTTCGCGACCGCGATCACAAGTTCGACTTCGAAGGTCTGCAGGTCGTCGTCGATCCGAAGAGCTTGGTGTACCTGCGCGGCTCGGTGCTCGACTACGAGGTCAAGCTCATGCAGCACGGCTTTCGCTTCGTGAATCCGAACGAAAAGAGCGGCTGCGGCTGCGGCGAATCGTTCCAGATCTGAGCGGAGCGCGCGTTGTGGACCCGTTTTTGACATTGGGCCTCGCGCGCCGCTACGACCTCGACGAGGCCGAGCTCGAGCGCCGCTATCGGGACTTGCAGCGCACGCTGCACCCCGATCGACACATCCAGGCGGCACCCGCGGAGCGCCGTATGAAGCTCCAGAAGGCGGTCGAGGTGAATGAGGCGTATCGCACACTGCGCGATGCTCAGCGCCGTGCCGAGGCCCTCCTTGCCGCTCTCAGCGGCGAGGCTGGAGTTCCCGTGGTCGACCCGAGTGAGAAGGCCGACCCCGAGTTGTTGATGGAGATGATGGAGCTGCGCGAGTCGCTCAGCGAAGCGAAGGCTTCGCGCGATGCGGCTGAGGTCGCGAAGCTTTCGAAACGTGTGACGACCGACCGAGACGAGGCGCGAGGCCGCCTCACGCGCGCGTTTGCCGCATTGCCGGAGCCGCCGCCCGCAGAGGCGTTGGTTCCGATTCGCGCGATGATTTCCAGGCTCAAGTATTACCAGCGCTTTCTCGACGAAGTAGCGGTGTTCGAAGACGAGGCGCTGTCTTAGAGATCCGTTATGGCGTTGATGCAAATCCATGATCCGGCTGCGAGTCCGCGGCCTGTCGGCATCGATCTCGGGACCACGCATAGTCTGGTCGCGTACGTGCCGCTCGTCGGTGGTGCAACTTGTGTCCTCGACTGTGACAACGAGGCGCTCGTGCCCTCGGCCGTTTCGTATCGTGCGGACGGCGGTGTGATCGTCGGCAAAGAAGCGCTCAAGCGCCTTCGCGACTTTCCCGAAGACACAATCGTCAGTGTCAAACGGTTCATGGGTCGCGGCGCAGGTGATGCGGAAACCAAGCGCCTCGGATCGTATCGCTTTGCGGCCGATGCTGGGCCCGTCGTGAAGTTCAGCGTCGCCGGTGAGCGCACCGTGACGCCGGTCGAAGTCAGTGCCGAGATTCTGCGCGAGCTGAAACACCAGGCCGAAGATGAGCTCGGTGAGGTCGGCGGCGTCGTGATCACCGTCCCTGCGTACTTCGACGATGCGCAACGTCAGGCGACTAAAGACGCGGGCCGCCTCGCGGGCTTGTCAGTGTTGCGCTTGCTGAACGAGCCCACTGCGGCCGCCCTCGCGTATGGCCTGGACAGTAAGCAGAACGGCACCTTTGCCGTGTACGACCTCGGTGGAGGCACTTTCGACGTCACCGTTCTCGTGCTCGACGATGGCGTTTTTCAGGTCCGCTCGACCGGCGGCGACAGCCAACTCGGCGGCGATGACATGGATCGCGCGCTCGCGGAGAAGGTTCTCCAGCGCATGGGTGTCAGCGATTGGCGAACGGCGTCCGCGCAGCAAGTCAGCATCGCGCGGACCGGTGCCCGCAGCATCAAACACGCGCTCACCGAGCGTGACAGCGTTGCGGCCGACATCGAGCTCCCGGACGGGTCGACGGTTGATTTTTCGATCACACGCGCCGAGTTCGAAAGCTTGATTCAGGCGCTCGTCGAACGAACCGGTTTGGCCTGCCGCCGTGCGCTGCGAGATGCAGGTCTGCGCCCAGACCAGCTAGACGGTGTGATCTTAGTCGGCGGTGCGACCCGCGTGCCGCTCGTGCGCAAGTACGTCGAAGAGCTGTTTGGCAGACCGCCGCTCACCAGCATCGATCCTGATCAGGTTGTGGCCATCGGTGCTGCGATTCAGGCGGATTTGCTCGCGGGCCAGAATGCGCGCGAGGACGTCCTGCTTTTAGACGTCCTTCCCCTCTCGCTCGGTGTCGAAGCGATGGGTGGCGTCGTCGAAAAGATTTTGCCGCGCAATACCGCGGTGCCGGCTGCTGCGGCGCAGGTCTTCACGACCTACGCAGACAATCAAACCGGTTTCACGTTGCACGTCGTGCAGGGCGAGCGCGAGTTGGCCGCCGACAACCGGTCGCTTGCGCACTTCATTTTGAAGGGCATCCCCCCGATGCCGGCCGGCCTCGCGCGCCTCGAAGTGCGGTTCGACGTGGACGTCGACGGCATTTTGAAAGTCTCAGCGCGAGAGCAGACCACTGGCATCGAGCAGCGCATCGACGTCAAGCCGAGTTACGGTTTGAGTGACTCCGACATCGAGCGCATGTTGCTCGATGCGTACGATCACGCCGAGGCTGACGTCAGCGCCCGCGCGCTTCGTGAGCAGCGCACCGAGGCTGACCGCGTGTTGGGTGCCTTGCAGACTGCGCTCGTCTCGGATGCTCCCCTCGTGTTGCCGGAAGAACGTCCGCGCATCGACGCGGCGATGGCAGCATTGGTTGCCGCCATGAGCGGCGACGATCACCGATTGATTGCGTCGCGGATCGAAGACCTCGACCACGTCAGCAAGCCCTTTGCGGGCCGGCGGATGGATCGCAGCATTGCGCAAGCTCTCGCCGGTCGCTCGGTTGTTGACCTCGAACGTGAGACTGCGACTGCGAAGGGCATCGAGCCCCATCTGGGTCCCGTGAAAGAGTGACATGCCGAAAGTTCGTTTCATCAAGGAGAATCTCGAGGTCGAAGTGCCTGAGGGCACCACGATCCTCCAGGCTGCGCGCAAGGCTGGTGCGCCAGAGGGCGATCGGTGTGGTGGTGTCTGTGCGTGCTCCACGTGCCACGTCTACGTCGTGAAGGGCTTCGACGAAACCTCGGAGGTCGAGGACGAGGAGTTCGACATTCTCGACAAGGCTGTCGACGTAAAGATGACCTCGCGATTGGGTTGTCAGGCCAAAGTCACCGGCGACTTGCAAGTCGAGATCAGCGACGAAAGCTTTGCGGCCTTCCTCGACGAGCATCCGGACCAGAAGGAAGTAGCGCTTCAGTTGCGCAAGCCGAAGTGAGCTCAGTGCTCGCGGTAGATCTCCGCCGCTAGTGGTGGCAACGGCGCATTTCGTACGCGTTCGACGCCGCGAGTTAGTCGTGTGAGGGTTGCCTCGTTGCGGCTCGCTTCGTGTTCATGCTAGGCGCGGAGCACACGTGACGCAGGAGATGTGTTGAAGTGAATCGTGACGCGCGAGCAATGCGGCGATGGTGGCTCTTCGGTTTCTCCTGTGCAGCGCTCGCCCCGTCACTCCTAGCGGCATGCACCTCCATCAAGGACAAAAGTGCGAGCCAGACCACGCGAATCGACTTTGGCGATCTGTGGACTGCGGACGCGTTTCCGTGTGGTGATGACAAGCTCAGCGTACTTCTCAGCATCAAGCAGAATCAGAAGAAGTTGATTGCGACCAGTGCGGATTCGAGTGAGTGCGTCCCGCGTGGCAGTGTCGTGTGGGAGGGCGAGTTGCCTACCGCGAACGTTCTACCGAGCCTGTTGCCGCTGACGTTCGACGTCGAAGTTCGGCTATCAGAGGATGAGCCGATCGCTGGATCGGTCACAATCGCCTCGGCCGATAGCATGGCGTTGTTAGTCGACGATCTGACGATCGGAATGACGCGAGGGGCCTCCGGGCCTCATGCGGATGCCGGTGAGCTCAACGCGGGTGCGGGTGAAGCGGAAGGGTCCTCGCAGCGCTCAGCAGCTGATGGCGGCAGTGGAGGCCGTGGCGCGCGAGCCGGTGCGGGCGGGGCTGGTCGAGCGGGTTCGGGCGGCCGTGCAGGCTCGCCGAATCACGCAGGTGATGGTGGTGTCGACGAGGGCTCTACCGGCGGTGCTGCAGGTTCTGATGGACCTGCCGCCATTGGCGGCAAGGGCGGAGCGGGTGCGTCGGGTGGAGCCGGGAAGGGTGGTTCGAGCCCCGTGGGTGTTGCGGGTGCGGGTCCTGAGGCCGGCAGCGGCGACGTTCCGGACGATCAGCCTGCGTCGGGGGCAGCTGGTAGCGGCGCGACCGAGTGGATCTGCATGAATGTCCTCGATTCATGCGGTTGCGTAGTGGGCCCGGGTGGGTCCGGAGGATGTGCGGTCAACTACCCGTGTTGCTTCACGCTGACGATGGTCGGATTGACTGCATGCCAGTGTTGGCCAGACGACAGCGATTCATGTCGGGATCTGCATGCGGGCAATCCGGAGAAGAAGGCGGCGGCGTCCTGTCCTCCGTGAGTCGAGGGGCGCGGTGAAGCGCAGACTTGCGCCGTCGAGTCTTCGGTGAGCTGACGATCGCATCGTGTGGCCTCGCAGCCGCGTCTGTCGGCAATGACTTTTGCACTGTGCACCTGAGCAGCGCGTCACTACACACTGTGTATGACGTTCGCGATCGAAACCGATTACGCGGTGGATGAGCCAGGTTTGATGGCGCTTCCGCCTCGCACTGACCGTGCTGCAGAGCTCGAGGCTCTAGAGCGAGAGTTGACCAGTCTTGCGGGTCATCTCAATGCGGGCAACTACCGTTTCTTGGTGTTGCTGGCCGAGTTCGATCGGCGAGGCGGTCACGTTGGTATTGGGATCGCGTCGTGTGCGCATTGGTTGAGTTGGAGATGCGGCATTGGCCTGATTGCGGCGAGAGAAAAGGTTCGTGTCGCGCGAGCGCTCGAGCAACTCCCGAAGTTATCCGATGCGATGCGCCGCGGCGTCATAAGCTACTGCAAGGTCAGAGCCTTAACCCGCGTAGCGACACCTGCGAATGAATCGGTTCTCCTCTCCATTGCGGAACAAGGAACCGTCAATCACGTTGAGAAGCTCGTTCGCGTCTATCGTCGCCTACAGCGTGCCGACGAGCGGGACGTGGCCAACAAGCGCTACGCGGACCGCTACTTGCAAGCGTTCGTAGATATCGATGGGACGGTTGTGATTAGGGCGCGGTTGGCGCCGGAGCAGGGCAGTCAGTTCATGAGTGCTCTGCGTGCGGCGTGTACCGTGTTGAGTGATGCGGAGCGCGATTCACGTGAATCGTGCCCGACCCCGGATGTGCCGCTAGACAAGGCCGGAGCGCGCAATGCCGACGCGATTGCGTTGATGGCGGAGACGTTCCTGACCGGTGGTGCATCGCCGGCGTCAGGCCCTGATCGTCAGCTCATCAACATTCACGTCGATGAGACTGTGTTGCACGACGAGACGGCGGAAGGTCGGTGTCTGATAGATGACCAGGTCAGCATTCCGCCGGCCACAGCGCGAAGAATCTCGTGCGATGCGAGTCTGGTGAAGATTGTCGACGATGCGGATGCTGATCCATTGGATGTCGGGCGTAAAACCCGTTCGATTCCAACAGCGTTGCGTCGAGCGTTGAAGGCGCGAGACGGCATGTGTCAGTTCCCGGGTTGTACGAACAGTCGTTTCGTCGATGCGCATCACATACAGCATTGGGTTGATGGTGGCGCGACGAGTCTCGGCAATCTGGTGTTGCTATGTCGGCGGCATCATCGCTTCGTGCATGAATACGGCTATACGATCGAGAGGTCGCCAGCCGGTTTCGAGTTCGTGCGTCCGGATGGTCGGCTCGTTCAAATCGCTCCGCCGTTGAACGGTGTCGAGGCATCGAAGGGTTGCACGATGCTTCGCGAGTCGAATGAGAAGGCGAAAGTGGACATAACGCCAGCAACGGCCGATGCGCATTGGTCGGGAGAAAGCCTCGACTACGACTGGGTGTTGAGGCGTTTGTTCGAGTTGGACGAGCACGCAAGCCGAGAAGCTGACAGTGAAGCGCGAAGCCTTGAGATGGATTGACGCAGAGCAGTCCGGAGGAGCTTTGTCGAAGTCCGTCGGGACGGTATTGCCGCCCGAGATGTTGCTGCGACCGATGCGGGAAGAGATCTCCGCACCGGCGTCGCGCTCTTCTCGCGCGCCTGCTGAGCGATCGGCGAGTGCGTCCGCGCGGTTTGTTCGCCAAGGCGAGGCCGCAGCGAACGTCACGCACGTCCTGCTGCGGGCGACGAGCGATCCACGAATGCCCTGCGTCGGTCCGCGGTCGGTCGGCTGCCGCGAGCTCGGCATGCGGGGCGGTGGCGCGGCATTGCGTCAGGGACCCCCTGGGCTGTTCTGGGGAGAATGCGGAACTTGAATCCGTGAGGAGTC